>JANWWN010000058.1 GCA_025055435.1 Cyclobacteriaceae bacterium | reverse complement strand
GCCTCAAAACTTGAAAAAAAAGATGAGAGAACTATTGTAAATACATTGAAAATCAATCTATATGCAGCTCGTGATTATAGTATGGCATTAACTAAGTATTCAACTCAAAAGCTACTGGATAATATGCGTTTGCTATGCGAAACTGATTTGAAGCTCAAGGGAGTGGATAGTGGTGCAGCATCGGAAGGGCAATTACTTCGCGAACTGGTTTTCCGATTGATGCCATGACAGGCAATGCATTTCGTTTGCAATCCGTTAATTCTGTTTAACTTTGAAGCGATTGTTCGGGCAATTTTTTAAACTTTTTTTGGTGCGCCATTTACAATATTTTTTACCTACAGGTGTTTTAACCGATAAGATGTTTCGTTATGCCTTCGCTTTCTTCATGACTTTGCCGCTCTTTCTGTCGGCACAAGACCAGCTATCGCGTGGACGTGCCGACGAACTGTATCGGAAAGGTCTTGAACTGACTCAGCATCGAAACTTTGGTGCGGCCCGCCGGGTGTTCGAAAATTTTCTTGAGGTTACCGAAGTCAATGACATCCGAAGAACAGAAGCTACTTACCAACTGGCTTTCTGCGCACTGCAACTGGGTCATGCCGATGGCGAAAAACGGATGGAAGAGTTTATGGACCAGTATCCGGCCCATCCGCGTGCAGCACTCGGTTACTTCGAGCTGGCTAATTTTTTTTATCAGGAAAAAAACTACTCCAAAGCATCAAACTATTACAGCAAAGTAAGCTTTGATGCGCTTTCGCGCGATCAGCAAAATGAGGCCCGGTTCAAGTGGGGGTATAGTTTGTTTTCACAAAAAAAACTGACTGACGCCCAAAAGCAGTTTAATTATGTAAAGATTCAAAACTCATCGTATGCCGTAGCAGCCAGCTATTATGCCGGCTTCATTTCATACTCGGAAGGTAAGTATGAAGAGGCTTTACCCGATCTGAAACGAGCTGAGTCAAATTCCTCCTATGCCAACGTGGTTCCGGTATTGATTGCAGGATGCTATTATCACCTAAAGCGATATGACGACTTGTTGGCATACTACCAATCCTTACAGCCCCGTTCCTCTGCTATTAGCTCTTTTTCCGACATCGCCCTCTTTGCCGCAGATGCTTTGTACTTTAAACGCAATTATCAGGCTGCCATATCCGCTTACGATACCTACTTAAAAAACAATGCCGGTAAAGCGCCTGCGGTGTCCCTTTTTCGCGCAGGACACGCCAGTTATATGCTGGGCCAGGAAAATCAGGCTTTTACCTGGCTGAAGGCTGCGGCCTCAGTTACCGACACAGTAAGCTATTATGCTTCGTACTACCTTGGCATTTTATATGTGCGTCAGGGTAACAAAACGCTTGCCCGTAATGCATTCGATTATGCGCGCAAACATCCCGATGATAAACAGCTGATTGAAGAAAGCACCTTTTACTTGGCAAAGGTTACCTACGAAACGGGACAAGCCGATGATGCCATACGTGAGTTTGAACAATTTATTGCCCGATACCCGCAAAGCAGATACCAACAGGAAGCCAGGGAATTACTGGCTCAGGCTTATGTTAACGGCAACAATTACAATAAGGCTATTGAATACATTGAAGCCTTGCCGGCACGTAATGCGGCTGTGCGCGAGGCGTATCAAAAGGCTACCTTCCTGAAAGGAGCGGAATTATTTAACAAAGAGGATTATGCCGGGGCCGTTCAATATTTTGAGAAGTCGCTTGCCGATGCACCGCGCACCGACTATGCCGCACAGGCTGCCTTCTGGTGCGGGGAAGCGCTTAGTATGCTAAAGAAAACCGAGGAAGCCCGGGCTAAATACCAAATGGTTTTGCGCCTGGAAAAATCTGCTCAGCAGGATATCCTGCTGAGAGCCTATTACGGACTGGGTTACGTATTGTTTAATGCCCGTCAATACGATCAGGCGTTACCCATGTTTCGGAATTATGTAACGAAAGCTACCCGTGGAACGCCCATGTACACCGATGGCGTAATTCGCCTGGCTGATTGTTTGTATGCCACCAAGTCGTATAATGAGGCCTTATCAAATTACAACCGCGCACGTCAGCTGGGTTCGGCTGAAGACGATTATCTCCTGTTTCAGCAGGGAGTAATCAATGGCATCTTGCGAAATTATTCCGAGTCCCGAAATCAGTTTAACCTGTTACTGTCTCTATATCCGCGTTCAACTTACCGGGAAGAAGCCTTATATCAGCGCGCGCAGTTCGATATCGAACAGGGAAATTATCAGGCTGCTGCTGATGGTCTTTCGCAACTCATCCGTGAGGGTGCGGGTTCTCGCTTCCTGCCGTTTGCTTATTTGCGAAGGGCTGCATCGTGGTACAACCTGAAACAGTATGATAAAGCAGCAACCGACTACATTGCCATTATCCAGCAGTTCCCCGCACATCCTGTTGCCCAGCAGGCGCTTCCGTTGCTTCAGGAGTCCCTGAATCTGGCCGGGCGTGGCCAGGAATTCGATAAATATCTTACGGCCTATAAGCAGGCCAATCCCGGTGATAAAAACCTGGAGTTGATAGAATTTGAGCGCGCCAAAAATCTTTATTTTGAAGGACAGTATGCACAAGCCATTTCGGTGTTGCAAAATTTCCTTTCGGCCTATCCGGAAAGCGCCCGCGCCACTGAAGTGCGGTTTTATCTTGCCGAGTCTTATTTTCGTCAACAGCAGTTTCGTCAGGCATTGCCTTTGTACGAGGAATTGCAAAGCAATCCTTCCTTTACGCAGGCAGCACGTGCCGTTCAGCGCATAGCTGAAATTCATTTCCGCGAAGGTCGTTACGAACAGGCCATTGCGGCCTATCACCGGCTTGAGCGCAGTGCTGCAACTAAGCGCGATCTCTATACGGCGTGGTCGGGATTGATGGAATCGTTTTACTTAACTGCGCAGTATGACTCGGTTACCGTTTACGCACAAAATATTATCCAGCGAGCCAACATCAGTGCCGGCGCGGTGAACAAGGCATCACTTTTTACAGGAAAAGCAGCTATGGCGCGCGGTGATTTTGATGCTGCCAAGGATGAATTTATTTCGACATTGAATACGGCCCGTGATGAATATGGTGCTGAAGCAAAGTACCGGCTGGCAGAAATTTTTTATCAGACGAAACAGTACCGGCAATGCTATGAAACACTAATTAGCCTCAACACCGATTTTGCTGCTTACGAGGAATGGGTAGGAAGATCGTACCTCTTGCTGGCGGATAACTTTTTGGCCATGAACGACCGGTTTAATGCAAAAGCTACTTTGCAATCGCTGGTTGACCGATTCCCGTTACCTCATATACGTGATGAGGCCCGCAGAAAACTGAACGACTTGATTCAAATGGAGAAACGGGAAAAAGAAAAGCAGGCTGCAGCGGATACCACCGGAAACAAATGACAGGCATGAAGAACAAATTATTCCTATATGTTATTTGCTTGATGTGTTTAACATTGAAGACTTATGCACAGGAGCCTGTTCAAACCGAGCTGGCACCTGTTGAAGTAGAGATTGTGCGCGAAAGAAAAATTGTATTGCCGGAAGCAATCCGCCTTTATGAGAAAATTCCGCCCCGTCCGGCTGAGCCTGTGCGGCCTGAAATCAGCTATAACTTTCGTCCGTTGGAGTTTCAAACACCACTGGTTAATCCGGCCATCCGGCCATTCCGGGTAAAAGATGAGCAGGGAGCCTCGGTGCAGCAGGGTTTTATAAGTGCCGGCTATGGCAATTATGCATCGCCTTACCTGGAAGGCTTTTATAACTCTGCTAAAAATAAAAACCAGTTAACCGGGGCACATATCTATCATAGCAGTTCGGGAAGAGGGCCGGTGGATGGCAGGAATTCAGCCAACGGTTCTTCGGGATTATCACTTTTTACTGAGTCGTTCGGAAAAGCAATCACCTACTCAGCGAACATGGGTTTAAATCATCGGTTTACTCATTTTTACGGCTATCAGGTGCCTGAAGCAAACCGCGATACGATTCGACAGGCCTTCCTGCTGTTTAAAGCCGGAGGGGGAATTACCAATTCGCGCAAATCGGATTTTAATTATTCCCTGCATGCCGATTTCAGTTATCTGGACGACAAGCGGGCTGCATCCGAAAGCACTGTTGATTTGAATTTTCAGTCCGGGTATGCTTTTAAAAATGAATCGAAACTTCAGCTTAATGCATTTTATGCGTTGATGAGCCGAAAAGATGAGGGCTTGGACGCCCGTCCGCGCCATCTCCTTACGGTTAATCCTTCTTATCATTTCAAACCTGCCGAAAATCTTCAATTGGAAGCCGGCGTTGTGCTGGCCTACGAAAACGATACCCTTGAGAAACGAAACTTGCATATCTATCCGGATATTCAGGCAACTTACCGGTTAAGCCCTTCGGTTGAGGCGCTGGCCGGACTACACGGCGGAATGGAGCGTGTTTCCTTACAAACCCTTACACGCGAAAACATGTGGGTGGCGCCGCGTGTTGCTCTGAATAACGTTAATACCATGTTAAATTTTGAAGCTTCGGTACGGGCCCGGGCAGGTTCCTGGCTTACCCTGCAGGGAGGTGCTTCGCTGGCTTTGCTGAATAATTTTTACGGTTATCTGAACGACTCGCTGAAAGTGTATGAATTTCAGGTGGTTTATGATGCCGGCACAACCCGTCGTACCAATCTTTTTGCTGCCTTAAACCTTAACCGGGGAGATGTTTTCAGTGTCCTGCTGCGCGGTGATTTGTACCGGTACAATACCGATGAACTGGCTGAGGCATGGCACAGACCCGGCTATCGCACCACACTTAGCATCGCATATAATCTGGGTAAGAAATTAAGGGCGGAGGCCGAACTACTCACGTTAGGTGATATCCGTGCATTGAATCCGTTGAACAACGAAGTAATTAAATTACAACCTGCCGTTGACCTGAACCTGCGAACCGAGTATCTCATCTCATCAGGCTTCTCTGTGTTTCTCCGGTTCAACAACATTACCAATAACAAGTATTCAACCCTGTTATTTTATCCGGTCAGGGGCTTTCAATTTATGGGCGGTCTGACATGGAGCTTTTAACTGAAGTATGAAAATTTGGCAGCATAAAAAAAACGCGTAATTTTGTTTGAAACTCATTTTTTGATTTTCATGGCACGAAAAAAGAAGTCAGGTGACAGCGAATCCCCCGATGAGCGCACCAACCTTTCAGATGATACCTTTGGCTTGCCCGAGATTCATTACGAACCTATTCGCAAGGATAAAGAAGAACAAGAAGAGGTTAAATCCGAACCGGTAAGTGAAAGCCGGGAAGAAGATGCGCGCGAAGAAACACCCATAACCTCATCAGCCGAACCTGAATCCACCGGCAATCAGCCTGCAGAACCTGAAGTGTCTGCAAATGAGTACGAACCTGAACCCGAGCCGGTGCACAAAGAAACGTTCGCTTACAGTGAAGATCGGCCCTCACCGCTATGGCCAAAAATTTTAGCATTAATTGTTGTACTTATTCTGGCAGGGGCAGCCGTTTATTACTTCCTGGTATTTAAGCCGAAGAAAGATGAAGAAGAGCGTAAACGCCAGCTTGCACTTCAGGAGCAGATGGAAGCCGACCGGAAGCGTAAGGAGGAAGAAGAACGTTTACGTCTGCTTCAGGAGGAACGAGAAAGGCGAATACGCGATTCCCTTGCAGCGTTAAGCAAAACGGGAACCATTGAAAAACTGGAAGAGCGTACAGGCCGGTACTACGTGGTGATAACAAGCGCAGTAGATGGCGACCTCATCATGGATTATGCAAAAAAATTAAGTGATAAAGGAGTGAACACGAAGATTATACCACCTTTTGGAAAGTATAAATTCTATCGTTTAGCGGTAGATGAAGGCGACTCGTTTATGGCAGCTCAGGCGAAAGCCGAAGGCTTAAAGCAGGAATATGGAAATGCCGTTTGGGTACTAAAATATTGACACGCTTTTTGCATACTTTTTTATCTGTTGTACGTTATTTTTTGAACTGATATGCTATTACAAATCGTAAACGAAGCAGCCTCGCTTCAGGCAGCTGCCGACCAGCAAATGTCCTTGTGGGAATTATTCCGCGCAGGCGGATGGATGATGTATCCCATCGTATTAATGTCGTTTGTGGCCATTTATATTTTTATTGAGCGCCTGCTCACCCTGAATAAGGCCAATCAAAGTCCGGAGGCCTTTATGAGTAAGGTAAAAGAACTTGTTTTAAAAGGGGATGTAAACGGTGCCAAACTGCTGTGCGCACAAAACGATTCGCCTATAGCACGCATGATTGAGAAAGGAATCAGTCGCATTGGCAGTCCCTTAAAGAACATCGAAGCCTCAATTGAAAATGTCGGCAGAATTGAAGTGTTCCGGCTTGAGAAAAACCTTAGCACCTTAGCTACCATAGCGGGTGCGGCACCCATGATGGGTTTCTTAGGAACGGTAATCGGTATGGTTCAGGCATTTATTGCCATTGCCCAACAGGAGGGCTCAGTCAGCCCGAAACTTCTTTCAAGTGGAATTTACACCGCCATGCTTACTACGGTTGCAGGCCTTATTGTGGGTATCATTGCCTACCTGGCCTATAACTTTCTGGTTACGCGCGTGCAGAAAATCATTCACCGCATGGAATATTCGTCCATTGAGTTTATAGACCTGTTACAGGAACCGCGATGAACCTTCGATCCAAAAACCGCGTAGAGCCGATGTTCAGCATGGCCTCCATGACTGATCTGATATTTTTGCTGCTGGTGTTTTTTATGCTCACCTCATCGTTCGTTACCCCTTCGGGTTTGCCTGTGAACCTGCCTACCAGTGTACAGAGCAAGATTGAAGTTCAAAAAGTTTCTGTAACGGTTACCCGCGACCTGCAATATTATGTAAACGATAAAAAAGTTTCGCGCAGCATGCTGGAGGCCGAGCTGAAAAGCCGGCTTACACCCGGAACCGGTTCGGTTGTTTTACATATTGATAAGGATGTGCCCTGGGAACACGGTATTTATGTAGCCGACATTGCTACCAGACTCGAAGCCAAGGTGATTGTAGCAACGAAACCGAAATAACATGATGACTGCTCAGGAAAAGCGGAATAACAATTTGGCACTCATTTTTTCAGTGCTTTTTCATGCGCTGCTTTTCCTGCTTTTTGTTTTTGTAATTGCCTGGAGAGCTCCTAATCCGCCGCTGCCCGAATATGGGTTTGAGTTGAATTTCGGCGTAGATGAAGCCGGTTCGGGACCGGTTCAGCCAACTGAACTGTCAGGTTCGGTAAACCCGCGCGAGAACGTACAACAGGAGTCCCAACCTGAGCCGGATCAACCTGTGCAACCCGAGCAGAGCACACCGGCCATTCAGCAGCCGGAAGAAGAAAAGGCTGTTGAGTCGAAGTTGGAAAGTCCGGTAACGGTTAAAGAAGAAAAGAAGGAGGATGTGAAGAAAACGGAAAAGCCGGCCGAAAAGCCGGTGGAGAAGCCAGCACCAAAGGTTGATTCAAAACCTGCCGACAAGCCTGCAGAAAAAAAGGATGCACCGGCTGAAGCAGTAAAGCCCAATGAAGGAAAACCGGTTAGTCAGGGTGACAAACCCAAAACCACAGGCGACCAGGGAAATCCGCAGGGTACACCTGACGCAAAAGCGTTGTACGGACAACAGGGAGGTGGTGGAGGCGGCCCGCAGCTTGATTTGGCCGGGTGGACGTGGGATTACATACCGAGACCCAATGTTCCAAATAATGAATCCGGAAGAATCGTATTTGAAATCCGAGTTAATGCGGAAGGCGAACTTGAAGGTTATCGGGTTATCGAACGAAGTGTAGGACCGGAAGCCGAGCGCGCCTGTCGCGAGGCCATTGAAAATCTAACCTTTACACGAAAAGATGGTGCCGTAGTTCCCGCTGTTTCAGTCGGCAGGATTACCTTCATCATTCGCGCTCAGTAGCAAATCCATACAACCTTCGCCTATCCTGCCATAGTATAGTCCAACCATGGACTATCTAACCATCCAACCATGGACTATCTAACCATCCAACCATGGACTAATAACCCCTCTCCTGATTGTTTTTTTCTCCAAAAAATTATTTTTGCACCGCCCATTTTGTGATGAACCAGAAGATCAACCCATGGACATCCGTATTGAAAATCTTACCAAACGATTCGGGCCGCAAAAAGCGGTTGACAACATTTCATTTGATGTAAAGACGGGGGAGATTGTCGGTTTCCTCGGGCCGAACGGTGCAGGTAAAAGCACCACTATGAAAATGATTACTGGCTATCTGGGAATAGGTGAGGGGGATATATTCATTGGTGATAAGTCTGTCCGGCAACATGGTGATGAGTTGAAACGGCACATCGGTTATCTCCCGGAAAACAATCCGCTCTATACCGACATGCCGGTGATTGATTATCTGATTTTCTCCGCGGAGTTACAGGGATTGGATAAAGCAAAAATCCCCGGTCGGGTTCGGGAAATGATTGAAGTTACCGGACTAAAGGCGGAAAAGCACAAGAAGATAGGAGAATTATCCAAGGGTTACCGCCAGCGGGTGGGGCTGGCTCAGGCCATGATTCATGATCCGGAAATTTTGATTCTTGACGAACCGACTACCGGGTTAGACCCGAACCAGATTGTGGAAATACGCAAACTGATTCGTGAGTTAGGTCAGCATAAAACTGTGATTCTCAGCACTCACATTCTTCCTGAAGTGGAAGCTACATGCGACCGCATTCTGATTATCAATAAAGGCAAAATCGTGGCTAACGGCACAGCCGAGTCACTCCGTAGTCAATCATCCGGCAGCGCGGTAATGCGGGTGGTAATTGAAGGCGGTCCTGCCGAATTAGTAAAATCAACTATCGGTACGTTGCCTGGAATCCGGCAGGTTGTTATTACAGACGCCCAGTCTGGTAAACTTGAGGTTACGGCCGAACCGGGCACTGTACTGGGCCGGTCATTATTTTATATGTGTGTTGAAAAGGGCTGGGTCTTAACCGAAGCCGTTCCGGTTGAGACCCGATTAGAAGATATTTTCCGCAACTTAACCCTGAACTGATTATGCATGCTGTTTGGGTAATCGCGAAGCGCGAACTGAATTCTTTCTTTGATTCACTTGTAGCGTACATCTTGCTGGTATTGTTCCTTGGGTTCAGCGGCTTTTTTACCTGGCTTTACGGGGCCGATGTTTTTCTTTCCGGACAGGCCAGCTTGCAGTCCTTTTTTTCAACAGCTTACTGGAGTTTGTTCTTTTTTACACCGGCCCTAACCATGCGTCTTCTGGCGGAAGAAAATAAAACCGGAACCATTGAGTTGTTGCTCACTAAAGCTGTAACCGATCGCCAGGTGGTGTTGGGAAAATTCCTGGCGGCCGTGCTCCTCGTGGCTATTGCGCTGGCCTTTACCTTACCCTATGCCTTTACCATTTCCGCCATTGGGCCACTTGACTGGGGTGCCACGTTGTGCGGGTATCTGGGCCTGTTGCTGATGAGTGCAGCGTACATCGGTATCGGGTTGTACGCAAGCAGCATAACCAGTAATCAGGTTGTAGCTTTTCTTATTACATTGTTTATCGGTTTATTTTTTCATGTGCTGTTCGATGCCCTGGCAGCTAACTTTACAGGTCTTGCCGGGCTGGTATTCAGCACGCTAAGTATGTCGGAGCATTTCGACAGCCTTTCGCGCGGTGTTGTGGATACCCGCGATCTGATATACTTTCTTTCGCTCATTGTTGCCGGATTGTTACTTGCTGAGTTCACGCTGACCAAAAGAAATCTGGATTGATTATGAAGACTCGTGTGTACACCACATTGGCTTTATTGTTGGGGTTGCTGCTGGTAATTAACTTGTTGTCGAACGAGTTTCACTTCAGACTCGACTTAACCGAAGACCGGCAATACACGTTAAGCCGGGCTACCCGTGACATCCTGGACAACCTGGATGAGCCGGTTACCGTTACGGCTTATTTTTCAAAAGATCTGCCACCGCACATCGCTAAAACCAAACGCGATTTTCAGGATATGCTGCTGGAATATGCCATGCGTTCCGGCAATATGGTGCAATATAAATTTGTAAATCCGAATGAGAAGGAATCTTTGGAAACTGAAGCTGTGAACAACGGCATTCAGCCCGTGCTGATCAATGTCCGGGAAAAAGATCAGATTAAACAGCAAAAGGCCTTTCTGGGTGCGGTGGTGAGTCTTGGCGAAAAGCAGGAGATATTGCCGTTTATTCAGCCGGGAGCGGCCATGGAATATGCACTTTCCACGGCTATTAAAAAGTTGTCAGTTGAAAACAAGCCGGTTATCGGTTTTCTGCAGGGACACGGTGAAGCCACCAAGGCAGAACTGCGCCAGTTATACAACCAACTGGAAATCCTTTATACACCGCAGGAAGTTCGGCTGGATTCAATGGATGTACCTTTAAATGTTAAAACCCTGGTGGTTATCCGTCCGAACGACAGCATTCCACCGGCTCAACTGGAAAGAATAGAACAATTTCTTTCTCGCGGAGGCAGGTTACTTCTTGCATTGAACCGTGTTCAGGGTGATTTGCAGCAGTCGATGGGTTACGCCATCGGAACGGGATGGGAAGACTGGCTGCAAAAACGCGGTATAACACTGGAAGATGCTTTTGTGATTGATGTCCGCTCCGGCTCAGTAACGGTTCAGCAGCAAACTGCATTTGGTATGCTGCAGACACAACTTCCATTTTATTATCTGCCCATTGCAGCGGTTTTTGCTAAACATCCTGTTACTACAGGACTTGAAAATGTAATGTTTGAGTTCGTAAGTCCGATACAGATAAAAACCGACTCCGCAATAAAACATACTCCGCTTGTGTTTTCATCCGAGCGCTCCAACTCGCTGAAGGCTCCGCAGTTTTTTGACATCAACCGGCAATGGACTGAAGCTGATTTTCCTCAGCGAAACCTGGTGCTTGCTGCAGCCTTCGAAGGTGCATTTGCGGGTGACGCACCATCGCGTATGGTGGTTATTGCGGATGGAGACTTTGTACTGACCGGCAACCAGCGTAAACCACCTGACAATATTAACCTGGTGGCGAATGCCATCGATTGGCTGTCGGATGACACCGGACTGGTATCGTTGCGAACCAAGGGTGTAACTTCCCGTCCACTGGACGAACTCTCCGACGGGAGCAAGGCTGCCATTAAGTATGCAAACTTTGTTTTGCCCTTGTTGCTGGCGATAGGTTACGGGTTATATCGCTATCAGCAAAACCGGATCATCCGCATGAAACGTATGAGTGATTTATACGAATGAAATGGTTGAGCTATGCGTAATCTGAATCCGAAATATCTTGTTATAGCATTGGTCGCCCTCACAGCCATCTGGCTTATCATCCGTTTTACAGGCAGCACGCGCAGAACATCCAATCAGCGTTCGGAATTGATTGCACTCGATACGTCATCGGTGGACGAGTTGCGCATTTTGATAAAAGGTGAGTCGAAAGCCATAGTACTCAAAAGGCTCGATCAAGGCAAATGGAAAGTAGGACGTGAAAATGAAGCGGCTTATGACGCTGATCAAACTAGCGTCAAACAGGCACTTGGTATTTTAAGAAAACTCACAGCCCAGCGCATGCTCAGCCGAAAAAAAGATAAATGGAGCGAATACGAAGTTACCGACAGTGCCTTGTTGGTTCAGGCTTTTCGTGAAGGCGAGCATCTGGGAGCGCTGCGAATCGGAAAATTATCTTTTCCCTCCTCCGGAAATGCCTATACCGCGGTCAGGCTGGATGGTGAATCGGAAGTTTACGCAGTGGAGGGCTACCTGACTACCAGCCTGGGAAGGAACTTAACCGAGTGGCGCGATAAAACCTTCATGCGACTGAAGCCCGACCGGGTAGATAAGGTGGTTTTTGAATATCCTTCCGACTCATCATTTACCCTGACTAAGCAAGATACGGTGTGGCTTATGGATGGTAGGAAGGTGAACCGGGACAAGGTTGACCGATACCTCAGTCAGTTCAGAAACAAAAATCTTACCGCTTTTGCCGATGACTTTGCTGCTTCGGCCAAACCCTTATTCAAGATTCGATTTGAAGGTAATGGTGCAGAACTGGAGCGAGTTGAAATCTGGCAGCAGCCGGACAGCAGCTATGTTCTTCGCGGTGTGCATCTTCCCGTCTTCTTTTCCGATAAGGGTACAGTCATCGTAAAAGATCTGTTAAAGCCACGGAAATACTTCACCGGGTCCTGATCGGAGATGAGGCAAGTTTTGCCAGATTAGAATCTATCCCTTTTTCAGGGAAGACTCGCGGATAACCAGGTGTGTTTTTAAAATCTTCTTTTCAGGAACAATCTCGCCTTCTCCCTTTTCTTTCATTTCGATGTGACTGATGAGGAGGCGGGCTGCTTCCTGACCCATTTCAAAACCGGGCTGATGAACCGATGACAACGGAGGGTCCATCAGTGCACTGAAGAACCAGTTGCTGTAACCGACTATGGCAATGTCCTTCGGGATTTTCAATCCACGCTTTTTAATGACCTGCATGGCGCCAAAGGCAAGCAGATCGTTGTTGGCAAATATGCCATCCGGCGGATTTTTTAAAGAGAGTAATTGTTCAGCGGCACGTTGTCCGTCTTCCA
>JANWWN010000057.1 GCA_025055435.1 Cyclobacteriaceae bacterium | reverse complement strand
AAGGGTGGTACCAGGCTTTCTTTTAATCCAAGCGGAGCTACCTTGCGCGCCACTTCGCTTTGCTTGCTGGCGTACATCAGTTCTGATTTAGCCGTGATGTAGTCGGCACGGAGGTCTTCTACTTCGGCCTGCAGTTCGTTAATCTCACGTATGGTGCGCTCAACCTTGTGCGTGTTGCCGATGTAAAAAATGCCCAATGACACAACAAAGACAATCTTGGGCAGATAGTGAACAGGAAAACCCTCAGCCAGATAGGCTTCAAGACCCAGTCTGCGCTCCAGCCAGGCAAACAAGCCTTTGCCGGATGAGCGCACAGCTCCGTTGCTTACCTGTTGTTGTACGCGTATGGTATTACCGTTCATTTGTGTTTATATTTTTTCCGCAATCCGCAGTTTGGCGCTGCGTGCGCGGTTATTTTGTTGTATTTCCTTTTCATCCGGCACGATGGGTTTTCGGTTTACGGCTTTGAAGGTCTTAAGCACATTGCCGTACATATCTTTTACCGGCTCTCCCCAAACGGTGCCTTTGTTAATGTAATTTTTTATGATCCGGTCTTCCAGCGAATGATAAGAAAGCACCACCAGCCTTCCGCCCGGCACCAGCACTTCGCCCGCCTGGTGCAAAAAATCTTCAAGCGCTTTCAACTCATCGTTGACTTCAATGCGAAGCGCCTGAAACACCTGGGCGAAGTATTGATTTTCTTTTTTCTTTGGAGCAAACGGCCTGAGGATATCTACCAGCCTTGCTGTTGTACCAATGGGTGCCTGTGTACGTTGGGCCGCAATGGCCAGTGCCAGCGTTCGTGCATTGCGCACTTCGCCATATTGGCTAAGCACACGCTGCAGCTCATCCGGATGATACTCGTTTACGATACGCGCTGCGGTAAGCGGATTGCGCGTGTCCATGCGCATATCGAGCGGACCTTCATGTCGAATGGAGAATCCCCGAGCGGCTTCATCGAACTGATGGGATGAAACACCCAGGTCAGCCAGTATGCCATGCACTGCGTTTACTCCGTGCCAGTCCAGAAACCTTTTCAGGTATCTGAAGTTGGCGTGACAAAATGTAAAAGAACGATGGGTTATGGTTTCGGCCACCTGCCGGGCATCATCATCCTGATCGAAAGCGATGAGCCTGCCGGTGGAAAGTTTTTCCAGAATAGCCCTGCTGTGTCCGCCTCCTCCGAAGGTTGCATCCACATAGATACCCTCCGGCCGGATGTTCAGTCCTTCGAGCGACTCGCGCAGGAGGACGGGATGGTGGTAGCTATGAAACTCATCTAACATGAACTTGTCCATTAACAGCTACAAGCATCAGGCTACAAGCTTCAAGCCATCCGGATCATCACAACTTTTTAATGAACGATTGAAGCATTTTCTGCTCCTGTTGCACCTTGTCCAATAAGTCGGTTAAGGTCTTTTCGCCAAGCCACTTTCTCTTTTCAATAATCATCAGCTGGGTTTCCAACTCAAAAGAAGAGCCTAAAGCAATTTCTATGTAACGCTTGTAATCTTTGCCACTTGCCTTCGCACTGCCTTCGGCTATATTAACCGGAATAGAAACCGCACTGCGAATAACCTGAGAACGCATTGCATACTTTTCTTCGGGAGGAAGAAGAGGCACGATGTCATAAACCTGATTTACTATATCCATTCCCAGTTGCCAAATCATAAGTTTCTTGAAATCTTTCATCCTTAGCTAACTTGTAGCTTGAAGCCTGTGGCCTGTAGCTACGTATCCAGGTATTTCTGCGCCAGCTTCGACAGCTCGCCCGGACTTTGTATCAGGTATTTCTGATATTCTTCCGGGTTCCACAGTTCCACTTTATTACCCATGCCGACCAGCATCACATCGCGGTCAATCCGGGCGTAGGTCAGCATGTTTTTGGGTATCAGTATCCGGCCGTTGCCGTCCAGCTCGACCGTGGCCGTGCCACTGAAAAAGTTGCGCTGAAGCGTACGGTATTCTTCGTTGAATTCGCTTAGCCCGGATATGCGGGCAAAGACTTTTTTAAATTCTGTGATGGGGTAAACAATCAGGCAGGGTTCGAACCCTTTGCGCAAAACCAGCTCCGTGTCGCCTTCGGGGAGCTGGGCTTTGATCCGGGCAGGCAACACCAAACGTCCTTTGGCATCGAGCTTACTCTCGTATTCGCTGGTAAAGAAGGTCATCGGACGTAGTGGTTGTTCTTAGAACAAACATACACATTTTTTTCCACTTTCAACCACTTTGACCCACTTTTTTACATTTTTTTCTGAAATTCTCGCAAATTCACCACCAGTCGAACTATCATTCAGATTTTAAACCCGACAAGTAAACGAGACCTTTTGCCGAACTAAACGCGACTGAATTGCAAAAGCAGCGATTTTATTCAGGAATGGAAGTTTTTATTAGAGACTTATAGTTATCTAAAGTTTTGGAAGGGTAATTCGGGCTATTATAGTAAAGCATTCAGGATATCACCCGGGAGCAGGCCGGTTTGCAGCTTAGGTTGTTTAATGGTGAATCATCAACATCTGCCTGTGGGCGAACACTAACAATAGCGAACGCATTGAGAGTCTAAATTCGCCAAGCAACTGATAAGAGTAATCATCCATGAAAATTTTCTTCCGCCAGTCAGTTTAAAAAACTTGGTGCTTAATAAGGTTTACCTTTCGTCACAACTACTTGGTAAAATTTTCTTAATTCATCTACTTAGCTGCTGCCTTTGCAAATGATTCAAAAACTCACCTCCTTGCTCTACACCCTTTGGGTTATTCTTATTTTCTTCCTCATCATGTTCCTCCTGCTGCCTTTTATTTTAATTCCCTTTTTTCTGGGCATTCGTTTCTCCTTTATCAGTTATAAATTTTTATGGTTATGGGCCTGGCTGTTCAGCAAACTTACTTTCATCCGCTACCGGATACACGGAAGAGAAAACATACCGCGCGACAGGGCACTCATTTTTGTAAGCAACCATACCTCTTTTCTGGATGTGCCCGGACTTCGTTTACTGATTCCCGGTGAATTCCGGACGATCGCCAAAAAAGAACTGCTGAAAATTCCGGTGTTCGGGCTCATTGTAAAAGCTGCCACCGTTGTGGTGGATCGTAGTGATGCCAAAAGTCGCAAAAAAAGCGTTGAGTTGGCGCGCTCCGTTATCGAAAAAGGTATATCCATGCTGATTTTTGCTGAAGGAACCCAGAACCGAACCGCTGAAATCCTTCAACCCTTTAAGGACGGCGCTTTTCGCCTGGCTATTGAAACCCAGACAGCCGTTGTGCCGGTAGTGGTTACCGGAGCGGCCCGCCTAATGCCGCCCGGTACCTTGCACATTCGGCCGGGAACCATTTCCATAACGGCCGGTAAACCCATTGAAGTAAACGGACTTCAACAAAATGACCTGCCTGATTTAAAAAACCGTACTTTCGAACTAATGAAAAGTATGCTGCTGAACAAAAATTCGACACCATGACCGGTTTTCTCTTTGGCTTGTTAAGGAGTTTGGCGTTTATCCTCGTTTTGCATTCGGCAATGGCCCAGGTGCTTCCCTCCGGTTTTGTTGCACAGGAAATTGCAACCGGTTTGGACCCTACTGATCTGGTCATCACACCCGATAACCGCGTTTTAATAACCATTAAAAGCGGAAAAATTTTTGTAGTGGAAAACGACCAGCTTCTACCCAACACCTTTCTGGACATTACTGCTCAGGTAGATAACTTCAATGAGCGCGGACTGGGCCACCTGGTGCTCGATCCCGACTTTGAGTTAAACAATTACTACTACGTTTTCTACACCGTTAAAAACACCAACCGCAACCGCATCAGCCGGTTTACGGCAAACGGCAACACTACGTTACCCGGCAGCGAACTGATTTTACTTGAGCTCGACCCGATGAGCGGAAGCATTCACAACGGTGGCGATATGGCCTTCGGGCCCGATGGAAAGTTGTACGTATCCACGGGCGATGGCGGAAATCCTTCTTCTTCGCAATCGAAAACAAGTTTGTTGGGAAAAATTCTGCGCATGAATAAGGACGGCAGCATACCGGCCGATAATCCTTTTATGAGCGACCCCACGTATACCGGCATCTACAAACTCATTTACGCCCTCGGCTTACGCAACCCCTTCTCCATGGATATTCAGCCGGGCACAGGGAGAATTTTTGCATGCGATGTGGGACAGGAAACCTGGGAAGAGGTTAACCATATTTTACCCGGCCGTAACTATGGCTGGCCTTTAATCGAAGGCCCGCGTACAAGTCAACCGGCACCGCCTAATTATCAGGACCCGTTTTATGCTTATACCCACGCACAGGGATGCTCGGTAATTGGCGCTGCTTTTTACAATCCTGCCCTGCCCTCTTTTCCGCCTTTGTTTCAGGGAAAATTTTTCTTTGCCGATTACTGCGCAGGTTATATCAATGCGCTCGACCCGGCTTCAGGAAACGTGCAGTCTTTCGCCTCGGCCATAAACCGCCCGCTTGCTTTTGCGGTTAACCAGACCGGTCAGATGTATTATCTTCAGCGGGCGGGAATGGGTGGCGGTTCACCCGAAGACAACACCAGTACGCCAAACGGGTCGTTATGGAAAATCAGTTTCACGGGTGCAGGCAGTCCGTTCATAGGCCGGCAGCCTCAGCCTTTCACAGCTGTTGCAGGCGAAAGTGCTCAGTTTTCCATTCTCGCTTTCGGCCAGGCACCATTAAGTTATCAGTGGTTTAAAAACGGCACAGCCATCGGCTCCAACGCACCTCAGCTGGAGATAACCAACGTGACCCCGGCTGACAACGGAGCACTTATTCATTGCGTGGTAAGCAACTCATTTGGTACGGCTACCAGCATACCGGCTTTGCTGACTGTAACCACCAACACCCGGCCAGTTCCGGTAATTACCCTTCCAACGGTTTCACAGCAATATGAGGCAGGAACTGCACTGGTCTTTTCCGGTACGGCTACCGATGCGGAAGACGGCCCCCTAAGTCCCGCGCAGCTAACCTGGAAAATTGATTTTCATCATGATGATCATTTCCATCCGGCTCTGCCACAAACGTCCGGTTTGGCATCGGGAGAATATTTGATTCCGCGCGTAGGTGAAACAGACGATAATGTATGGTACAGAATCCATTTAACTGCAACCGATAGCGAAGGACTCTCCAAAACCGTCTATCGCGATGTACAACCGGTTAAGGTGCAGTTTAGTCTGAACACCCAGCCATCAGGATTAACGCTGTTGCTTGACGGACAACCGGTTTCCACACCGGTAACCGTAACCAGTGTAAAAGGTATTACTCGTGTTGTTGAAGCACCGGTTAGTCAGCAACAGGGTTATGCTTACTATGTATTTTCGCACTTAAATAATTCCGCTGATCGCACCGTTCTGTTCAATGCAAATGGTGATGAAAGTTTTCTTGCTGCATATGAAGAGTTATCGTTAGCAAACGGAACCGGTTTATTGGGAAGATATTATAATCAAAGTCGTGCATTTAACGGAACTCCTGACCTGATACGTGTTGATTCAGTCATTAATTTCAATTGGGGTGGCGGCTCACCGCTTCCCGGAACGATTACTCCGGATGACTTTTCCGTGAGGTGGGATGGCTTTATTGAAGTTCCTGCAACAGATACGTACACATTCTATGTAGTAAGCGATGACGGCGTGAGGTTGCGAATCAATAACCAAACCGTTATTGATGCCTGGATTCCTCAACCACCAACTGAGTGGAGCGGTAGCATTTATCTGCAAAGCGGGCGCACCTATCCGATACGACTTGAATTTTTTGAAGATGGCGGTGGCGCAGTAATTCAACTGCTGTGGCAAAGCACTTTGCTGCCTAAACAGATTATTCCCAAAAAACAATTGTATCCGGTTATGGAAAAGAACCGGATTTACCCGAATCCGGTAAGCAGTTCGTTTACGTTGGAAATTGCCGGCACACCGTGTTATTGGGAGTTATTTAATGCCAACGGTAAGCTGGTTTCTTCCGGATTACTTCAAAAAGTAAAGGAAATAGTCGATGTAAGCGCTTTACCGGAAGGTATTTACCTGCTGCGCCTGAAAAATCCGGCAGGTGCCGAAACGATTCGGTTAATCAAAATAAACTGAAGGAAAATTCCGTAAAGCCGCTTTATTGTTTTTCAGGGCATTCCAGTTTCCATTCTTTTGCGAGGGCCAGTTTTCCTTCGCGTGCTTTTTTCAACGCACTTTCACGGCTTTCGCGGCAGCCATTATCCAGGTAACGATAGGGCATTCCGTTAATCAAAAAATTATAATGACAAATATTGGCTGCTATCTGCTTACGAACACAAACCAGCTCCACTTCATCATCGGCAAAACCGGATGACCCAATCAAGAGAAGGGAAGTTAACAGTAAGAGATATTTCATGCGCACCGGAATAAAACAGAAGAACTTTCCGATCGAGCCGGAAAGTTCTTCAGAAATGTCATAAACTTAGTACCGGTAATAATCCGGCTTATACGGACCTTCTTTGGGTACACCGATATATTTTGCCTGTTTGTCGTTCAACTCTTCCAGCTCCACACCAATCTTAGCCAGGTGAAGACGGGCCACCTTTTCATCGAGGTGTTTGGGCAGGGTGTACACCTTGTTTTCGTACTTGTCCGCATGATTCCAAAGCTCAATCTGAGCCAGCGTCTGATTGGTAAATGAGTTCGACATCACAAACGAAGGATGGCCGGTAGCACAGCCTAAATTTACCAGTCGCCCTTCGGCCAGCAGAATGATCTGTCGTTTATTGGGCAAGGTAATCAAGTCAACCTGAGGCTTGATGTTATCCCATTGTCCGTGCTTACGCAGCCACGCCACGTCAATTTCATTATCAAAATGTCCGATGTTGCACACGATGGCTTTGTCTTTCATCTTCATGAAGTGGCGCTCTACCACAATGTCGCAATTGCCTGTGGCGGTCACCACAATGTCCACATCACCTGCCACATCATCGAGGCGTTTTACGGCATAGCCGTCCATGGCAGCCTGCAATGCGCAAATCGGATCAATCTCGGTAACGATAACACGGGCACCGGCACCGCGCAAAGAGGCGGCTGAACCTTTACCCACATCGCCATAGCCGCATACCACAGCCACTTTACCGGCCAGCATAATGTCGGTAGCCCGGCGGATGGCATCTACCAGCGACTCTTTGCAGCCGTACTTGTTGTCGAATTTGGACTTGGTTACCGAATCGTTTACGTTGATGGCCGGAAGCGGCAGTTTGCCGTTCTTTTCGCGCTCCATCAGGCGATGTACGCCCGTAGTAGTTTCTTCACTTATGCCACGTATGCCGGGCACAAGTTCCGGATAGCGGTCGAGCACCATGTTGGTGAGGTCACCTCCGTCATCGAGAATCATGTTCAAAGGCTTGCCGTCTTTAAAGGCAAAAAGCGTTTGCTCGATGCACCAGTCGAATTCCTGTTCGGTCATGCCCTTCCAGGCAAATACCGGAATACCGGCAGCGGCAATGGCAGCTGCTGCATGGTCTTGTGTTGAGAAGATATTGCAGGATGACCAGCTTACTTCCGCGCCCAGCTCAACAAGGGTTTCAATAAGCACGGCAGTCTGAATGGTCATGTGAAGACAGCCGGCAATGCGGGCACCCTTCAACGGTTTTTTGGGTCCATATTCTTCGCGCAGCGCCATCAAACCGGGCATTTCGGCTTCAGCCAGTTTAATTTCTTTACGGCCCCATTCGGCCAGGGAGATGTCTTTTACTTTGTATTTCAATGTTTCTACCATGATAAATGAATGCTTAACAGGTTCTGAACCACAAAGGTACCACAAAGGTTTTAAAAAGTGCTTAACTTTTTTCTATCCGGAAAAACGGGCCATCCAGGCCACCGCGGCTTCCACTGAATCGAATACGCGAAGCTCAATTCCCAGTTCCTGTGTAATTTCCTTCATGCGCTCGTAGTAGTCGCGTCGCATGGGGTCTTGAAATCCAACTGCCGCAATTCTGCGCAAACCATGCTGATAAGCCGCGCGAAGCACGGTGTTGATGAACCATTTCTGATCTTCGGCCTGAATTACACCCTGATTGCGCAAATCGGCAATCCATCCGGGCGTATGGTACGTCTTGATGGTTTCAAATACGACTTCAAAAACCTTTCGGTATTCCGCGCTGGTAACGTTGCGCTTCCATATTATAACGGTGTTGTTGATGGTTGCGTCATAGTATAGCTGAGCTGCATCATTTTCAAAGAAGTATTGTTTGCTCACATCGGCAGGAACCGGGAAAATAAGTCGGAATAACGTGCCTTTATCCGGTTCACTCGATACCTCCACTTTTCCTCCCATGATTTCCATTTGCGATTTAACCAGATAAAGTCCTAATCCTTTACCGGGAACATGATGGTGGAATCTTTTGTAGAGTTTAAAAACATGTTGGCCCTGGCTCTTTAAGTCTATACCCAGCCCGTTGTCGGCTACTTCAACTATTATCTTATCCTTTCCTTCGTTAAAGCTGCGGATGCTGATTTTCAGTATCCGGTCGGGGGATTTGTATTTGACGGCATTGCTGATGAGATTATAAAAAATACTGTGAACCATCGGGCGGATGGCATAAACATAAGGTGCTTTTTCGAAATTAACTTCCAGTAATCCGTCTCCTGCTTTAAATCCCACCAACAGGAGGGTACGTTCCACTTCTTCGAGTAAGGAAATTTTTTCGCGAACCCGGTACAAATCATTCCGGATATCAATAATCATGGATAAATCCCGAAGAATACTGTCCAGGTCTGCAGCTGACCTGGAAATATAATCGGATAGTTCACGGATTTCATTCTCCGATGTTGCAATCTTCATCAGGTTGGTAAGGCCCAGTAAGCGGGCCACCGGACCGCGAAGATTATGCGAAACCGTGAATGAAAATTGCCTCAACTCATTGTTTGACTTAATTAATTCCTCATTGGTCAGCACCAGTTCCTCGCTTTTCTCGCGCACCAGTCTTTCCAGTTCGGTATTATAGGCTTTAAGTTTCAGTTGTTGCTCACCAATCAATTGGTTGGCATGCTCTAACATTTCATGGCTGGCCTTCAGTTCTTCCTGCTGTTGTATCATCTCTTCATTCTGTGCTTCCATTTCGCGGGTAAGCTGTTCCAGTTTACGGTTTCTGTCCAACACCTCAATAGCCGCGCGTTCCTGCTCTGCAATGGACTCAATCAGCTTACGGGTAACCTGATAATCCCGCCATTTAAGTATAAAAACAGCCAGTAACAACGCAACAAACGAAAGGAACATGATGTGGTTTACGTGGTAGTAAGAGGGCACGGTATAACCCTGCTGGTAGTATCCTAATCCGAGAATGTTGTGCAAAGGATCGAAAAAAACAATAGATACAAACGTAAAAAATAAACTTATTGTTATAAATCGCCATTCAGGCCAGTCGAATACAATTGCCGGAAATACGGTCGTTATTAACAGAAAAAAACGACTGTCGAAATACGTAATGTACTCCTGCTGGGGAAGAAGAACTTTATCCAACAACGTTATAACCAGTGTAAAAACGGTTGGCGCAATACAAAAAAGCAATCTGCCGGCAACCGTTAAACCTTTTTGATTTAAAAATATTACTGTGAGTTCAGCAAGCGCAGTGGCAACAAACAATAACTGGAAAACATGAAAACCAAAGGTGAAAATATTTATTATCATCAAAGTAATGGCCAGTAAGGCAAATAATCCAGCCAGCAGATTGGCCGTGGAAACCAATCGCTCCCGGGAACCGGGTAAAATTATAACAGGTTGTGAGGTTTTTCCCAACTTTCTATCGATATCGATGTTCGTCCCGATTATTTAACCGGTTTTTCCAACTCCCATTGCTTAACCGGAGCGGTCCAGATAGTGGTGCGAGTGCCATCTACTCGTGTCCACACCGGTATAATCACGCCGTTGTAAGCTGCAATATGGGTGTATATGCCGGGCATACCATTAAAGTCGGGTTTGAAAGGCGATTCACTAAGCTTTATATTTTTGAATGAAGAGCCATTGTCGGACGACCAGGCCAGATAAACATCGGTGCTGTTATCCGAATGGTTTCTGCGGTCATAGAAAACGATATAAATATAGCCGGTTTCGGGGTCAACCGCCATCGATGGTGCAAATTGATGAGCCAGGCCGTCATCGGTATGGATGCGGATGGGTGAAGTCCAGTTATCGCCCAGGTTGAATGAACGCATGAACCAGATGTCTGCGTGACCATCTCCGGTATCGGTCCATATCAGATAAATCGCCCCGCTAAATCTTCCTTTGGATTGGTCGATAACCAGTTTCGGAGAGCCATCAACCACACCCATACCGGGGATCGGTATCTTATTACCACCCGGCTGATTGGTGATGAGAATATCATTGGTTAACCACATGTTGCCCCCATCCCACGAACGGTCGAGGTAGATTTTTCCATCCTGTGCCCATGCAACGAATATTTTCCCGTCATTGGCAACAGCTGGTTGCACGCCTTCGGGCATACTGGTTTTATCGCAGGTTCGGTCGGTTGCGGTAATGCGTACCGGTTTATTAAATTTTTTTCCGCCTGGCGCCTTGCTCAACAGGATATTAGATTTACATGAGCCGTCACCCGCTTCCTCCACTTCGGTCCAGACTACATAAAGCGATCCATCGCGTCCCAGGGTTACACCTTTTCCGGTTGGATATGTGCCCTCGCGTTGTGCCGTAGCAATACCCGCATCCCAGTTTTTGCCTTCGTTGACAGAAGTCTGTATTACAATGCGATCGGAAAATCCCGGTTTATCGGGATTATTTGCCTCAGAAAAATGGCTGTAATAGAACTGCCCTTTGAAATCAGCTAACAATAGCGGATTTCCGGTAACCTGATACGGGCAAAGTAATCGGCTGCGTACCCACGTTTTCCCGCGATCGGCTGAGCGATATACCCAATATGGTGAAGCACCTGCAACCAGAATATCAGGATTTTTGGGGTTAATGGCTACCGATGGATTATGCGGGTAGATACCCTTAACAGATGCGCTGTCAATCAGGTAGTTGATGAACTGTGCCCTCGACAATCCCGGCAGAAAAAGTAACACAAGTACAAGCCTCCGCATAGTAGCAACAATCGATCAATAGCCCGGCAAAAATAAGCAAATCAGCAACTGCTGGTTATTTCCGGAAATCCAGCTTGCAAGTCAACCGTTGATGACCCCCTATTTCAACTTTCGAAGCACCATGAATTCGGATAGTGGACTTGATGAAATCCTCTTCGTTAGCCAGGTAAATATTGTCCACATATTTCTGCGGATTGCGGTCAATATACGGGAACCAGGTGCTGTGAATCTGAATCATGATGCGATGCCCTTTTTTGAAGGTATGAAGGATATCCTGTAAAGGAAATTCAACATCGGTTTGCTGGTTGGGCACAAACGGTTCAGGTTTTTCAAAACTGTTCCTGAACCGACCCCGGAAAACTTCGCTGCGCACCAGTTGCTGGTAATTACCCATGACCACGTTTTTCGGATTGTGGTCATAGTTTGGATGATCGTTGGGATAAACATCAATAAGTTTTACCACAAAATCGGCATCGGTACCTGTTATGGAAACGCGCAGCCGGGCCATGATTTCACCTGCCAGGGTAATGTCTTCGGTCAGCGGTTCGGTTTCAAAAACCAGCACATCGGGCCTGCGTGAGGCCTGCCGCTGGTCATCACTCATGAACTTACGCGGTGTAAAGGTCAGACCTTCGGTTTCTGAGGTATAGGGAACCGGTTTAGCCGGATCGCTGATGTATTCATGAATCACGTCCAAAGGAACAGGGTTATTTACCGACAATCTGCCACCCGGTGCAAAATATAGTGTAACCGGCTTGTACTCCTGCGGGGGCCAGGTTGAAAATCGCTTCCATTGTTTGGTGCCGGTGTCGAACATCAGCGCCTCGGGCAGGTCAGATGTGCCCTCATCTTTCAAATGATAGGCAAAAAATTTACGCTCCACATCGCGCATGTAGAAGGTTGAAAGGCTGTCGCCAAAGTAGATGTGGTTGTGTGTTGATTTCCCGGTTTCCCGTGCCCAGTCGCCATGACCCCAAGGCCCCATGATGATGGAATTGCGCGCCTGCGGGTTGTTGGCTTCAATGGTCTTGTAGATATTGAGCGGGCCATATAAATCTTCCGCATCAAACCATCCGCCTACGGTGAGCACGGCATGCTTTATGCCGCGCAGGTGCGGCAGGATATTTCGCTTTTGCCAGAAATCATCGTAGTTGGGATGCTCAATAATCTGCTTCCAGAAAAAGTTGTCGAAATGATATTTTTCGGTAATGTTTTTAAGTGGCCCCAAACGCAAATGAAACTCATAGCCATCACGTGGTGGCTGTGCATAGAAGCGCATCAGTTCGTTAACAAACCAGTCTTCGCGAGTACTTGAATTTTTCTGATACCCGAAAACGGCAAATGCTGCCGTGTAACTTTGCAGATAGGCACCCATGTGATGGAAATCATCGAAGAAGAAATCCGAAATGGGCGCCTGCGGTATGGAGGCCTTCAAAGCCGGATGGGCATCGGGCAGTGCGGCAGCAGTGAAAAAGCCCGGGTAAGAGATACCGTACATACCCACACGGCCATTGTTGTTTTTAATGTTCTTTATTAGCCAGTCAATAGTATCCCAGGTATCCGAACTTTCATCAATAGCGGTTTTATTCTTCCGGTCGTTACCCGGGATGTTCGGCCTCATGTTATCAAATGTTCCTTCGCTCATGTACCGGCCGCGCACATCCTGAAATACAAAGATGTATTTGTCGCGAACTAAATACATGGACGGATGGCTGTACGTCTTCCAGTCGCCATAGGTAGATGCATTGTAGCAGGTGCGGTTCAGCAGGATGGGGTATTTTTTTGATTGATCCTTCGGCGTGTACACCACAGCAAATAGTTTTACACCGTCACGCATCGGTATGAAGTATTCGGCCTTATCGTAATGCGTACGCATGTACACCGAATCGGCTTTGAAGTCCTGCGCCTGAATAAGCAGGCTTACCAGGATAAGCGAAAGGAAAATCATGAAGAAACGCATAGCCACATGTAATTTATTTGTGAAAATTTAAGAAGGGTTAACTGATTTCCATAATACCATTTTACCTTTAGGCCATGGCAGGGAAACTTACTTTATTGATTTTCGCCGGGTTAACACACCTGGTCCAAGGTCAGGTAACGCGCATTGCATTTGGTTCGTGCAGCCGTCAAAACAGCGAAGAACAATTGTGGGAGGAAATCAGCCAGCTTAAACCGCAGTTATGGATATGGGGAGGTGACAACATTTATGGCGATTCCCACGATATGAAGGTTTTGAAAAGCAAATACGACCAGCAGAAAAACCGTGCATCCTACCGTAAATTACTGGCCACCTGCCCGGTTACAGGAACCTGGGACGACCACGACTATGGCGTGAATGATGGCGGAAAGTTTTACTCCAGAAAACAGGAAAGTAAAAAGCTGGCACTTGAATTTCTCGGTATCCCGCCCACTCATCCGGTTAATACGCACGAAGGACTTTATTACAGTTACACTTTAGGAAAGGCTCCTCAGGATGTACTCATTCTGAATCTCGATACACGCTGGTTTCGCGATACGATATATAAGGAGTTTTACTTCGACTCGGCAGCCAACCGCAGACGTTACCGCTACCTGCCAAATGAGACAGGCGACATATTAGGCGAAGCCCAATGGAGGTGGCTGGAAGAGGAAATACGCCAATCGAAAGCTGCAC
>JANWWN010000056.1 GCA_025055435.1 Cyclobacteriaceae bacterium | reverse complement strand
CACAATGTGGTCGGCCGGAACGGTGATTTTCACCCGGTAATCTCCAAAAGGCAGGGCAAACTCTCCGCGACCCAGGAATTGTTTGTTTTGCCATCCGTTTACATCATCAAATACACACATGCGCGGAAACCACTGCGCTATGGTATATACGTAGTTACCATCTTCAGGAAAATATTCCAATCCGCTGCGTTGTCCGTCAATCATGCGGTCACCGATTTTATACGACCACTCCACATTCAGCTGATAAGATTGTCCGGATTTAATTGGCTGCGGCAAATCCACACGCATCATGGTGTAGTTAACAGTAAAGGGTAGCGGTCGGCCTGCCGCATCGGTAACTGATTTGATCTTATGACCGCCATCAAAATCCAGCAAATCGAGTGAAGACACCAGTGCCTTGGTGGCCATCGTGTCGCGCATCTGGGTTACTGCGGTTTTCGAAGTAAGGTTGTCTTTTGCAAGGATGTTTTGGTCGAGTTGCAACCACAGATAGGTAAGGGTTTCGGGTGAGTTGTTATAGTAGGTGATGGTTTCTTTTCCGGTAATGGTCTGGTTGTCGTCATTCAGCTCCACCTGAATATCGTAATCGGCTTTTTGCTGCCAGTAGCGTGGCCCTGGTGCACCCGAACCAGTGCGGTATTCGTTGGGCGTGGGAAGTAAGTAATCGAGCTGCTCGAATTTACCCTGCCATTTTTTGTCCTGTGCAACAACCGTTGCTGAGGCAAACAGCAAAACGATAATCCAATAGTTCTTCATCCTGTCAGTACATTTAATTTTTCATGAATCAAAACCAACGACATGCCTGCGATGAGTGCAGAAATAACCAGCCGCCAATCGCGGCGGTTTACCTTAAATAATTCCACACATAGAAACGCAAGCGTCAGGAAAATGGCTACAATTATTATCTGACCGATTTCCAGTCCTACGTTAAAGGCAAAAAGCTGGGTTATAATACTGCGGTCTTTACCCAGGATGGCGCGCAGGTAATTGGAAAATCCCATGCCGTGAATTAAACCGAAGAAAAGTGCATACAGGTAGTTGATCTGCACCATCTTTCCGGAAGCAGCCCCGCCTTCACTTTTAAAAATGTTGGAAAAAGCCGTTATGAAAATGGTTACCGGAATAAGAAACTCCACCCAGTCGGGTGAAAAGGAAATGATTTGCAACGTAGCGAGGGCCAACGTAACGGAGTGTCCAACGGTAAAGGCAGTCACCAAAATGAGTACGCGCTTCCAGTCGCGCCATTGATATAATGCGCACAGGGCGGTAACAAAAAGAATATGATCATATCCGTTTTTGTAATCCAGAATATGATCTTTGCCCAGGTTGAAGTAAATTTCAAACTCAGTCATGGAATTCCGGATCGCAAGTATAACACGCCGGACTGATACTCGATTAGGTACGTATTTCGTTTAAATGATATTGTTGGTGAGGATTCTATCATTTTCCATCCTTTAACCTAAATTAAGTATATTTACATGCCCGGTCGTGATTTCAGGCGGTTAATTTATGAATCTCATATGGCATAACTACCGGATTCTTCACCCTTCGGAAGAATTTCTTTTGAATTTAACCAACACCATACTATCCAAATTCTCCAGAATTCTATCAGTACTTCCTTTGCTTATTTCCTGGATTTTAGGGCTGATTGTTCTGAACACAGCCGGTCTTTTGTTTACGCTTATTTTTTATCTTCCGCTTTTAATTGCCCGATGGCAGATTAGCTCACATGTTAATTTACTCATCAAAAACATTAACACCTTAAACGAAGCCGATGCTGTTGAATTTCATCTGGAAATGGAAAACCTCGGAAAAAGACTACTTGAAACAATAGTCAAAGGAGGGCACTTCTTTGTGTTTACTCCTGTCATACATGAACTGAGAAAAGTTGCAGAGCAAGTAAAAACAGCTGAGCAGGTTTTATTTCAAAAGGCCTATCCGGAATACGATTCTTCTCTTACAAAAGATCAACTTGATGAGCTTTACAAAGTAATGGCCAGTTGGCGGGAAGATGAAAAGTCCAATCTTGAAAGGTACTAACACAGTTTTTTTACATGCCCGTATTTTTTAAATACAAACCCGGGCATGTGGTGTATTGCAGATTTCCACGCGAAGAAAACCCGGATATTATGGATGACCGGCCAGGGCTTATTTTGTCTTGTAAGGAAAAATTCGATAAACCTTATTATAAGATTGCCAAAATGACCAAAACTGATAACAGTCACAGATTTGCCGGACTGTTTATAAGAAAGGACACCAAAGAAGGTATTTCTATGAATCTTGATTTTGACACATTTATTCATCTTGGGCGCATTGAAGAAATTCCGGAATTTGGTATTCGGAGGCTGAAAGGTGTCTGCCCGATGCCGATTTTTGATCAGATTAAAAAACTTTGTTCTGATTCCGGAATTGATATTTAGTTTTTAATTGATGCGCACCATCTCCCTGATTAGCCTAGCCTTTGCTCTCCACCCCATCCACGTATCAGTTACCGATATGGTGTTCGATGAAAAGGAACGTGAACTGGAAATCACGATGCGCATCTTTACCGATGATCTGGAATTATCCATCCGCAACGCAAGGAAAGAAGCCGATCTGGACTTGCTGAACCCAGGCAAAGGTCGTACAACCGAAGCACTGGTTAAAGATTATGTTATGCAACGGTTTTCCGTTGCACTTGATGGTAAAAAACATCCGCTACGATTTTTGGGAATCGAGGTGGAAACCGATGCGGTGGTTTGCTACATTCAGGCCCCCGATGTAAAACGATGGCGTAACTTGGAAGTAACCAACTCGGTGATTACGGAAACCTATGACGACCAGTCAAACCTGGTTCACCTCACCGTGCAGGGAAAAGTGCGCAGTTACCGGCTTACCCGCAGTCAGGTTAGTGGTAAATTTTTACGTTCCGATTATTGAATCTGCCACCAGAACCGTACTAAAGAATAAATTCCCAGCCCGATTAAAATTATTCCCGGAATCATCCGGATGCGCGAGTGCGGCTGATAGGCTTTTACCATACGGCGCGCCATTAATGAAGCCAGGATAAAAAGTGAAAACGCCCCTATCGTTAAACCCATTAAGTAGGCATGCAGGTTTAAATTGCTGTTAAACGCTACCCAACCATGCCCACGGAGGTACGCTGTCACGGCAATCCAATACGGAATTAACAAGGGATTAAGCAGACTGTAAATAAGTCCTCTGCGAAAGCCACTGTTATGGATGCGTTCTGCAAAACCCGTAGTACGACCGGCGGTATAGATGTTCAATCCACCAATAAGCAGCATAATCAACCCTCCAATAAGCATCAGGTTATTCCGAACGGCTGTTGAAGCTGTTATCCACTGTTCAAACTGAATCGCTATCCAGGCATAGGGATATTCAACCAGCGCCGCGGCCAGAGCAAATCGCCATGCCACCGACATGCGATGCTCCAGTCCCAGTTGTACGGCAGTAAGGTTAATGGTGCCGGGCGGGATGGACCCAACAAAACTGAAGACAAAAGCCAGAATAAAAACCGATATAGCATCCATCATCACGACAAAGATGCTTTATATCGCCTGAATTCCCGAATAACCTGGCGTAAGGGAACGTAGTTAAATCCGAGTTCCTTGTTTATCCGGCTGATGTGATACATCTCGCGCCAGTGTTGGTACAACGTTTTATAGGCTGTCCATAAGGAAAATCCAGGTTCGTAAATATGAGCCGGTTCCGAACTGCATCCGTTCAGTTCCAGTATTTTAATTTTTCCCGCATACAGATCGTCCACCGATGCGCAACGCAGGTCGAACCGGCCATAATAAAATCCGTCAATTTTTGCAGTGATGTCATCGAAAACACGATGCAGCTGCTCGTTAATTAACTGCTCGCCATTTAAAAATTTCGTGCCCAGACAATGGTTGCCGATATGATTCAGAATAACTTGTTCACCAACAGGAATAACCTGGTGCATGCGGGAAGCAAAGCGCCGGGCCAATCTGTTCCACTGCAAACGGGCACGCTCATTTTGAAGGATTAACTCCTGCAGTGTAGAAATCCCGTCTCCGGTAACGGTTAGCATTTCTTTCAGGTTTACTGAAGTTACCTGCCCGCTCACTGCACCGGGTTTCCGGATATAAAATACACCGCACTCAACGGGCAATTCAATCATTTCCTGAATGATAAAATCCTTTTTCATAAAGTTCAGATAGCGAGCGGCTTCTTCTTCTGAATAGATTCGCTCCACTTTAAAGCCGCGCTCGCCCACGTTAGGTTTGAAAATAACCGGAAAAGACAGTCTGTTTTCCTGCATAACCTGCAACACCTGTTGCAGGGAAAACGGATAGCGTATCAGCACCATGGCCGGCCTGAGTTGTTCCGGGATTTTTTCCAAAATGTGGTACTTCGATTCACCAAACATGCCACCCAGTTCGATACCCGGGTTGCTGGCCGTAAAAAATGTGAGCGAACGGGCACGCAGCCCAAACCATAGCCAGTAAAAAACTACGGGAATCTGAAAGACCGGCAAAGGCCAGTATTCCCACTTTCTGAGCCGCACCCAAAAGTTCTTCAGGCGGATACGAATGTTGTCGCTCATTAACCGGTCAGGTGGCAGCCAGGGTTGATCTCTGATGATACCGGATGGTAGAAGAGGCAACGCCAAAGTCAACGGGAAGGGAAACGTGCGGGGCCACTTCACGTACACCAATCTTTATTAAAGCCATGTGGTGAACTGCATGTTCAATGTTGTACACCAGCTCACGCAAATAGGTAGAGGGTACCTGAACAAAGTCTTCCGTTTCCAGCCCATACGCAACTTCCAGAGTCAGCGGCTTGTCGGCAGGTTGTTTTTTGACAAACGATACAATTCTTTGCAGGGTGTTGAGTGCAATAAATTTGTCTGATTCGATCAGCTTATCATGCAGCCGCTTGTCGTAGTTCACACAACCCTTCTCCATACCCTGTTCCAGGCAAAGAAAGAATTCCAGTGTGTGGCGCACATGCTGGCCAATTGCATAATTGCCTAATACGGATGCCGGGCGGGAATATTCTTCGGGTGTTAGTTGTTCCACCAGAAATGTAAGTTGCTCCAAAATCCGGGAGCAAGCACCAGAAATGTTCATACTTCGGAATGAATCTCAACAAAGATAAACGAATTTTAAGGGTAATAAACAACGGGTTATCCGCGATAGCAGGTATTATTCGGGCAGTGCTTTTTTAATTTCCTCCCATACCAGCTCCGGTTCGTAGCCTTTTTGAATAAGGAAACGCGAAAGCCGGTCGCGAAGCTGAAAAATATTGCTTACACGATGACGAAGCGTATCAAGGTGCTTCACCAGCAGTTCGTTTAAGGTTTTACGATAGGATTCTTCATCGATTTCCTGCAGGCCCAACCGTATGCAGGCAGGCGTAAGCCGATGCTTTTCCAATTCACGAATAATTTTAAGCCGGCCCCATTTTTTCAATCTGAATTTTCCTCCCGCAAAGGCGCGCGCAAAACGCTCTTCATTCAGAAAGCCTGTTTCAATCAATTCGGTAAGCAGCCGGTTAACTTGAGAAGATCCAAGCCCCAGCTCATACAGCTTGTTCTTAACCTCTTCATGCGAGCGTTCCTGATAAGCACAATACCGGTAAATTTTTTTTCTTATCTGCTCAATATCTGCATCCGGTGATTTCATCAGGTATTATTTCACCAGGCCCTTTGTGCGCAAAATGCTGTGCACAAACTTCCGTTCATTTTCTGTGTTGAAAATCCTAAACGGCAGGTGAATGAGCTGAACTTTATTTAAAAACAGAACAAAATAATCCTTTCCTACAGTTGCACGCCGGATCTGGTCCCATTTAATCGGCATGCCTTCGCGCGGATTTTTTTTCATCAATATCTGCTGACTGGTGATCTCGTACGAAAATTTTTCAAATAACATCCTTCCTTGTTCCAGCTGAGTAACACCAAAAAACTGAATCCACCAAAATAAAAGATACAAACCCAACCCCAACAGAGCGGTAATAAACCACCATATACTGGGTATCCAAAAATACAACATACTGATTGCCACAGCAGCCAGCAGTGCAATCCACCCCTGTTGCTTCAGCACACCCCGAAGGGCCAGGCGTATATAGGCTTTCTTATCGAGTTTGTAGTTTTTCGTTTTAACAACCATAGTGTTTCAAAAAATTTTCAGACTTAAGTCCAGGCTCCTGACCGAATGCGTAAGTGCACCGACAGATATATAATCCACACCGGTAAGGGCTATCTGCCGAATGGTAACTTCGGTTATGCCACCGCTCGCTTCCGTTTTAAACCGGCCGTTAATGCGCTTTACGGCTTGTGTCATCTGCTCCGGTGTCATGTTATCCAGCATAATTACATCCACGCCACCAATGGCCAGTACTTCGTCCAGTTCTTCAAGACTGCGCACTTCAATTTCTATGGGAAGCTTTTGGTTCAGGGCGCGAAGATAATCTTTTGCCCGCACGATAGCCGGTTCAACTCCTCCTGCAATATCAATATGATTGTCCTTAATCATAATCATATCAAACAAGCCGAGGCGGTGATTGTGCCCGCCACCGATAACAACAGCCCATTTTTCCAATAACCTGAAGTTGGGCGTAGTTTTGCGGGTGTCCAGCAGCTTTACCGCCGTTCCCTCAACCAACTTTACAAGACGCCTGGTGCCAGTGGCTATACCACTCATTCGTTGCATGGTATTCAACACCAGCCGCTCGGCCATGAGCATGGAACGCGATGAGCCATGTACTACAAATGCTACATCACCCGGCTTAACTTCCGAACCATCTTTCAGATAAATCTCTGTGTTCAGTGTGGCATCGATGTGGTTAAATATTTCAAGTGCCACCTCCACACCCGCCAGCACACCTTCTTCCTTTACTAATAAACGGGCCCGGCTTACTGAATCGGCAGGAATGACGGCAAGTGAAGTATGATCGCCTTCGCCCACATCTTCGCGCAGGGCCTGGGTAATAAACTGGTTTAAAAAATTATCAGTGATATAGGCTGGTCGCACGGCACAAAATTAGAAGTGCCGGCCGGTGCTGCTTATTGCTTTACAAAAGAAATTTCTTCAATGAATTGCTGATTGCCACTATTGCGGATTTTTAACCAAACCCGATAGGTATCGCCTCCACTTTTATATTGGCCGATGGCAAAGGGTTGACCGCCTTTTGATTGGCCTCGATGAATAACCGAAAATTCATCGGGTGGGTGTGAACGGAAAAAATCGCGCAGCACCAGCTCTCCTTGTGCCTTGCTGTAATTACCCGGTTTACCTTCCAGGGTAATATCAACCGTGGCCGCAAAAAAACGGGCCAGTTCGCGTGCACTGCCAGCCTTGATGGCTTCCATTACCAGCGGAATAGCCTCCGGCTGCTGGGCACGAACTGTACCGAGCGAAAGAAAAAATATCAGAATGATGCTGCTATACCTCATTATATCCCGCTAAAGTACCCAAAATTATGCCATATATCGGGTCGAGTAGCCCTGATGTAACAAATAAACACCAAATCGCACTTTTCTCATGGGCAACCGGTTTTAAATCAGTTTGTTACTAAGTTGAACCGGTATATTTGAGGCCACAAACTGTAATGAGTCGCAAAGTTATCTTAATCATTCTCGACGGATGGGGCATAGCTCCCGATACGCGCGTTTCCGCCATAGACGCTGCCAACACACCCTTCATGGATTCGCTTTACCCGAAATACCCGAACAGCCGATTGGATGCCAGCGGACTGGCCGTGGGTTTACCCGAAGGACAGATGGGTAATTCGGAAGTGGGACACATGAACATTGGTGCCGGACGCGTGGTGTACCAGGACCTGGTTCGGATTAATAAAGCTATTGAAGAAAACGAACTGGATAAGCACCCCGTGCTGAACGAAGCTTTTACATATGCCCTGCAAACTAACCGCCCGGTACACCTCATCGGTTTGGTTTCGGACGGTGGTGTTCACTCGCACATCGGCCACCTGAAAGGATTAATCACCCTGGCCCATCGAAAAAACGTCCGTAATCTTTTTGTTCATGCCTTTACGGATGGCCGTGATACCGACCCGAAAAGCGGAGCAGGATTTATCCATGAACTGCAACAGCATCTTCAGCAAACCACCGGTAAAATTGCCAGTATAGTTGGACGTTATTATGCGATGGACCGCGATAAACGGTGGGAACGTGTTAAGCTGGCTTATGACCTGTTGGTGCATGGACAAGGTGCTGCATTTACCGATGCTGTTCAGGCTGTTGAGCAATCGTATGCCGATGGCGTAACCGACGAATTTATCAAGCCCATTGTTATCACTGAAAACGGTAAGCCCGCAGCAACCATCCAACCACATGATGTGGTAATCTGTTTCAATTTCCGCACCGACCGCGGACGACAGATTACTCAGGCGCTAACCCAACAGGATTTTCCGGAACAGGGTATGTATAAAATACCGCTTCATTACATCACCCTGACTAACTATGATGACACGTTTAAAGGTGTGAAAATTGTCTTTGATAAAGATAACTTAAACAACACCCTGGGTGAGGTACTGGCCAAATCCGGAAAGAAACAGATCCGGATTGCTGAAACCGAAAAGTATCCGCACGTAACGTTCTTTTTTTCAGGTGGACGTGAAGAGCCCTTCGAAGGCGAATCGCGCATATTGTGTCCTTCACCCAAAGTACCTACCTATGATCTGAAACCGGAGATGAGCGCTTATGATATCAAAGACCGCATCATTCCGGAACTCAATAAACGCGATGCGGATTTCATCTGCCTCAATTTCGCCAATCCCGACATGGTGGGGCATACCGGCGTATTTGAAGCAGCCGTTAAAGCCTGTGAAGCGGTTGATGAATGTGCCGGCCTGGTAACCCGGGCCGCTCTGCAAAACGGATACACTGTTTTGATAATAGCCGACCACGGCAATGCCGACTGCATGATTAACCCCGATGGCTCGCCTAACACAGCCCATACCACCAACCCGGTGCCCTGCATACTGGTTGATAATGACCTGAAGGGCCGGCTGAAGAATGGCAAACTGGGCGATATTGCGCCTACCATTCTATCGTTAATGGGCCTGCCTATACCACCTGAGATGACCGGCAAGGTGTTGTTCGAAAAAGCATAGATGCATGGCCAGACGCGAACCGCTCGCTCCCGAAGACAAAAAGGCGATTTCCCTTTCCAACCTGAAAAAGTTGTTGGCCATTTTGCGTTTTGTATGGCCTTACCGCTTTTATTTTTTCTCCGGACTCCTTGCCCTGATGTTATCCAGCCTTACCTTGCTGTCCTTTCCTTATTTCGCCGGTCAACTTCTGGACATTGCAACCGGCAAACCGGGTGTTTATTTTCACACTATTAATCAGGTAGCACTTGCTTTAATCGGCATCTTATTTATTCAGGCCATTTTTTCTTTTACCAGGGTTTACACCTTTTCTATCACCAGCGAACGCTCCCTGGCCGATTTGCGCCTGGCCGTATATCAGAAAATTATCTGGCAGCCGCTGTCCTTTTTTGATAAACGAAGAGTGGGTGAGCTGATTAGCCGCATAACTGCTGATGTCAGCACACTTCAGGATATGTTTACCTTTACATTAGCCGAACTGCTGCGCCAAACCCTCACGCTCATTCTTGGAATAGCGTGGATTTTTTATCTCGCTCCGTCACTTACGGCTTTCATGCTCCTAACCTTTCCGGTGTTGGTGGTACTGGCGCTGGTGTTTGGGCGGTACATTCGCAGGTTGTCAAAACAAACACAGGATAAGCTGGCCGATGCAAACGTAGTTGTGGAAGAATCCTTACAGTCGGTGCAGGTGGTAAAGGCTTTTACCAACGAATGGCTGGAGATTAACCGGTACGGAAAAGCGCTGGCCGAAACCGTAAAAGTGGCTGTGCGCACGGCAAAGTACCGCGGCCTGTTTATTTCATTTGCCATATTCACCCTGTTTGGTGGAATTGTGGCTGTTGGCTGGTTTGGTGCGCGGCTTGTACAAAGCGGTGACTTGTCGGTGGGAATGTTGTTCTCCTTTATAATCTACACCTCTTTTATCGGGGGTTCCATTGCCGGTCTGGGCGACATTTACACCCAGGTTCAGCGTGCAATAGGCGCTTCCGAGCGTTTACAGGAAATTTTACATGAAAAAGATGAGCAACCTGTTGAAACCGGTAGAACCATTCTGCGCTTTTCGGGAAACATTGAATTTGATAAGGTGAGTTTTGAATACCCTACCCGAAAAGACGTAAAGGTTTTAAAGAATCTTAGTTTTTCTATACAGTCCGGAGAGAAAGTCGCACTGGTAGGTCCAAGTGGTGCAGGCAAGTCAACCATCATTCAACTGCTGATGCGTTATTACGTTGTTACCGATGGAGAAATACGTGTGGATGGCAAACCGGTATCTGACTATCCGCTCACTGCTTATCGTAAAAATATAGGCATCGTTCCGCAGGAAGTAATTTTATTTGGTGGCACTATTCGTGAAAACATAGCCTACGGCAAACCTGATGCTACAGATGAAGAAATCCTGCATGCCGCACAACAGGCCAATGCACTGGATTTTATCCGTCAGTTTCCGGAAGGACTGGATACCCGCGTTGGCGATCGGGGTGTAAAACTTTCAGGCGGACAGCGGCAACGTATTGCTATTGCCCGTGCAATACTGAAGAATCCGGCTATTTTGATTTTGGATGAAGCTACCAGCTCGCTCGATGCCCAATCGGAAATACTGGTTCAGGAAGCGCTGGATAAACTAATGGAAGGGCGCACTTCCATTATCATTGCACACCGGCTCAGCACCATTCGCAAAGCCGACCGGATATTCGTGATTAACCGGGGCGAACTTGCAGAAGTCGGTTCGCATGCTGAACTTTCACAACGAAACAACGGATTATATCGACATCTGCTAACCCTTCAGCTGCATCAAACATGACACCTTCTTGTGAAATGTTAAAAGAGCACGATTTGCGTTCCACTCCCGGAAGGCAGGCGATTCTGAGTTTGTTTCTTCGTAAGAAACATGCCTTATCGCATGGCGATATTGAGCGCTGGCTGGATCCGCAATACGACCGGGTAACGGTTTACCGCACACTCCGGACTTTTTTAAAACGCGGAATTATCCATAAGGTGCTCGATGATGAAGGCGATCTGAAATATGCCCTGTGCAGTGAAGCCTGCTCTTCATCGCATCATCACCACGATCATGTGCACTTCAAGTGTCGGAAATGCGGAGAGACCAGTTGTCTGGAAGTGGAGATTCCTGCTGTAAAACTTCCGCGCGGTTATCTGGTAAGCGAGCGCAACCTGCTTATTCAGGGTGTGTGCCGCAAATGCACATAAATATTTCGCAATGCCCGGTTCCTTTTTATACAATTGCCTTATCCAAGACAGCCGCACTATGCGGATAAAAAAATTATTGTAGTTTTGCCCGCTTCGGTTTTTGTAACTGATTATGAGCCTTTTAAATTGAACGCCAGGTACCACCAGATGCCCTGATTTCACTTGCAGACCCTCCTGTACATATTTGCATTCGTACTCTTTGGCGGCAACGAACGTGAAGTGATCCTGTTCGCCATTTTCGGCACCATCATCATTCTTTTTCTGGTTCTCGACCTGGGACTGTTTCATAAGCAGGCACATAAAATTTCAACGCGCTCCGCGCTTTACCAGTCCATATTCTGGGTAACGGTGTCCACCTTGTTCGGTTACTTTATTTATGCATATGATGAAAGCGGGGCGGTTGGTGCAGTGGAATATTTCTCGGCCTATCTCACCGAATATGCCTTATCAGTTGATAACATTTTCGTAATACTTCTCATTCTGAAATACTTTCGGGTTAATGAAGCTTTTTATCACAAAATTCTTTTTTGGGGCATTCTTGGCGCCATCGTATTCCGGGCCATTTTCATTTTTGTCGGAGCATATCTTATTCATAAGTTTCACTGGATACTTTACATCTTTGGTGTGTTTTTGATCTACTCCGGTATCCGGATTTATTTTGAAGATGGTGATGAGAAAATTGAACCGGAAAAAAATCCGGTTTTGAAGTTCTGCAGAAAGTACCTGCCGCTTTCAACGGATGACCGTGGCGGAAAATTTTTCTTCCGGGAAGCCGGAAAATTTTATTTCACACCTTTGTTTCTTGTTATTGTTCTGATCGAAACCACCGACCTCATTTTTGCCGTTGACTCCATACCCGCAGCTTTTGCCATCACCCAAAATGAATTTCTGATTTACACATCCAACATCTTTGCGGTGATGGGACTGCGAGCCATGTTCTTTCTTTTGTCGGGAATTATTGACAAGTTTTATCTGCTGCAAAAAGGGCTTTCCATCATCCTGTTTTTCATCGGTGCAAAAATGCTGTTGGAAATCCTGAAGGACGAGTTCCCGGAATTCACGGCAAAATATGTTGAAAATCCCTACCTGTCGTTTAGCATCATTATCACCATTCTCGCATCTTCTATAATTTTTTCCATACTGGTTCCGCGAAAATCCAAAATCATCAAAGAGCCTTAACGGCTTTCATCCAGTTCGGCAAACAGGCTGCGCGGAATGATCTGCATTAAAATCGGCAAGGTCAGGAATTTCTGCGGCAGCGAAATAATTACAAAAGTGGGTATGGTTTTCAGCACGGCAATCAGGTGCTGGCGTACAACCTCGTTCTCCTCCGGGGTAAGCTGGCCGGAGCGGGCTTTGCGCATCAGGTTAACGAGTTCTTCGCTGTCCTTTATACCTTTTAATAAACGGCCTCTGTTGCGCTCGGCTACACGGGATATTCGTTCAATGAAGTGCTCGCTTACGCGTTGATAGTCCTGTCGGTCCTGCAGGTACTCCAGCTGCTGCCAATGCTCCAACACAAATCCTTCAATGGCCAACAGGCTGTTTTCCAGATCTTCTTCGTTAAAATTCAACACTTTGCAGAAATCCTTCAGAAAATCCTGTTCGGCCTGTTCCACCCTGCGATCGGCCCAGGTAGTCAGGATGGCTATCTCCAGCAAAAACTTCCGCAGAATCCAGGAGTTATCCGTCGGTATATTGATTTCCTCAAGCGCAACTCCGTTTTCAAAAATATTGAGTGCCTCCTTTTTCTTATCCGATGGCAAATCCGTGCTCTGCAGAAAATACTGAAACAGCTTGCGTTCTTCGTAATCCAAAATGTTGTCGGAATGTGCTGTCGCCGCAATTACCTTAACCATAGAAAACCGAAGCTCTTCGCGCTCATACCGGAAAAAATCAGCTACAATCCGATCGGCATTGGTGTGAATCCACTGTCCGAAGATAAAAATATCGAGGAACAATAAACTGTTATGAAAAAAATATACCCAGAAATTCTCCTTGTAGTCGGCTGTCAGATCAATGCGTTTATCAAGAATCCGCTCGGCCAATTCAAGAGGCGAGCGCTTGCGTCCAAACAGGGTTTTAGTTGGAGTGGCCAGCTCCGGGAAAACATTATTGTAAAAGCGTGAGATATTTTCCAGTACCTTCAGAAAAACATCCGAGAGTTCTTCGGGTGTGTTAATGGGTTTGTTATGAAAAAGGAGTGAACTGCTGATGAGGCTTTCGGCCAGCAGTATTTTCATCTTATCTTTTTCATCCCAGGTATCGGCAGCCGGATGGTCAATGTGACCTACCGACTGCCCGTACATCAGCCCTGTAGGTTGAATTATCCGATAGAGTGAGTGCTCGGGATGAGATGATTTCAGGTTAAATGAAATATCCTTGAGCAGGTCCTTACGGAACTCGAGGTAATCTTTCAGCCAGCCTTTATTGCCTGGATTCACAGTTTGAAGTTACCGTTTTTTGGAAAATAATCAGAGACTCTTGCGCCACCCTTTCTTTTCAATTTCCTCAGCAGCCTGCTCAACTTTGGTTTTCAGCGATTCTTTAAAAACATCCAGGCGCCCGGCTGTTTTTTTATCCGATGAGCCAATGATTTGTGCGGCCAGAATGCCCGCATTGCGCGCTCCGTTCAGCGCAACAGTAGCAACGGGCACACCGGCGGGCATTTGCAGGATTGACAGCACCGAATCCCATCCGTCTATGGAGTTGGATGACTTAACCGGGACACCGATAACCGGCAGCGTAGTTACCGATGCCACCATGCCGGGAAGATGAGCCGCTCCGCCCGCTCCGGCTATAATTACTTTCAATCCGCGACTGCGCGCTTCACTGGCATAATGCACCATGCGCAGCGGCGTTCGGTGTGCCGATACAATGGTTAATTCATAAGGAACCTTTAATTCCTCCAATACCTCGGCGGCTTCTTTCATCACGACCAGGTCGGATTGGCTGCCCATTATGATACCCACCAGCGGTTTACTCATGCGATTACTTTGAGGGTTTGCTTCACAAATTCGGCTTTCTGACGCAAACGCACAACATCGTTATCCATTATTGTTACGTGTCCCATCTTGCGGAAAGGTTTTGTTTGATGTTTACCGTACAAATGGACATGAACGCCCTCGATCTTCAATATTTTTTCCATTCCTTCGTATACCGCTCTTCCGGAATAACCGGGCTCACCGAGCAGGTTGATCATGGCAGCCGGCAGTAAAACCGAAGTGTCGCCCAAAGGCCAGTTTAAAATGGCACGCAAATGCTGTTCATACTGCGAGGTTATATTGGCTTCGATGGTGTGGTGTCCGCTGTTATGGGGTCGCGGAGCAATTTCGTTCACTAAAACTGTTTCATCTGGTGTGACAAACATTTCAACGGCCAGCAATCCGGTTAAATTCAGCCGTTCGATAACCGAACGCGCCAGGCTAACCGCCCTGCCAGCAACGACTTCTGAGATCTGTGCAGGAGAAAAAAGGTATTCGACCAGATTTTTTTCCGGAT
>JANWWN010000055.1 GCA_025055435.1 Cyclobacteriaceae bacterium | reverse complement strand
GTGGTTGGTAATTTTAATTTCGAGTCCCTGAAAGAAAATATTCGTCCGTTGGTTATCCGGTTATCGGCAGTAAACCGCAATCTGATGGTTCGTTATAGCGGAAGTCCACAGCCTGTTGTAGCGGGCCTCGAGGAAACCTGGCGGAAATTAGGGGAGAATGAGCCTTTTAGTTACACTTTTCTGGATGAAGATTTTGACGCATTGTTCCGGGCTGAGCTGCGGCTGCGAAATATTTTTATTGTGCTGGCCGGACTCACCCTGTTTATTTCCTGTATGGGCTTATTTGCTTTGGCGGCATTTACCACCGAACAGCGCACTCGTGAAATTGGAATTCGAAAGGTATTAGGTGCGCCGGTAACAAGTATTGTGCTGCTGCTCACCCGCGAGTTTTCCGTTTTGGTTTTATTGGCCATCATCCCTGCTCTTCTGTTGGGATGGTACTTCAGTTTACAATGGCTGCAGGAGTTTGCCTACAAGGCGGAAATTGGGTTTGAGGTGTACCTGCTTGCGGCAATGCTCGCGTTCGCTGTGGCTTGGTTAACAGTTTCCTGGCAGGCGCTGAAAGCAGCCCGTGCCAATCCGACTGAATCATTACGTTACGAATAAGGTTTAGCCTATTCGTGTAATACGCTTACTATGAGTAGGTTATATTTTCCTATATTAAATAATTGTTAACTACTTAACCTTGTGCTAACTAATGCATAATTTTTCAGGCCAAATGATAATTGGTTATGAATAAAAAGAAAGCGCTCCGCAAGGATTTAAAAAACAGGTTTTCCGGCACGATATCCGAAATCGTAAAACAGGAAGACCCGCAGCCTTCAAAGAAAGTCAAAAAACTCATCAAGCGCACATCGAAGAAGCTGGCTGCTGCGGTAGCCAGGGACAATGAAAAGGCGTTGAAAGAAGCCCGTAAAGCCGAGCGTAAAGCAGAAAAGAAATCTGAAAAGTCGAAAAAGAAAAAACAGGAAAAGCCAATTGAGTTGGTTGCCTGATTAACGGTTACCCTCTTTCAGATATTCGTAGAGGGCCACGTTCATCCAAATCAGGAGCATCCCATAAAAAGTATCTTCAAAAGGTATGGTACCCATACGCATGCCTAAATTTTCGGCATCGTTGTACCATACTACCTGCTCGTCAATCCAGGAGCCGGTTAGTATTCCGTTAACAATAAAAAATGGAATAAGAATAACTGCATAAGCAAAATAGAAACGCCCCATAAAACGGGGTCGGATAAAATGAAGGTGAAGGGCAAGAAGGGCGCTTAAGCCCAAAAAGGTTGTGGCTGTATACCACTTTTCCAGATGGTAAATGCCGGTAATAAATAATGCTATCACTATCGCAAATGAAATAAATTCCTGATGCGGAAAGAGGTAATCTTTTTCGATGAGATAATTCAGGGCAAAATAAGTGAATACGCAGGCGTAAGGGATGCAAATGAAAAAAAGTATTTCTTCAATCGGAAGGCTGAACACATAAATACCGGTAAGATAGCGCGGGTTAAAACCCCACACGCCCATTCGGGTAAAGGCTTCATCCCAAATGATAAAAATGAGAGCCGGAATTAAAATGGCAGGCCACAAATATTTCCAGGTCTTATAGAAAGGCGCTTTGGGATAAAAACTAAAGGCCAGCGGAATGCTGATGGAAGCCAGGTCGAGCGTAAGGTAAAGGTACTTTTCGTTCAATTTATGTTACTGGGTTTCCTGACGTTCCTTTTTATACACAAATTGCTTTGGCTCGTACTTTTTCGGTGCATACAAAAAGCCGAATGCCTCGCAACCTTCTTTGGTATGTTTTGCATGATGAACATAATGGGCATTAATCATGCGCTGAAGGTATTTGCTTCTTTTGGCCGGACGCCACTTTATGCGCTGGTGCACGATGATGTCGTGAAATACAATATAGAATACGCCGTAAAGAAAAATACCTAAGCCTACTGCCAGCCCGTACGGATTGTAGTTTACCATGCTGAAATAATAAAACAATGCAATGGAAGGGATACTGAATACTACTGCGAACCAATCGTTTTTTTCCAGGGTATGGTTGTGCACGGTATGGTGCGATTTGTGCCAGGTCCATAAAAATCCGTGCATCACATATTTATGGGTAAACCAAGCAACGAACTCCCAAAATAAAAATGTGGCTATGGTAATTGCTGAACAGCTTATGATTAACCAGACATTCATAATACAACTGATTTGCCTTTCTTCTTAAAGCGTTCTTCCAACTTTTTGAAACGATAGTCAAAGATAAGGTTTAACTCGCGCTTAACAAACAGAGCGTGCGCCAATGTACCCAGAGGGCCCAAGGGCAGGGCATAGTTTACTTCATCTGTCATTTCCACGCCGCCCTCAACTTCCCTGAAATGATGCTGATGATGCCACCATTTATACGGACCAAACCGTTGTTCGTCAACAAAATAGTAGGGCTCAATCACATGTGTAATTTCGGTAACCCAGTGCATATTGATTCCGGGTATGCCTTGTACAATGTACCGGATAACTTGCCCGGGGTACATTTTGTCGTTACCCGACATGGATAAAATTCTAAAACCCATGTGGGGTGGTGTAATCTCTGCCAGGTTGCGCGGGTTAGAAAAAAATGCCCAGGCTTCGTCAAGCGTTAGCGGCAGGATTTGCGTTCTTTTCAAATTATAAATTTTCATACTTCCTTAACAATCAGGCCAGCGCGATGTTTCGGGCCATACCGGGGAAGATTAAATGATGAAAAGGCAGAACGAGATACCAGTACAGGCGCCCCCACAAACCCAGCGGCCGGAAAGTTGCAGTTTGAATGAGCTTATCTTCAGTCACCTTGAATTCAAGCCAGGCTTCGCCCGGTAGTTTCATTTCAGCATATAGTAATAACCGGCCGGCTTGTTTGTCGGCCAGCAATACCCGCCAAAAGTCGAGTGCATCACCTGCTTTTAAATCTACAGGACTTCTCCGACCGCGCCGAAGACCTACACCACCAAATAATCTATCAATAAAGCCGCGGATAAGCCATAACATATTTCCGTAATACCATCCGTTATCACCACCTATTCGCCAGATGTTTTCAATGACCTCCTGGCGAGGTTTAGTGAAATTTACCACCCGTTTGTCGGTAAAGCATCCGTAGGTAGGCACCTCGATGTAATTCAGAAAATGAGATGGAAGAGAATCATAAGCTATGCTGTCTTTCCAACTGGATATTACCAGCTTTTGTTGTATGCGGTCCAAAGCCAGACGGATTGCTTCTTCATACCCGATTAAACGAAGCGGCACTATTTTGCGGATGGTATCGTCTTTACATACGACTTCATTCTTCAGGCTCGTTACCAAATTTTTAGCCAGTGTAAAAGATGTAGATGTTATAAAATACAGCCAAAGCGAGGAAAGTTTAGGCGAGAGTACAGGCACTGTTATAATGAGGCGCTTTAGTTTGCGTACACGCGCATAGCCCATCAACATTTCACCATAAGTAAGTACATCCGGTCCTCCAATATCAAATGATCGGTTTGCCGTTGCATCATTGCCCATAACACCCATCATATACTCAATCACATTTCGTATGGCAATGGGTTGACACCGGCTTTTCAGCCACCTGGGCGCGATCATCACCGGAAGTTTTTCCACCAAATCTCTGATTATTTCAAATGAGGCGCTTCCCGAGCCAATGATGATGCCCGAGCGAAGAACAGTTAGTGGAACACGACTACTTTGCAGGATCAATTCAACATTTTTTCTTGATTTCAGGTGCTCCGATAAATCGGAATCATTTATTATTCCGCTCAGATAGATTACCTGTCGTGCAGTAGTTTTATTGATGTAGTCAACAAAATTAGTGGCTGAAAGCTGCTCGAGTTCCTGAAATTCGGATGAAGCCGACATGGAGTGCACCAGGTAAAAAGCAACGTCTAACTTATCGGGCAGGGCATTCAGGGTTTCCTTTTTGGTTAAATCAGCTTCCAAAACATGGATTTGTTGTAGTTGTTGCGGAGTAAAATCTTCATAATCAAAACGCCGCTTATCGCGAACCAGGCAAACAATGCGGTGTCCCGCCTCCAACAACACCGGGAGGAGTCTTCTTCCGATATAGCCCGTTGAACCAGTAAGTAAAACAGTCATGGTGATGTTATGATGTTTTTAATGTTGATAGTAGCGGTTGACACAATTTCCAAAACGATGAAAAAGATCCTTTCGGATAGACACCGGGAAATAACCATTCCGGTTCTTCTTTTATTCCGGGAAAATGACGGGTAAGCGGGTGTTCAATTGATATAATTTTTTTAAAGCGTTTGATGTCCGGTATGTTTGGCACTTCTCCACAGAATATCTGAAGACCGGATATCGCTTTGGCTGTTTGAATGATGAAGTTCAATACGTTTTCGGATATCGGGAAATTTTCAAAATGCCCGGGTTCCAGAACCAGTACGCGATTGGCTTCTTCGTCAGCATGCCAGTTAGGATTCAGGTGATACGATGTGTACAGCAAAAGCGGCCTGGAATAATCGAGCTGGAGTGTTGAGGAATTCGGTAAGTTGTTTTTCAGCGGCAGGAGTGAAGATTCTTTTAACAGTTCGGGGCAGGGCATTTCACTGATTTCCCCGTATGATTTATCGAGGAATGTGCCACGTTGATGTGAGTTGCAGTAGTGGTTAACATTGTCCTGATTAAAATAATACTTTTTATGGCTGAAGGTGCCTGCAATCCATTGCCAGCTCAGCATGTTGCTGGCCAGATCGCCATCCAATAAGTGGTAATACATCCATCGGGCCGGCATCAGCCAATGATAACGACCTATGTTGCACAGTAGTGAAGCAACGTACATGCGCACATGATTGTGCATGTACCCGGTGGTATATAAGCTTACAATGGCATTATCCAATACCTCTATGCCTGTTGCGGCCTGAAGCACAGCGTTACTAATGCCGCTTCGTTCTGCCTGCTGAACATGGTACCAGTCGGTAAAGATTTTATTGCCATGCCGATACCATATTTTTTGAAAATACTCCCTCCATGCAAGCTGATACAGGAATGGGCGGGCCTGGTCGGGAGAGTAGCGCTGCAGGATGTGTTTGGCCACATATATCGGGCTGATAACGCCACGGCTGATGTAAGCCGATAATCTGCTTACCGCACCTGAAAGGTAATTGCGGGTTTTTCCGTATGCTATGGGGTCAATACGGTCAATTTTTTGTTTGATGTCGCTCAATAAATTCATTTTCCCTTCAGGCCCGAATTATCTTTTTTTGTTGAAGATACCGTATAGTCAGTGGCTTGCCGATTGATAAGTTTCGATATGCGTTTACCCGGCATATTGTACTGATGTGGTCTCCGGTTTCAATAAAATCAAGGACAGACAGGTGTACAATTGCGAGCGCATCTGTTAAATACGGAATGGACTGATACGAGCCTAGCGGAAATTTTATCTTTGAAAGTTTGTCTGTATTTCGGCCCGATGTTTTGCCGAAAAGTTTAACCAGCCGGTAATGTTTTTCGCACAGCAACTGAAGCACAAACTCCCGGCTTTGCGTAACCAGGTCGAGGGTACAGGTGTTGCGATAGATTGCCACCACATATAGTTTGGGTTTCATGCTTACCGGCACGGCATAAGTACAGATATTCATATTGGCTTTTCCGTTCCATGCCGACGCTATGCTGTAAACGGGTTGGTCAACCCGGTTCCAGGGCTTCTTCCGGAGTTCAGTCATATAGTTTTTCAAGGAAATGTTCTGCTCTTTTAAACAAGTGCTTCTTTTTTTCTTTCGGCATTTTACGATTTAACTCCAGCATCATCCGCATGCGCGGATTGGCAGCAAATTTTTCCTGATGCTTTTCCAGAAAGCGCCAGTATAAGCCATCCCATATTTCTGTCCACGGTTCTTTTTTATACCGGCTCATCTTCAGTATATAGTTTGAGCCGCTGATATACGGCTTGGTTGACATCAGTCCGCCATCGGCAAACTGGCTCATGCCGTACACGTTGGGAACCATTACCCAGTCGTATGCATCAATAAATAATTCCATAAACCACCTGTACACCTCATCCGGATGAATTTCACAAAGCAACATAAAATTCCCCAGCACCATCAGCCGCTCGATATGATGGGCATAAGCATGACTGTGGATACGTTTAATGGTCTGATCAACAGGTGTTATACCCGTGGTTCCGTGGTAAAAGGCTTTCGGAATGGCTTTGGTAAACGAAAAGAAGTTCGTAGTACGTTGCCGCACTCCTTCGCGCAGATATACGCTGCGGATAAACTCCCGCCAGCCGATAAGCTGTCGGATAAAACCTTCAACCGATTGTAATGAAATTTGATTATGATGCGCGTACTCCAGTGTCCGCTCCAGAATATATTCCGGTTGCAACAAACCTGTGTTTAGTGAGGGCGCAAGCAGGGAATGAAACAGAAAAGATTCATCGGGGTGAATTGCATCCTGGTAAGGTCCGAAGTTGCGGAACCGCTTTTGCAGAAAATCGTCCAGTTGTCTTTGCGCATCCGCAAAAGTAATCGCATAGTTAAAGCCTTCCGTCTGGCCCGGATTATTGGGGAAAGTTTTGTTTACATGCGTTTCGGCTTCTTTTACAAAATCTGAATAATGCAGCCTATAGATTTCCGGTATCAGGATTTCTTTTGGTAAAGCTTTTCGGTTTTCGGAGTCAAAAGTCCAGCTGCCGCCGGAGGGCTTGCCATTTTCCAGAAGAATGTTAAGTGTTTTTCGGGCGTGAATGTAAAAATCTGTTTGAAAGTATCGGTTTGTGCGGTTGAAATATTCATGAATAAAGTTTACCGGGAACAAAAAATTGGGTGTTTCATAACGAATAATTTTAAGGTTATACTTTGCTGAATACCGTGTTAATCTTTTTTCAAGCAGGAAGTCGGTTGTGTCAGCATAGTGAATGCACCGGATACCTTGCGAGTGAAGTTTTTCAATGCAGGCGGAAAGGGTTCGGTTACCCTGCCAATTCACGTACTCCACCATGAAACCTTTCCGCAATAAATAGTTTGCGTAATGCTTCATGGAGGCACGGTGCAGAACCAGCTTCTTTTTGTGAAAGGGATACTGACCGAAGAACAGGTCATCTTCCAGTAAAATCACCTTGCGTTTTTTTTCTACAGCCGGATGATTTCTGAACAGTTGATGGGGAAAAACGAAACTAACTTCCACACAGTTTAAACAATCAAGTGCCTTTCCTGTTTCGGTTGCGCCGGCATCGGGCGCTGCAATATTGTACTTCATCCCAGCACTCTTTCCATTTGCGGCGCCAGGTGAAGGGGCGATGACAAACCCTGCAAATTTTCTCGGGAAAGTCAGATTTCTTCTTCATACCGGCTTACGACCCAAGGCAGCACTATATACCTGCAGGGCGCGCTGCCGTGCAAAGCTGTGATCTACTATGGGCTTAGGATAGGAAGAGGTGCCCAGCTCGGGTATCCACTTTCGGATGTAAGTAAGTTGCGGGTCGAATTTTTCAGTCTGAAGCAACGGATTAAAAATCCGGAAATAAGGTGCGGCATCGCAGCCGCTGCCTGCAGCCCACTGCCAGCCACCGTTATTGGCCGCAAGATCAAAGTCGAGCAGTTTTTTTGCGAAATACGCTTCGCCCAGCCGCCAGTCAATTAGCAGGTGTTTGGTTAAAAAACTCGCGGTAATCATCCGGACGCGGTTGTGCATGTATCCTGTGGCATTTAATTCGCGCATGCCGGCGTCCACAATCGGGTAACCGGTGCGTCCTTCGCACCATGCCTTGAATTCTTCCGGATCGTTACGCCACGGAATGCGGTCGTATTCGGGTTTGAAAGCGCGGTTTACCACATGAGGAAAGTGCCATAAAATCATATGATAGAAATCGCGCCAGATAAGTTCATTCAGATATTTCTCATTTTTATTGTACGCTAATCGTGCCAGTTGACGTATGCTTATGGTGCCGAAACGCAGGTGAACACTTAACCGGGAAGTGCCCTGTATGCCGGGATAATCGCGTGTTTTGTGATAGTCGGTGAGAATTTTTGTGCGAATGATGCGCTCAGGAAAGGCGATGGATGAAGGTTGAAATCCGATTTGCGGTAATTCAGGTAAGGGCAGAGGTTGTACTTTCTTCAGGTTGTCCAGATATTTTTCAACAGGATAAGGTTTCAGATAAAAGTCGTTGCAAAGGGCTTTCCACTTCCGGCTGTATGGGGTATATACGGTGTAGGCCTGGCCATCGTCCTTCAATACCTCATCTTTTTCAAAAATTACCTGGTCTTTAAAAGTTTTGAAAACAGCATTCTTTGCCTGGAGAATATCCCGCACTTTTGTATCCCGGTCACGCGCATATGGTTCATAGTCATGGTTGGTATAAACGGCTTTCGCGTTGATGGATGTATATATTTCAACCGGATTACCGTGCAGGATTAGCAAAGAACTTCCCAGCTTTTCGAGCTCTGTTTTCAGAAGGGATAGCGACTGGTGAATAAAAGTTACCCTTGCATCGGTTTGGTCATCCAGTTTATTGAGTATTTCAGTATCAAATATAAAAACCGGAAGTACTTTGCTGTTTTCTTTCAGTGCATAATACAGTGCTGCGTTATCGGTGATTCGTAAATCCCTGCGGAGCCACATCAGGGTAGTATCACGGTCAACTACCTGATGCAGCATCGGGTTGGTAAAGCGTTTCAACTTACTGAGCGGTTTTACCGGTTATTTTTCCTGAACATGTTTTTAAATTCCGGATGCGTGAGCATCAGCCGGAACCATGCTGTATAAGCATGTGGATTTTGCAGAACATCCATATGTAAATCCGGGAGCGATATGAATTTCCAGTCGCTTACCTCGTTGGTGTTAATAGCAGGTTTTCCATCAAATAAAGCGGTGAACACGTGGTCGAATTCGTGTTCGGTGAGGTCGTTTTCAAGTGCGGCTTTGTAACGGAACGAATAGGCAAAATCGGGTCGTACCTGTATACCCATTTCTTCCTGTAATCTTCTTTGGGCAGCTTCTTCCGTGCTTTCACCGGGACGGGGATGACTGCAACAGGTATTGGTCCATAGCCCGCCACTGTGATATTTGCTCAACGCGCGCTGCTGTAACAGTAGTTCGCCTTTCGAATTAAAAATGACAACCGAAATGGCGCGGTGCAGCACACCTTTGCGGTGGGCTTCCATTTTTTCCATCACACCGGTCTGGCGGTCGTGTTCGTCAACTAAAATTACCTGTTCCATTAAATCAGATTAAGTTGATGTTTAACAAAAGACAGAGCAAGCAGACGCGCTTTATGCCGGTTTCGTATGCGTATGCGCGTAGATAAAATGAGTTCGGAAGGCGTATTTCTGATTTTTTGTAAGAGTGCCCGATAGTACACGTAGGCCACATAAACACCAAAGCGCGAAGAACGCGGCAGCATTTTAATTCCCTGATATGCTGCGTCAAAATCCTGCTCAATACTTTTTTCGATAAGCCGCTTGTGCGAATCATCGAAACGACTGAAGTCAACTTCGGGAAAATAAGTTCGGCCCATATGCAGATAGTCGGCCTGCAGGTCACGTAGAAAATTTACCTTCTGAAAGGCGGAGCCGAGTCTCATCGCATATGGCTTCAATTGTTCGTAGAGCACGTCATCGCCATTAACAAATACGCGCAGGCACATCAGGCCAACCACTTCGGCCGAGCCAAGGATATATTCCTTCAGGCTGTGCTGATCGTGACGGTTTCGGTACAAATCCATCTCCATGCTGCGAAGAAACAGTTCGATGGATGACCGGTCGATTTTGTACTGATGAACGGTTTTTTGAAAGCTGTTTAATATGGGATTAAGGCTGATTCTTTGCTCAATGGCTTTCCAGGTTTCTTTTTTAAAATTTTCCAGCAATTCGGTTTTATTGTATTCATGAAAGGTATCGACAATCTCATCGGCAAAGCGCACAAATCCGTATATGGCATAAATCGGGTCGCGCAATTCTTTACGAAGGCATAATATGCCCAAGGAAAAAGATGTGCTGTAAGCCCGTGTGGTAATCCGGCTGCACTTTATTGAAACTTTGTCAAACAGTTCTTTCATAGGTTAAGGTTTATCTGGAACGCTTGATTAATTCATCGGCTACTACTTTTCCGGATATCAGGGAAGGAGGAACGCCAGGGCCGGGCACGGTTAACTGCCCGGTATAAAAAAGATTGGGCACCTTTTTATTGATGAGTTTCGGCTTCAGGTGCGCAGTTTGCAGCAGGGTGTTTGCCAAACCATAGGCGTTACCCTTGAAGGCATGGTAGTCATTAATAAAGTCGCGATGGGCATAGCTGCGTTGGTAAACAATGTGAGACCGTATGGGTTGTCCGGTAAGTTGCTCCAGTCTTGTAATAACTTCTTCAAAGTACCTGTTCCGAATTTCTGATGTATCCTCGAGTCCGGGCGCTACCGGGATGAGAATCATGACAGCCTCAGAGCCCGGAGGCGCTACGGTTGAATCTGTTTTAGATGTGCAACTCAGGTAGAACTGCGGGCGTTCGGGCCAATGCGGTTCATTATATATAGCATGAGCATGACGGTTAAAGTCTTCGTCAAAGAACAGGGTATGATGCAGCAGGTTGTTTAACTTTTTATTAATACCCAGGTAAAAAATCAGACTGGAAGGAGCCAGCACGCGTTTGTTCCAATACGATTCTGCGTAGTTGCGGTGGCTTTCCGGAAGCAATGCCTGCTCTACGTGATGATAATCGGCACCGGCTACAATAAAGTCGAACGGCAGTACTTCATTGCCAGCGATCAGTCCTTTAGCGCGCGTACCATTCAAAACAATCTGACTTACCGGGGTATTGAAATGAAACTGCACACCCAATTCGCGCGCCAGGGATACCATCGCCTCGACTACCTTAAACATTCCGCCTTTCGGGTACCAGGTGCCCAAGGCGATGTCGGCATAGTTCATCAAACTATACAAGGCAGGAATTTTTTGCGGAGTGGCACCGAGAAACAGCACCGGAAATTCAAGCAACTGAATGAGTCGCGGATTGCGGAAATATTTTCGCACGTGCGCCGACAACGAGCTGAAAACATGAAGCCGGAATACACCGGTAAGGACACGAAGGTCCAGGAGTTCAGTGAGCGACAATCCGGGTTTGTACACCAGTTTGTTTATGCCCACTTCGTACTTATAGCGGGCTTCGTCCAGGAATTTTTTCAGAAACTTTGCGCTCCCCGGCTCAATCTGTTCAAAAAGTTGGGCAAGCGGTTCTATCCCTGCAGGGATATCAAGAAAATCATTTATACCATAATAAATACGATAGGATGGGTCCAGCCTTTCCAGTTGATAATAATCGGATGACTTCTTACCAAATGCTGCGAAGAAAGACTCAAACACATCGGGCATCCAATACCAGCTGGGGCCCATATCGAATGTAAACCCGCTCGACTGAAACTGGCGTGCTCTGCCACCAGGCGTCTCATTCTTTTCAAAAATAGTTACGCGATATCCTGCTTTGGCCAGATGACACGCGGCCGACAAGCTGGCAAAACCGGAACCGATTACCGCAACAGTTTTTGACATAACCGATGATTAAAAATAATCAATAGCCTGCTAACCGGCTTTGAATCTCTTTACGGGCATGGAATATGCGGTTTTTAACTGTTCCAATCGGGATACCCAGATGCTCTGCAATTTCATGATACTTATACCCGGAAGTATGCATCTTGAAGGGCACCAGCAATTCTTCGCGTAACTCGTTAACGTGTTTCCAGATATCCTTATATTCAAAAGCAGAGGATGGCGAATTGAAGGTGTACTTATCTTCCACATTCAGATAGTACAGTTCTTTGGTGTCGTCGTGCAGGGTTTTGGCGCGTTGATTTCTCCGGTAGTTGTTGATGAAGGTGTTGCGCATGATCGTAAAAAGCCACCCTTTCAGGTTGGTGTCGTCCCTGAATTTATCCCGATAGGTCAGGGCTTTCAGGATGGTGTCCTGAACAAGGTCATTCGATTCTTCCCGATCGGTCGTAAACCTACGGGTAAAAGCCTTCAGCGTACTGCGAAGACTGGCTATCTGATTATCAAATTCCCTGGCCGACATAAAATTTTGTTTAAGTTTTGTTCGTATTCGTTAAACAATTCTACGAAAACACGGCTTTTTAGATGTTTTTCAGAGCATTTTGTTCATCGGAATTTGAATTATCAGAGGATTTTGGCCTGAAAACCGCCGGTCTTTTCAGGAAGAGTTAAACAAATTCTTTTATAGTCGGTAGCATCTGCTCGAACTCAACGGCCCGGTAAATTACCTTAACGTTTTTCGGTATCAGCACAGCTGCATTGCGCAGGTTATGTCCCGCAGCATAAATCTGTGCCTGCAACATGTGTCCGGCAAGCCGGTTCAGGTACGACTGCAATTGCGATGGCGCGGGCTGGGAAATAAAATTTGAAATGACGACTTTGGGCTGATGGGTGTCGTAAATAGTTAACACATCGGCAAGCGGAACGGACTGCCCCAGGTAAAATGTATAGTAACCTTTTTTGCGGGTGATGTAGTGAAAAAACAGCAACCCGAATTCGTGGAGTTCGCCTTCCGGCAGAAAAAGAAGGGCCGAAGGTGCAGAGCGTGGTGCAATGGGCAAGGAGGCAATGGCTGTTATAAACTTTTGACGGATAAGATTGGATATGAAATGTTCGTGAGCCGGGGTGATAGTCCCGGTTTGCCACATCACGCCAATTTTTTCCAGGAAAGGATAAACTACTTCGGTGATAGTTCGGATAAAACCAATTCGCTCTTCAAGTTGCGTAATCACCTCATTAAATTTCCATTCATCCAAATCCACCATCGAAACGACCAGTTGGTCGATGAACAGCTCGGCATCGGTTTTCTGCCTGCTCAGCTCGGCAATTTTCTGGTTAATTTCTTCGTTCGACATCCGCGCGATGCGCGATATTTTTAAACCGTTGTGATTGAGCAACGATACGTTGATGATTCGTTTCAGATCTTCATCTGAATAAAGACGAATATTGGTTGATGTGCGTTGAGGCTGAACAATACCGTGGCGCTTTTCCCATATTCGGATGGTGTGGGCTTTGATGCCCGAAAGCTTTTCCAGTTCTTTGATGGAATATTGTCCCATAACCGCACAGAAAACACCCGATTGCGGTCTAATGTTTTGAACGCGTGAACAAAAGTAGGGAAAACAATATTTCTTTAACTGCCTTTCAGCCCGCTATGAAATGGTTTGGTGAGATGGGCTGGAAACCGTTTGACTTTCAGCTGCAAGTATGGCAGGCTTACCTGGAAGGAAAGAGTGGATTGCTGAACGCGCCCACCGGCAGCGGTAAAACCTATGCACTGCTTGTCCCGCCCCTGCTCGAAGCACTGAACGGTCAGCCTGGTTCGGGTATTCGGCTAATCTGGATTACGCCCATTCGTGCGTTGGCACGCGAAATAGAAAATTCGGCTCTTCGGGCCATTGATGGTATGGGCCTGACGTGGAAAGTCGGAGTGCGTACAGGCGATACATCAACTGCCCATCGAAAACTTCAAAGGGAATCTCCACCGCAAATCATTATCACAACTCCGGAAAGCCTCCATTTACTTCTTGCCCAAAAGGGCTATGCCAATTTGTTCGGTTCATTGAAGTGCATTGTTGTTGATGAATGGCACGAACTGGTTGGCTCCAAACGCGGTGTTCAGGTTGAACTTGCCTTGTCGCGAATTAAGTCCCTGGTTCCCTCCGTACGAATATGGGGGATATCGGCAACCATTGGTAACCTGGAGCAGGCAGCCGATATCCTACTGGGTATTCATCAGAAGAACCAATCCCAAAGGCTTATCATCCGGGCGGATTTAAGAAAGCAAACTGAGGTGATATCTGTGCTGCCGGAAGCGGTGGATGTGTTGCCATGGGCAGGGCATCTCGGTATCCGAATGCTGGATCAGGTCATTGACCTCATTCGGCAAAGCACCAGTACGTTGATTTTTACCAATACGCGTTCGTTTGCCGAAGTATGGTATCAAAAATTGCTTGAGCGTGCTCCCGACCTGGCAGGTGTTATGGCCATGCACCACGGGTCCATCAGTGCCGAGCTGCGATTGTGGGTGGAGGAACAATTACATGAAGGCCACCTGAAAGTGGTGGTATGCACATCCAGTCTGGATCTGGGTGTTGATTTCCGGCCGGTGGAAACGGTAATTCAGGTGGGTAGCCCGAAAGGCGTGGCCCGCTTCGTACAACGTGCAGGTCGCAGCGGGCATCGTCCCGGAGCGGTAAGCCGGATATACTTCGTACCAACCCATTCGCTTGAACTGGTTGAGGCGGCAGCTTTACGCGAGGCCATTCGCGAGGGCATCGTTGAAAGCCGGTTGCCCTATGTTCGTTCTTTTGATGTGCTTATTCAGTATCTGGTTACGCTGGCTGTATCAGATGGATTTTATCCGGAAGAAATTTACCGCGAAGTAAAGAGTACGTTCAGCTTTGCTTCCCTGACCCCGGATGAATGGCTTTGGGTACTTAACTTCATTACCACAGGTGGCGATGCCCTGCAGGCTTACGATGAGTACCGCAAGGTTATTGTTGACACCCACGGCCGGTATGTGGTAGATGACCGAAGAACGGCTCAGCGCCACCGGCTATCCATCGGAACGATAACGGGCGATAATCAGTTGATGGTTAAGTATGTCACCGGTAAGTACTTAGGAACGGTTGAGGAGTATTTTATTTCACAACTCAGTATAGGCGATACATTCTGGTTTGCCGGTCGTGTGTTGGAGTTGGTGCGCATAAAAGACATGGAGGTGCATGTGCGGAGGAGCAACAAAAAAAGCGGACGCGTTCCTTCCTGGATGGGCGGGCGCATGCCGCTTTCATCCCAACTGGGTGCCTACATTCGCAACAAGCTGGATGAAGCTGCACAGGGAAATCTTAAGGAAGAAGAAATGGCCTTTTTACAACCCTTGTTCAATCTGCAGCGCGAACGATCGCATTTACCACAAAAGAATGAATTCCTGATTGAATATTTTGAAACGGCAGAGGGCCATCATGTTTTAATGTATCCTTTTGAAGGTCGATTTGTTCACGAAGGCATGGCTGCACTGATTGCGTACCGCCTGACGCGTATTCAGCCGTTTACGTTTTCCATAGCCATGAACGACTATGGCTTTGAGTTACTCAGCGATCGGCCGATACCTGTGGAAGAAGCGCTTGAAACGGATTTGTTTTCTCAACTCAATCTGTTGCTCGACATACAGGCCAGTATCAACGCAAGCGAAATGGCGCGCAGGAAGTTCAGGGATATTGCCGCCATTGCCGGTTTGATGTTCAAAGGCTTTCCCGGAAAACCGATACGCGATCGCCATTTGCAGGCCACAGCGGGTTTGTTTTTTCAGGTTTTTCAGGATTACGATCCGGGTAACCTGCTGTATCGCCAGGCTTTCGAAGAGGTGATGGATTTCCAGTTGGAGGAGTACCGGCTTCGGGAAGCGCTGAACCGCATAAACCGGCAGAAGATTATTGTAACCCGTCCGGAAAAACCCACACCGTTTGCCTTTCCGATTATGGTGGATCGTTTACGGGAGCGCCTTACTACCGAGCAATTGAAAGACCGTATTTTAAAAATGGCGGCTCGGTATGCGAGCTAACAAGGTCTGACGGTTAGCGCACGACCCATTTGGCAGCAAGTGTTCTATCTGGAAGGTTAACCTTGATAAGGTACACCCCTGGAGCAATCGTGGAACTAACCTCAGGGGCAATTTTGATTTGACTGGTGTTATTAACCGTTGTTATAGTAGAGTAAATGGGACGGCCACTCACATCAATTATTTTTACTTCAGCCAAT
>JANWWN010000054.1:14208-15848 GCA_025055435.1 Cyclobacteriaceae bacterium | reverse complement strand
AGCAACAGCATCCATTGTTTATCAGGTGAAAAGGCAACAAGGGGAGTTAGCGGAGCTTCAACCAGCCGCGCAATTTCTTCGGGTGGACGCTGATAAGTGAGGTTTTCCTGGGCAAATAATTTAAGTGCAAGAAACGATAAAATAAATGCAACACTTTTGCGCATAGCTTTGGGACTTTAAGACAATCTTAAAAAGCGGAGTAAGGTTTTAAAAGACAAACCTTTTAGTCGGAGAGGGAATGATATGACTGGTTTAAAATGACCTAAAATGAGGTCAGGTGACTATAAATTTATCAGGAGTAACCCTTATCCCCTGATTTTTTCCTTCCAGTCTTTCAGTTGCCGTTCCAGTGTTTCGGTTACGCGTTGCACGGCGTCTTCAAACGACTCGCTTTGTTTTTTGACAAATAAATCGTTGCCCGGAATTACCACACGCACTTCGCAGATTTTATTATCGCGCTTCTCTGATTTTTCCACCCGCAGGGTAACACGGCTTTCAATTATCCGGTCACTGAATTTTTCAAGTTTCCCGACTTTTTCATTTACCAAATCAAGCAGACTTTGTCTTGGTGTAAAATCCAGTGTTTGAATATGAATTTTCATGGCTTTCGTCATCTAAGGTAGCATGGATAAACCGAGCTTAAACTTAAACAGAAAATATTTTTCAACAAGCACTTTTGTCCAATCGTTCAGAATATTGGGTATCATCACTGCAAACTTTCGCGGTTTGAACAAGGCGCTTCCCAGTATGATAACTTCCTTGTAGCCGGCATCCATAACACAGATGGCGGGAATTTTTCCCCAATCCTGTTTAACAAATTTTTTCCTGCCGGTTATTTCGTTAACAATATTTTGGACAGCAATTTTTGCCGACACTTCGGTTGGGTAGCCGGTTTTAGGCACGCCAAAAGGTACCCTGCATTCAAACGGAGCGGGCACCTCAACGGCCAGTCCCACAGCGTAAATGTTTTTGTAGGTTACGTGCTGATAACCTTCGTTGCATACCACAAATCCTTTTTCGTCAACCAACTCGGGTGAGTTGAACATGGCTTTGGTTCCGATAAAGGGGGGCATAATCATCGCCATCTTATACGAAAGCTCTTTGCCGTCCTGTAAAATGATTTTCTCTTTTTCAATCCGGCTTACTGAAGCATTGGTGTACCAGTTGATGTTGTACATTTTCATGAACATTTCCAGCATAGCCTTACCTCCCGTTATGCCTCCGATCCCGAAATGACCCAGAAAGGGTTCGGGGGTAAACCAGGTGAGCGAAACCTTATCGCGGACTTTTCTTTTGCGCAACTCCTTATCCAGGTTAAACAGGTACTCGTAAGCGGCCCCCATGCAACTGGCAAATTGAGTTGCTCCAACTACAACAGGTCCGGGGTTTTTTGTGAGTTCGTCCAGCTTTTGTGCAGCCCGCTCGGCATAGCGCGGAATAACAATATTTTCCACGTATCCTTTATCAGGGTGAAGATTTTCCACCACATTAAAATCCATTTCAATTCCGGTAGAAATTACCAGGTAATCATATTCAATGTTGCCGTGCTGAGTTGTTTCAACTTTGTTTTGGCCGGGCTTAACACGGGTAGCGGCATCTTCAATAAATCGTATGCCTTTATTTTCCAATACCGGCCTGAT
>JANWWN010000054.1:0-14108 GCA_025055435.1 Cyclobacteriaceae bacterium | reverse complement strand
TTGTTTTGGCCGGGCTTAACACGGGTAGCGGCATCTTCAATAAATCGTATGCCTTTATTTTCCAATACCGGCCTGATTGGGAAGCTGATTTCATCAAGTTTTCTGCGGCCAAACGGAACCCAAATTAGTGAAGGGATGAACAGGAAGTTAGGATTGGGTGATATTACGGTTACCTGGGCGCGGTCTTTCAGTTTACGTTTTAGTTCCAATGCAGCCGTGGCGCCACCGAAATTACTGCCCAGGACAACGATGCGAGGAGTATTCATATGCCGATGATTTAGTTTCAGGCATGAATATCCGGTTCATAACTTTATTAGCCGGTAACTAAGGTCACACGGTAACGTGACGTTTATCAACAGCAGATACGAAAATTCACTGACCTTGGTCAGGGCGCAAAACAAGTCGCTCGCTGCTTTGCCGGATAATTTCTTCGCGGTTCATCAGCATAAACCGGTTTTTCCCGTGGGCAAACATTTCGGCCTGGTTGGCATAGTGCGGGCTCATCACATTGCCGCTTTGTCCGGTAGGCGAAACGGTAACACCGTGCTCTACATCGGCAAAGTCGGTTACCTTGCGCAGGGCAGGGCCGCCGTCAACTTTGAATATACCCAATGTATCCAGTTCAAAGTGAAGGTTGTTGATGACCTCACTTCCGCCGGGAACCTGGAAAGGCCCGACATTAAATATTTTATCCAATGGTTTAACTGTGCCGAGTGCATGGTTGTGGGTGAGCGTATGTATTCTTCCCCAACGCCAGTTATCGGGATTTTTGCCCATATTTTTAACAAGCAAGTCATAAGCTTTGCGTGCCGAGTGCTCCAGTATTTCCCTCCTGTCTTCTACCTTCTCTTTTGTTTGCACATCATCCCACCAAGGTGATTTTTCATTTTGAATAAGCAATTGATAGGAGTTTTTTATCACCGATGTTTTTGCCAGTGATTTCAGGGCTTCGCTGCCGATTTCATCGGCCATGGCCCGGTAAATAATTTGGGAAAGTAAAGTATAAAATATGGCTGGCGCTCGCATCGTTTCTGTATGGCTTCCGTTCCACGATGTTAACTCAGTGGCTAAAAACTGTATGTTTTTATCTGCCGATGATTTCAACAGGGTACCTATCAGTTTGGCCAGTTCAGCATGAACAGGTGAGGTGTCATCCAGCTGCATGCTGGATAGTTCGGATGCGGAGAATTTATCTTTCGTGTTCAGCAATTCAACAATTCTTGAAGCCCTGTTTTTAGGGTAGTAGTAACCGGGATATAACACACCGTTAACGGTGTCGGGCTGGTTATTGGCCGAATAAACGAAGTTCCATGGCGGATTAACCGCCTGCGGGTTTTTATCAAACGGATAATAACCCTGATATTCATCTTTACCGCTGCTGCCATCAAGAAATACCTTACTTACAACATGGGCAGGCCTAACCGGTAAACGTGCGGCAGCCCACCAGGCGATGTTTCCATCGGTATCGGCATACATGACATTTAAGCCCGGGGCGCTGAATAAAGATGCAGCCCTTTGAGCATCTTCAAACGAGGCGGCATGATTAAGCAGGAAGGCTGCCTGCAAAGCGTTGTTGTCTCCTTCCAGCAACTGCCAACTCAGCGAAACAGGATCATCCTGCTCATTGGTATTTTCCACAATGCCATTAATAATCGGTCCATGCCGGCTGCTGCGGATATTCACTACAACATCGTTTTCACCTTTTATCTTAATAACTTCCTGCCTTTCGGTAAGGGGCTCCCAATGATCAATAAACCATACTTCGTTCGGGTTTTCAGGATTTACTTTTTCACGGAAAAAGTCAACATCGTCATTTTCAAACATGGTTAATCCAAATCCGCAGAAACGGTTGTTACCCAGCAGCCCGAATGGAATGCCGGCAAGATGATGCCCGTAAAAACTGAATCCCGGGTATTCGATGTGGGCTTCGTACCATACGGCCGGCTGGCTGAATCCGATGTGCGTATCGTTTGCCAGGATGGGCTTACCCGATGTTGACTTATCTCCGGATACTACCCAGGCGTTGCTTCCCTGCCATAGCGCTACCGGCAGCTTTTCCAATGCCTGGTAAACAAAAGAGATCAGCTTGTCAGTTAAAGGGGGATGAATTACGCCCTTGAAATTTTTTATACGAACAGCGTCGGCAGGCGTGTGCACCGCCAGGTCGGACAGATATTCGCTACCGTAAACGGAGCGGATTTTTTCAAGTACCGGGTCGGCCCGAAAGCCTTCGGCAAACCCAAACGACATGAAGCCGATAGCCAGGTACACATCAACGGGTTTAAACTCTTCCTTTGGAATGCCCAGTAAAATAAATTCCACGGGCGTTTTTCCTTGTTTGAGGTACTGGTTAATACCTTGTTGATACGCATGTACGATTCGCTGATAGCGGGCCGTGTCGCTGCTTAAAAATTTTTCGGCGTGCTTTTGGGCAAATTGGTGCAATCCGATGGTACGGAAAAATTTATCCACTTTAACGAAATCCGGGCCTAATATTTCCGACAGCCTGCCGGCTGCGGCACGCCTCAGCATTTCCATCTGAAAAAGACGGTCCTGGGCATGCACATATCCGAGTGCGAAGTAAGCATCTTCTTCACTTTGCGCATAAATATGCGGAACGCCGTATGCATCGAAAAAAACCTCTGCCGGTTGTTGCAGGCCACTGAGTTTAACTTCGCCGGAGAGTTGCGGCCGCAGTGACATCAACCATATCCAAATGGTTGCGGTTATCAGGGCAATAAGTATAAACAGGATTAAAAAGAAGCGTTTTACAATTTTCATGAGTAGTTCAGGCTTGGGCTTTCCAGACAAAGAAAAGATTTAACACGATATAACCGGTAAGAATAATCAATGAACCCCAAAAATCAATTCTCTTACTGAACGCTGTTTGTTGTCTTTCATGAAACCTGAGAGATACGGCCGAAACCAGAAGGATTAAAAAAATTCCGGTAAAGGTCAGGGTGTGTAAGGTGTCGACCAGTGTAAACGACGAAGACTCGGGTAGGATGGAATCAATGATGTATTTGTTACCCACGGCAGCAAACAGACCACCAACCGGCAAACCAAACCGGGGTTCGAGTTCGTAAACCTGTGGTGCAAAGCTGAGTACGGCAATGAGAAACGCGATGTACATGCCGATGAAAATCTTAAAAAACAAGCCCCAGGTTTCGCGTTCAATGTCGATGATGATGTTAAATGAATCATAGTCTGAGTGAAGCATATCCGAGCGCGGGTCGCCAAATACGGTGGTGTATTCTCGCGGAAGGGTTACTACGCGAAAATCTGTGATTTTCCATCCGTCAATGGTCATTTCGCGGTCGCATGTGCTGCCTGGTTCATCGGCTTTAAACACCAGCTGGCTTGCATCGAAAATGGAGTTCTCGATGGTAACCAGAAGACGTTGTTTGTCAAAAGGAAAGTCATCTACTTTCCAGTTTTGTTTCATCGTGCACTTCATCTTCATCAGCTGCCAGGTCTTCCCGTTGATTACATCCATGATGACTTCGGGCGGATCGATGGATTTGGCATTCGGAATATCGATTTGCCGGGCAAAGTCAAAGGCGGGGTTGTCGTACAACAACCACAACCAGAAGCGTATGGTGTATTCTTTCTGCTGAAAGTTGATGTCGTGCACGCTGATTACATACGTTCCGATAGTAACGGTATCCGGGTTATTGCCGGCCCGGGTTTTAGCTACGGCAAAAGCAAGCAGAAAACAGGCTACTAATCTCATAGGGTTTTCGGCAGAATCAAATGTACTTTTTTTCGGAAGTTTCGGAAAGCGGTACTAATTTTCGAACCTAAAATATTCCATCATGTACACCGGTCTACTACATACCCACTCGCTCTTGCGGTATTTTGTTCTGCTCATGCTGCTGGTTGTGATAATCACCGCACTGGTAAAATCGGCAGGGCGCAAGCCTTATTCAAGTTTGGATAATAAACTTTCGTTATACCTGCTTATCTTCACTCACCTGCAGTTACTGGTTGGTGTTGTTCTGTACTTCGTAAGTCCTGCCGTCCAGTTTACCGGATATACCATGAAGGAGAAGATGATCCGGTACTGGACAGTCGAGCATCTTACCTTAATGCTGATCGCCATTGCTGTAATTACCGTAGCGCGGGTTTCACTGAAAAAAATTTCAGATGATGCCCGCAAGCACCGGCGTACGTGGTTATTCAATGGTTTGGCGCTGGTTATCATTATTCTTGCCATCAGCATGAGTGGCCGCGGCATTTTGCATCCGGATTTGTTTTGATTACCGGCTTTGCTTTACAGTTCGGCAGTAAGGGATTAACTTTACTAAAAAACCCTTGTTTATGTGCCGACTATTGTTGTTGCCTTTTTTGCTGTTTGTGTTTAATGTGGCTGGTCAGTATGCACCCCGCTATACGCTGGTGCGTTTAAATCGGGAGGTCAATAGCTTTTATCACGATGCCGCTCCGGTTATTTCACATGATGGCAAAAAACTGTATTTCTTTATTCACAACCATCCGGAAAATTTTCATGGTAAAGAAGGCAGTGATGAGATCTGGATGTCCACTTTAAATGACAAAGGCGAGTGGTCAGTTCCGGTGCATCTCGGGCCACCGTTTAATATGCATCGCAGTAACCAGGTATTTACCTGCTTACCCGATGGTACCCTGTTTATAAAAGGCGGGCGAACAAAGGATGTGAAAGGTTTTTCACTGGTAAGCCCGGGAGGAACGCTTACCGAAATTGAAATACCGGGCTTTCGTGAAATGAACAAGGGGCGCTTTTACGGAGCCAGCATGTCATCCGACGGAAAGCACATTATTATGTTTTTCAGTGAAATACCCAACAGCCTGCGCAGCAATTTATACGTGAGCAACCTGGAGAACGGAAAATGGACACCACCCAAACGTTTAAACATTTCCAATCGGGATGATGATGTGGGACCATTTATTGCACCCGATGATAAGACGCTATACTTCTCGAGCAACCGCAATACTCCCGGTCGTAAGGGCAAGGCCGATATTTACCGCTGTACACGACTTGACGACACCTGGCAAAACTGGTCGGAGCCGGTAAACATGGGTTCGCCCATCAACACCGCGGCCGATGAACTGTACTTTTGTATTGACCGCGAGGGCAATGTGTACACCAGTCGTTCCAACAGTACCATTGACGGAGGCAACCTGGATTTATTTAAACTGGTACCACGCGAGGTGAAGGTAGTGATAAACGGAACAGTGCTGAATGAAAAAAATATGCAGCCTGTTCAGGCCAGTGTTCGACTTACCCCTTCAGGTCATCCGGTTCTACCGTTACGTACAAATGCATTGGGTAGATTTGAAACCCGGATACCCGAAACAGATGGTTTCGCGGTTGATATAACCGAGAAAGGCTTTTTGCCGAAACAGGTTTCCTTTGTTATACCGCCGCTGGGCAACGACACCACCATTACGGTGGAAATTTTACTCACTCCGGAAGCAAGGCCGCTTGTGCTAGCTGGTCGTACCTTCGATTTGAAAACCGGAAAGGATGTTGATGCCGAGCTTACCGTTTACCGAAAAACCGGCAATAAGCGCCCTGATCCGCAACGCGTTCCCTTAGCATCCGGTCGTTTCGAAATTCCCTTGTCGACAACCGGACGTTATGTGTTTACTGCATCGGCCTCGGGCTACCTTACAACTACCGACAGCACGGATGTGGTGAGCGATGAAGTTACACCGGTGATAAAGGATATTCCGATGCAGCCGGTGGAGGTAGGGCTTACGGTGCGTCTGGACCATATTTATTTTGATTTTGACAAGACTACTCTCAAAAAAGAATCGTATGCCGAGTTGGCCAAGGTAATTGATTTTCTGAACCGCAATCCTACGGTGGAAATTGAGATTGCCGGACATACGGACAGCCGCGGAAGTGATGAGTACAACCAGCGCCTGTCGCAGGGCCGCACCCAGGCGGTGGTGGATTATCTCATCAGCCAGGGCATCAGTCCGAAACGTTTACAGGCTGTTGGTTATGGGGAATCCCGGCCGGTTGATACCAACGACACCGAAGAAGGCAGGGCAAAAAACCGCAGGGTGGAGTTTACGGTGTTGAAGATGTAAGATATATGCACAGGTTTTACAGGTTGTTTCTTTCGATCGTTTTGGTTACCGGTGGCGGAGTTGCCGGCGCGCTCTTCGCAATCTATTACTTAAAAGATAATGAGCCGGTTCAATCCATTACGCAACGTCAGCAACTGGCCCTTACGAATTATTCCTACGATACATTAGGAAATTTTAATCTTCAACGCTTCAGGCCTGCATCGCGCAGGGTTGCCCAGGCCGTTGTTCATATCCGGGTGTCCTACGGACCGGGCCTTTTCAGTCTGAATCCGCTGGAATACCGCTATCAGTCACCTATGCGCTCTTCGGGCTCGGGTGTCATTCTTACCGACAACGGATATATCGTTACCAACAACCATGTTATTGAGGATGCCAGCCGCATTGAAGTTGTACTGCATAACAACGCGCGTTACCATGCCAAAATTATTGGTACCGACCCCAGCACCGACCTGGCTCTGCTGAAAATTAAAGCTGACAACCTTCCTTTTGTGCCATTCGGTGACTCGGATAAACTCGAACCGGGCGACTGGGTGCTGGCTGTAGGTAATCCGTTTGAACTAACCTCTACGGTAACGGCGGGCATTGTTAGCGCCAAGGCGCGAAACATTGGTGTGCTGCGCGACCGCAACAATCTGCAGGTGGAATCTTTCATCCAGACGGATGCAGCGGTTAACCCCGGAAACAGCGGAGGTGCATTGGTAAATATGTATGGCGAACTGGTTGGAATTAACACCGCTATAGCTACATCCACCGGACACTATGCCGGGTATTCGTTTGCCATACCGGTTAGTTTGGTTCGGAAAGTTGTGGATGATTTGCGGGTGTTCGGCCAGGTACAACGCGGACTGCTTGGGGTTCAGATAGAAAGTGTGGATGGCGTGCTGGCCGAAGAATTGGGATTGCCTGTTAACCGCGGTGTGCTGGTAAGGCGGGTGAATGCCAACAGTGCTGCTGCCATGGCCGGAATACAGGAGGGCGATGTAATTACCGAAGTGGCTGGCACGGAAGTAGGCTCGGTTTCCGAACTGCAGGAACGGGTGGCCCGATACCGGCCCGGTGAGGAAATAACCGTTGCCTGGCTGCGCAACGGTGAAGTAAAGCGTGCACGCCTGCGGCTTCGTAATTTGCAGGGCAGCGAGGCACTGGAAAAGCGCCCATTGCCCGATACGATGTCCGGAGTAACGCTGACTGAAGTTCCTCATGATCTGCGGATTCGCTTATCCATACTTGGAGGAGTTCAGGCTTATCCTTCCGCTGGGGCATGGACGGATGCCGGTATTCCGCCCGGTTTCATCATCATGTTCGTAGATAAAGTGGCTGTGGAAGACAGGGAAGATTTTTTGCGTATCATGCAGTATAAAAAAGGCGGTGTGCTGCTCGAAGGATTTACACCCGATGGTCAACGCAAAGTGTATGCATTGGATATTTCCTTGAAGTAAGTACAGGTGCATCGCTGTGCATGTTACTGCGCAGTGTGACTTTTCTCAGTTTTCGTTTTCGGGCATTGAATTTAAGTTGGCAGAAACATTACATTTGCCGGCACATCTTTACACATGAAAGGTTCAGATATTCAAAAAGTACTGCAGGTTCTTGGCGTGAAGTCATCCAATCCGGGAGTAATGGCCGGGAAGACCCGGTTAAAATCAGCAGGAAAAAAAATAGACTCTTACTCTCCTGCCGATGGTAACTATATTGGCTCGGTTGAATCGGCGGATGAAAAATCATTCCAACAGGTAATTCAGGCTGCACATCAGGCATTTCTGGAATGGCGCATGTGGCCGGCACCCCGGCGCGGTGAAGTGGTTCGGCAGATAGGAGAGGCGTTGCGTAAATACAAGGAACCGTTGGGCAAGCTGGTATCTTATGAGATGGGTAAATCGTATCAGGAGGGCCTTGGTGAGGTGCAGGAAATGATCGACATCTGCGATTTTGCTGTGGGATTATCCCGGCAGTTATACGGACTAACCATGCACTCCGAGCGGCCGCAACACCGCATGTACGAACAATGGCATCCGCTGGGTGTGGTAGGCATAATTACCGCCTTTAATTTCCCGGTAGCGGTGTGGTCGTGGAATGCCATGATTGCCTGGGTATGTGGGGATACGTGTGTGTGGAAGCCATCGGAAAAAACACCGTTATGCAGCATCGCCTGTCAGCACATTGTTAACGAAGTGTTTGCACGAAATAACGTGCCGGATGGTGTGAGTTGCGTTGTTAATGGCGGTGCCGATGTAGGCCAGTGGCTGGCGGGCAACGAGCAGGTTCCCCTGGTTTCAGCTACCGGGTCGGTACGGATGGGCAAAGCTGTGGGCGTTACCGTGGCAGCACGTCTCGGAAGAGCGCTGCTTGAACTGGGCGGTAACAATGCCATCATTATAACCGGGCATGCTAACCTGGATTTGGCTATACGTGCAGCACTTTTTGGTGCAGTTGGCACGGCAGGACAGCGCTGCACCACCACCAGAAGGTTGATTGTTCACGAGAAAGTGTACAATCAGGTCAAAAAGAAACTTAAACAAGCCTATGCCCAACTGCGGATCGGTAATCCGCTGGATCCGGCTAACCATGTCGGGCCCCTGATTGATAAACAGGCAGTTGAGAATTATCTGAATGCCCTGAAAGAAATCAAAAAACAAGGAGGAAAATTTGTAGTGGAGGGAGGGGTGTTAAGCGGCAAAGGATATGAGTCGGGATGCTATGTAAAGCCGGTTATTGCCGAAGTTAAAAACGAATGGCCCATTGTGCAGCAGGAAACGTTCGCTCCGATTTTGTATCTCATCCGGTATAAGACGCTTGAAGAGGCAATCGCTATGCAGAACGGCGTGAAACAGGGTTTGTCGTCAGCAATAATGACCAATCATGTACAGGAGATGGAGCTGTTTCTGTCGCATGCCGGTTCCGATTGTGGTATTGCCAACGTGAACATAGGCACCAGCGGAGCAGAAATTGGCGGAGCTTTTGGCGGAGAAAAAGAGACGGGAGGCGGGCGTGAGTCGGGGTCGGATGCGTGGAAGATTTACATGCGCAGGCAAACCAACACCATTAACTATGGCAACACATTACCACTTGCTCAGGGAATCAAATTTGATGTATAAATGCCTTGTAAATCCTGACTAAAGGTTTATTTTTAGTGCGCTAAATCCAAACCCATGGCTGGAAAAAAGTATCGTTCCGTAATGCTTATTGATGATAATGAGATTGACAATCTCATCAATCAGAAAATGATTGAGGCAGCTTCAATAGCTGATAACATCTACACACATACCGGTGCAAAAAGTGCTATTGAATTTTTGCGCAACATGGAGCGGCTGGATGTAGCCGATAAAGTTTTGCCGGATGTTATTTTTCTGGATATAGATATGCCGCTCATGGATGGTTTTCAATTTCTGGATGAATTTGAAAAACTGAGCGATACCACGCGTAAAAAATGCAGGATTGTCATGCTTACTTCTTCAATCAACCCGCAGGATTTTAACCGGTCGAAGAAGTATGAAAATGTAAAGCTCTATCTGAATAAGCCGCTTACGCACGAGAACATCGTAAGTCTCAACGTGTAATTTCAGAATTTTTACCTGTCTTTCTATACTGGACAGGCTGCTTATCGTTCAAACTCAGCCAGTTTCTTAATCAATGCCTCATCGGTTTTGATTAGCATGGTGGGCGAAAAATATGTGTTGTTGCATTGTTTCAGCTTGGGAATAACCGCCTGAATTTTCTGAGCTTTCTCGCGCTTGGCTTCGCTGGTGGATATTTTCAATATTCTTAGCCAGTAAAAAATATTTTTTGCTTCCGGTTTTTCGAGCGCGCGGTACTGCCGCTGCACGCTGTAGTAAAGTGGCTTGAACAATTCGAACTCGCGCTCCAACACATACAACAGGGCCAGAATGGTTTTAACCTCCAATGCGGTATGCGGATAGCGCTTCAGTGAAATTTCGTTGAGCATGCCGTTAATTAACCGGATTGCTTCAGCATACTTACCTGCATAGTAGGCCGCCAGTACCTTAAACATCACATAAATAATATGTCGCGGAACATCTTCCGGATCAGGTTCGTAATCGGGAAAGATGTTGGGAATTTCATCATATAATTCATTTTCTGTGCCTAACCTGAGGTGACGCTCCAGCTTGGTAATCAGGAAGCGCGCCGGAAAAGTATAGGTAACGTAGTTGGTCATCAGGTTACCCGCTGCATCGTTTACTTCTTCGAAATACCGTTCAACCTGTCGGTAAACCCGGTAGTGGTTATAGTATTCCAGTTTCAGAAATTCAAAAACAAGGTTAAGATGATAATAAAGTGAATCGAGGTTGTAGGTATCGAAAATTTTCTGAACCCGGTCGAAAATATCTTCAATGCTTTCGGAGTCTTCCTTCAGGTTCTCATCCGGTTCAACAAATAGCCGGTGAAAGACTAACATGCAGCTTTGAAAAACGTACAACCGGTGTGATTCATACAGGTTGGCTACATTCTTCATTTCTTTGAGCAGCAGCGAAAGACTTAATTTCTCAATCTCGCTTCCGGTGAGCAGGTAGTTGCCGAATTTTTTAAAGTAGTCGGCCAGCAGATCCTCAGCTTTGTCGATGGCCAGCGTATAGGCAACGTGCCGGTTGTACAGCTGGGAGTATTGGAAATAGTCGGGTGAATGGGTATGTAATTTTTTGAGTGCTTTGTAGATGATGGTCAGTTCATTGGCCAGGTCATAGTCCTGGAGTTCCTTTTCGAGTTTCTTTAGTGTGGCTATGCAGATGGTTCTTTTTTTGGTGAACAGTGTTTCGTTAATGTTGGCAACTTTCCGCAGTACATCCGTTCTTGGATTCTGCAGCTGTTGCATCAAATACTCTTCAATTTTCAGGTTCAGGCGCGAGCGCAGGGTGTAAAAAGCGTTGGCATTTACGCCCAGTTGTTCCATAATCCGGTTGTCGGAAAGCTGCCGCTCGCGCAGGGCTTTAAGCAGGTAAGCCGATTTATCAGCATTACTTTCAAGCAGGGAGTCATACAAGGCCTTGAAATCCTTATTTGAAAGTTGCTTGATGATATTTTTCAGCTTGGCCATGGGTAAGGTTTAGGAAGGGTAAGTTTACAAAATTTATTGCACCCTGCAACGTTTATCGCTGTTTAGGATATTAAGCAATACCTTGCGGACGTGTTTAAATTTCGGATATGCATGTTCGGGCCGTACTTGGTTTTTGGTTAATAATACTTTTTTGGGCCGTATTCATACTGCCGGTGTCGGCCCAGCTCAGTCCGGAGCGTACCGCACTAAACAACCTGGAGAAAGGAAAATTCAACCGCGCCCGGTCGCAGCTGGAAAAGTTAATTGCCCGGGATTCCCTCAATCCCGTTGCACATTTCCTGATGTCCCGTTTCTTCTTCTCGCCCGAAAACCCGGGCTTCAATATTGACTCTGCCTACCGTCATTGTAACACCGCATTGGCCCAACTTGCCTTTGTTTCGGGTAAATCGCGCGAACGACTTGTTCGTTTTGCCCTCGATAGTACAACGATTATAAGTTGGCGAAAGAAAATCGACAGTGCGGCTTTTCATAGGGCCAAGTCGCTTAACACGGAAGAAGCCTATCAGTTCTTTATTGACCGCTTTACGCAGGCAGCGCAGGTAAATCAGGCTATTGAACTTCGCGATGAGGTGGCATTCCTGCAGGCACTCATGGAAAACACCTATCTGAGCTACCGCAGGTTTCTTGACAAATATCCGCAGTCGCACCGGGCAGTTGAAGCACAGGCGCGCTATGATAAACTGTTGTTCGAAACGAAAACCAGTGACCAAAAGCTGGCTTCTTTTGAACGGTTTATTGCCGAATACCCTGCATCGCCTTATCGCACCCAGGCCGAAAGACAGGTTTTCGAAATCAGTACGGCCGTATGCACGCCATCTGCCTTGCTACATTTTATAGCAGCCTATCCGCAAAGCAAATACCGGAAAGAAGCTGTTGACTTATTGTATCACATTCTTAAAGAAAACGAAGAACCTTTTCCGGCTCATCTGCTTACCGACTCTTTACGGCAGATTAAAGCTTTGGAGTCAGAGCATCTGCTACCTTATTTTAAAGAAGGCCGTTTTGGATGGATGAATACCGGAGGAAAAGAGATTATAGCTCCGGTGGCTGAATACATCGATGAGGAATATCGCTGCAGGTATGCATTGGAAGATGTGCTTTTTGGCGGAGAAAAATTGGTATCACGTAATAACCGGATACTTGCGACAGAAGTAATTAGCTACGAAGATTTAGAATATGGTTTTCTGTTGGTTGAAACGGGAAATTGCAGGTACGTGCTTCATAAATCGGGCAGACGTATTACCGGCTGTGTGAAAGATGCTCAGGTGGTGGGTCAGGCGCTCCTTGCAGTACAACGGGAAGATGGCTGGCAACTGCTTTCCTTTACAGGTAAAATACTGATTAGTGAAGCTCAGGGCTTTATTGACCTGCAACCCGTTATTGGCGTAAAACAAAACCGGCATGTTGAGCTGATGTTGCTGAGCGATATTCAGCGCATAGCCGATGGCGACCCGCCCTTAACGAAAGTTGCAGCCGAAGAGGTTAGAAAGCTTCCGGCAGGAATATGGATACGAAACAAAAACCGGCAAGCCCTCCTCGACCAAACGCTGCGCGAACTGATTCCTGCTGCCGATCAGGAAATCAGTCCGGTTTTCTTCGGGGCACTGGTGTCCTCAACTGCAGGCTACCGTCTTAACGAAAAGGGTTTGGCCAATATGCCTGAAGGCGAGGCTGTAAAAATTCAGGAGCCGTGGATTGCCATTAAACAACAGGGTGTTTGGAAGGCTTATTACAAAACGTTGCGTCAGCCATTAACCCGATTATTTGACAGTCTTTCTTTTGCGGGTCCTGCACTTCTAACCATAACAGGTGACAGTCTGAAAGTTTATCTTAAACCAGATAAAGTCATCCGGCTTGCTGGCAAGCCGCAAATTCGGTTTCTGCCCGGAAAAGATTCGTTATACTACCTTCGCATTGACTTACCGAATGCGCGCACAATCTTCGATTCAAATGGTCAGCGACTTTTCGTTACCGATGCGGAGAGCATAGCCTATGCAGGCGAAAATTTTTTTGAAGGAATCAAAAACAACAAAAAAGGTCTGATTTCATCATCCGGGAAATGGGTTGTTCCTCCGGAATACGATGCGCTGGGTACCGTTCAGCAGGGTATGGTATCGGTTTTGCGCAATAATAAATTCGGCATATGGAACCTGAATATTCGAAAGGAAATAAAACCGGAATATGACCGGAATATTATGCCGCTGAATGCCAATCTGCTTATTGCCGCAAAACAGTCCGGCACCGGAATTATCGGTTGGGATAACAAGCCGGTAATACCGTTCCAGTATGATGAAATTCTTCCATGGACAGATACCCTGTTGCTGGTACGAAAAAATTTTCAATGGATGTTGATTGACCGAATTACACAGAAGATCCAGGTTGACCGTATCCAGTCATTCACCTGGATAAAACGTACTGCCCGGGAAAAACTCATGCTTTTTAACAGCGAAGGTTATTACGGAATTCTAAGTAACCTACATGGTATGATTTTACAACCCACCTACACCTTTATACATAATATGGGAACCGAATCCGAGCCATTCTATATCACCGAAAAGCACATAGAGGAAGCCGGTATTTACGTGTTGATTTATTACGATGCTTTTGGTAAGCTGGTGCGCAGGCAGGTACTGGAAGAAGATGAATATGAAAAAATGAGATGTATCCGGTAACATAAAATTTACACAGGCGTCAGCCGGATATGTGTATCTTGGCGCACCGGCCGGAAGTTTTAAATACTTAATAATGGAGATTAAATTGTTTCCTGATAAAGAAACTTTATTTTTGCGGAAGCGTATAACAAGTGCATTCGCCCAAATTTAAAGTAGAGTTTTCAGAAGAGGCTGTTGAGTTTCTTGATAGTCTTGATGAGAAAGTAAGGGACAAGATTATTTATAATGTCACAAAAGCAAGATTTACAAACGATAAAGAGCTTTTCAAGAAACTGACAGATGAAATT
>JANWWN010000053.1:280-15899 GCA_025055435.1 Cyclobacteriaceae bacterium | reverse complement strand
GAAAAAAACCAAAGCCATTATCGGTGGCGAAGGCAACGGTGGCGTGATTTTTCCTGAACTGCATTCCGGAAGAGATGCGCTGATGGGAATCGCCTTATTTCTATCCCACCTGGCCAAGTCCGGAATGAAAGCATCTGAATTGCGCAGAGCCTATCCCGACTACTTTATGGCCAAAAAGAAAATCGAGTTAAGGCCCGGACTGAATGCCGATGCCGTGCTACAGGCTGTTCAGCAAAAATATGCACACGAAAAAATCAACACAGCAGATGGCGTGAAGATTGACTTTGAACGCACGCGCGAATGGGTACACCTGCGCAAGTCGAATACCGAGCCGATTATCCGCATCTATTCCGAATCATCAACACAGGCTGCTGCTGATGCGTTGGCGGAAAAAATTATGAATGATATCCATGAACTGATTTAGTCATCCTTCAGCACCACCTCCGCCACCCAGCGAAAACCCAGCCATGGTTCAGGTTGGCTGTAATTCTGATTTTTGTCGAGTGCACACTGACGGGCCCACAGGTCATAATGACCTCCTTTGGCTATACCCTGTTCTTCCACCATCTCGGCCACATTACCAAACAGATTATAGATGCCCATATTATTGGGAAAGAACTCACGCACCATCATAATCCCCCGGGTGCCGTATTTTTTCATCCAGGCATCGTAGCCTTTGCAGCCTTTACCAAATTTATAGTTGTAAAGAAAGCAACCGTCTTTGCTTACACTGTCAAATAGGTTGTTGTGCTTCATGTTTTCACTTAATCCATCCCGAACAAAGTTTTCCCACTCTTCTTTCGAAGGCAACCGGATGTTCACTTTCATTTTCTGCCCCGATGTAATAAGCGAGTTATACTGATCTGTAAGCCATTGGCAATACTGTTGTGCCTGTTGGTGGGTGATGCCCGTAACCGGCATGCTTTCGAAAAAAAACAGCGATTTATTTTTAAGGCTCTCCGGGTAGGCAATTAGGATTTCCTCTCGAATGTTATTAAAAGAAATATACATCAGCTCTATGTTGTTGTCATTCTCAGTATTTAAGTTCTTCAAAAATAATCTTACATACTCGCGCGTGCGCGGATGCATGCGCAGGGTATCTGGCATGATTTGCGAAAGAGGTACATTCATCTGCAAACTGGCATGGCTCATATACATCAGCCAGTCCTTCATCGTAACCTCCGCCTCCGATACCATTAAACGGTCGTTTACTTTAATCGCACCTTTAACATTAAAGCGATCACCTATACCATAGTTTTTGGTTACCGTAACAGGGATAAACCATCCTTTTTTATCACTCACCATCAGGTAAGCGCCCTGATCATCATCCGATGATACAATTTTCATGGAGGCATAGTTCTTCAAAAATTTTATCGGTTCCAGTTTACTGTTATATGGATAGGGTTGCCGGTTCTTCCAGGCTAATACATAATACATTTGTGTTTCGTCCGATCGTATGGAATCATACTCAGCCGGCAAAAGAATTTTCTTCTTTTTCTCATCATAAAGTCCATACTTCTGATCTTTTCTAAACAAACAATATTTACCAATCCAATCCTCGCACTCCACATCCTGCGCGGGCAATGCAAGCGTGCTGGTAAAAAAGAAGAGAATACCCAGCGTGTTTTTCATGATTCATTTTATTTGATTAAAAGTAGATTGAACCAACACAAAAGGATATCCCCTGAAAAAGGTAAATCGCTACCTGATTTAAGGCAATGAAGACCAGTAATATTCATTTTCAGCACATTACCTATTTTTGCATAACTAACTAAGCCTCCATGCAGGTCTATCTGGATAATGCCGCCACCACTCCGCTGGACCCTGAAGTGTTCGAAGCCATGAAGCCCTTTATGCTCGAAGACTTCGGCAACCCATCGTCCACCCATGCCCACGGTCGTAAGGTGCGTGCAGCCATTGAGTCGGCAAGGAAAAAAGTAGCCGAATTACTCAACTGCGCACCAGGCGAAATCATCTTCACTTCGGGCGGCACCGAAGCGGATAATGCCATCCTCACCTGTGCCACCGAAACCTTTGGCATTGGGCATCTCATTTCTACCCCCATTGAGCATCATGCTGTAACCCATACCCTCGAACACATCGCCAAGTCCGGAAAGGCGCAACTGCATTACGTAGAAACCGATGAGAAAGGTCATGTTAATCTTGAGCATCTGGAAACTTTACTGAAGCAATACCCGCATGCGCTGGTGTCGTTGATGCATGCCAACAACGAAATCGGCAACCTGTTGGATATACAAACGGTTGGCGAGATGTGTCGCGAATACAAAGCTTTCTTTCATTCCGATACGGTTCAGACGGTCGGTCATTACCGCCATGACCTGAAGAACCTGTTTGTATGCGGCATGACCGCCGCAGCACATAAGTTTCACGGCCCGAAGGGCATCGGATTCATGTATGTACGCAAAGACCACAAAATTCATCCGTTTATTCATGGGGGTGCGCAGGAGCGCAACATGCGTGGCGGAACCGAAAATGTTTACGGCATCATCGGCCTGGCCAAAGCACTTGAAATTGCCTATCGCGACATGGACGAACATCAACGTCACATCACTGCGCTGAAGCAGTACATGATTGAACGCCTGCGCGAAAGTATTTCGGATGTACAGTTCAATGGCGACTCCGCCAACCTGGAGCGAAGCCTGTACACCGTGCTGAACGTTAGCCTGCCGGAATCAGACGACAGCAGTTTGTTGTTGTTCAACCTCGACCTGCACGGAGTATCGGCCTCCGGCGGCAGTGCATGCTCCAGCGGTGCCACCACCGGCTCACACGTGCTGGCTCATCTTTATCCGGGTTCCAGGCGCGCCTCCGTACGCTTTTCGTTCAGCAAGTACAACACCCTGCAGGAAATTGACCATGCCGTAAAGGTACTGGCTGAGCTGTACAGAAATGTGGAAGCCTGAGGCATGACTCCTGATGTTTCGGTTATCGGGGCCGGCAACCTGGCCTGGCATCTGGCACCCGCACTCGATAATGCAGGTTATGCTGTGCGCGAAGTGTACGGCCGCACGCTCAATCATACCCGCCGGCTCGTTGAACGCCTGTACGATGCACAACCTGTGGATACACTGGATTTTTCTTCAAGCAAATCAAAAATCTTCCTGATTTGCGTCTCAGATGATGCTATCGAACAGGTAGCGCGCGAAATCGTTTTGCCCGAAGATGCCCTGCTGGTACACACTTCCGGCAGCAAGTCGCGCGCATTACTCGATTATGCTGCTGCCACACGAACCGGCGTATTTTACCCGCTGCAAACGTTCAGTAAATCAAGAAAGTTAGATTTTGAGAACATACCCGTTTTTGTTGAAGGCAACTCAGCCGATGCCGAAAACATTTTAATGAAGATGGGCAGGGCCATCAGCCGGCAGGTGTATCGGCTGGATGAGCAGCAGCGTCTGGCCCTTCATGTTGCTGCAGTATTTGCCAGCAACTTCGCCAACCACCTGTTCAGGCTTGCTTACGAAATTATGGAAACACACCGGTTAAAGCCCGAATGGCTCAACGCGCTGATAGCCGAAACCGTAAACAAAGCCTTTGAAATCGGACCGGAAAATGCCCAGACCGGCCCGGCACGGCGTGGCGACCTGGAAACGCTTGACCTTCATATGGAGTTTTTGAAAAAGCACCCCGAACTGGCCGATATCTATCGGGTCCTTACTCAGGATATTCTTAACCGAGCACATGAATAGTTAAGCTGTCATTATCAGATTTAGCGGGATTATTATAAAGCCGACCTTATTCAAAAAAAACGGCAGACTTTACCAGGTCTGCCGATTTAATTTGATGCTAATTGAAATTTATCCGTTCATCGACAGCAGGAATTCTTCGTTGTTTCGGGTGCCTTTCATCTTCTCCTGCAAAAACTCCATCGCTTCGATCGAGTTCATATCGGCCATGAACTTGCGTAATATCCATACGCGCTGCAATTCTTCCTCCTTCATCAGCAGGTCTTCCCTGCGCGTACCGGATGCCGGCACGTCAATAGCCGGATAAATCCTGCGGTTGGCCAGTTTACGGTCGAGCTGCAGTTCCATGTTACCGGTACCTTTAAACTCTTCAAAAATCACTTCATCCATCTTCGAGCCGGTATCTATAAGCGCCGTAGCGATGATAGTCAGCGAACCTCCGTTTTCAATGTTGCGGGCAGCGCCAAAGAAGCGCTTGGGTTTGTGCAAGGCATTGGCATCCACCCCACCGGAAAGAATTTTACCCGATGAAGGTATAACGGTGTTATGCGCGCGGGCCAGGCGGGTGATGGAATCGAGCAGGATGACCACATCATGACCACACTCCACCATGCGCTTGGCCTTTTCCAGTACGATGCTGGCCACCTTAACATGGCGTTCCGCCTGTTCATCGAATGTAGAAGCGATCACTTCGGCTTTCACGCTGCGTGCCATATCCGTCACTTCTTCCGGGCGTTCATCGATGAGCAACACAATCAGATAGACTTCCGGGTGGTTTTCGGCTATGGCATTGGCTATGTTTTTCAGCAACACCGTTTTACCGGTTTTGGGCTGTGCCACAATCATGCCGCGCTGTCCTTTGCCAATGGGTGCAAACAAATCGAGGATGCGGGTCGATAAGTTATCGGGCGTGGTACTGAGCTTGAGTTTTTCATTCGGAAATAGCGGTGTCAGGTATTCAAACGCCACGCGGTCGCGTATCTCTTCGGCTGTCTTGCCGTTTACCGATTCTACCTTAAGCAGCGCAAAATATTTCTCGCCTTCTTTGGGCGGGCGTATCTGCCCGCGAATGGTATCGCCTGTCTTCAGGCCCATGGCTTTTATCTGCGAAGGCGAAACATAGATGTCATCCGGACTGGCCAGATAATTGTAGTCAGATGAACGCAGAAAACCGTAACCGTCCTGCATGATCTCGAGTACACCTTCGCTGGTTACTACACCATCAAAGTCGCGTATATGCGAACGCACAGCCTGGCGGTCTTCAACATTACCATTGGTTTCGGCAATAGGTGCAGCCTGATGCGCTTCTGGTGCAGGTTGAGTTACTTCAGGTTCTTCATCGAAACCTGCAACGGTATTCTCCAGTTCTTCATTAAGCGAATCAAGCAGGTCATCAGAGCTCATTTCCTTTTCCGGTTTGGGCGCAACATTTTCACGCTTACGCGGACGCATGGCACGACCGCCGCTGGATGCAGTAGTTTTTTTCGGGGCACCGGGCGCCTCACCGGTTACAGCCTGCTGATCGAGTATTTTATAAATCAATTCCTGCTTGGCAAGCTTGCGGGCATTTTTAATGCCCATCTGTTCGGCAATTTCCTTCAACTCGGAAAGGAGCCGTACATTCAAATCATCGATGGTGTACATGGGTTGGACAAAAAAAGTTGTATAATGGTTAGCAGATTAGGTTATATTACACATTCAGTCTGTTCGACTTAAACGGATTCACATTTTCCGGTTATGGAATTACAGGTAATTATGATTAAGCGGTCGGTATATTTAATCGGGCCCGAATAGCCCGTTTGATGCTGCAAGTATAGGTCAATTTTAAATACAAACAAATGATGCTGCTAAATTTGTTCGTACAAACAGTTGCTAAAGCAGATAACCGGCTATTTTTGATGCCCTGATTTTCAGCTATGCTTCAGATAACCTACCTGCGCGAACACCGCGACACAGCAATTACCGGCCTGCATAAACGCGGACTGCAGGATGCCGTACAACTTATCGATCGCGCACTTGAAATTGACCAGCTTCGCAGAACCGCTCAAGCCAGGGCCGATGAACTCCGCGCGTTAAGCAATGCCGAGTCGAAGAAAATCGGTGAATTGATGAAAGCCGGCAAAACAGAGGAAGCCCATGCACTGCGGCAGCGCGTAGCACAATGGAAAGATGAACTGAAAAAACTGGAAGACAACCTGGCACAGTATGAAGAAGAACTGCGCCTGCATTTGTATAAAATTCCCAACGTACCTGCACAGGCCGTACCTGCCGGGAAAAGCGCAGACGACAACATTAATGTTCACCAGCACGGAGCCATCCCGGTTTTACCTGCCGGCGCTTTGCCGCACTGGGATCTGATAAAAAAATACGACATCATCGATTTTGAGCTGGGCAATAAAATTACCGGAGCTGGCTTTCCGGTTTATAAAGGCAAAGGCGCTAAATTACAGCGCGCCCTCATCAGTTTCTTTCTGGATGAAGCCGAAAAAGCCGGTTACTCCGAAATGATGCCACCTCATTTGGTGAACGAAGCCAGCGGGTACGGCACCGGCCAGCTTCCCGACAAGGAAGGTCAGATGTACTGTGTTACGGCCGATCAGCTTTACCTCATCCCCACAGCCGAAGTACCCATCACCAACCTGTACCGTGACACGATTTTAAATGAACAGGACCTGCCGGTAAAGCACGTAGGATATACACCCTGTTTTAGAAGAGAAGCCGGCAGCTGGGGTGCACATGTACGCGGACTGAACCGGTTGCATCAGTTCGATAAAGTGGAAATTGTGCAAATCCGCAAGCCGGAAGAGTCGTACAGGGCGCTGGATGAAATGTGTGCCTACGTACAAAGCCTGATCGAAAAGCTTGAACTTCCTTATCGGAAAATGCTGCTTTGCGGTGGCGACATGGGCTTTAACTCAGCCATGACCTACGACATGGAGGTTTATGCCGCTGCCCAGCAACGCTGGCTGGAAGTAAGCTCGGTAAGCAATTTCGAAACCTATCAGGCCAACCGTATGAAACTTCGCTACCGCGATAGTAAAGGAAAAATTCACCTGCTGCATACCCTGAACGGAAGTGCCCTTGCGCTGCCCAGAATTGTTGCGGCGCTGCTCGAAAACAATCAGGACGAAAAAGGTATCCGGATACCAAAGGCACTGATACCTTATACCGGTTTTGACCGTATTTCGTAAGCCGAATAAACCTGTTTCCTTTCATCAAAACCATTCGCAAAGCTTAAGGCACTTTGCATAAAATTGAATTTGAATTTAACTGCATCGCCATGAATCGTTTGGTTTCTGTACTGTTCATTTGTATTGCTTTTTCCTGCTCGAAATCCGGACAGGAGAAAATCACTTATCCTGTTACGCGAAAAGTAGATTCAGCCGACACCTACTTTGGCACGACCGTACCCGACCCCTACCGCTGGCTGGAAAATGACACCGCGCGTGAAACGGCCGAATGGGTAGCCCGGCAAAACGAAGTAACTTTTGCATACCTCAACAAAATTCCGTTCCGCGATGCCATCCGCAAGCGGCTGGATGAACTGCAAAACTACGAACGCATTGGCGCCCCTGAAAAAAATGGCGATTACTACTATTACTACCGGAACACCGGCCTGCAAAACCATAATGTGTGGTACCGAAAAAAAATTAATGGAGGTGAGGAAGAAGTGTTTATAGACCCGAACACTTTTTCGGCTGACGGCACCACTTCCCTGGCCGGTATGTTTTTCAGCAACGATGGCTCGCTGGTAACGCTGCTTATTCAGGAAGGCGGCTCCGACTGGCGAAAAGCGGTTACCCTGCGTACATCCGATAAGTCGGTGGTGGGCGACACACTCAAAGACCTGAAATTTACCGGCATTGCCTGGAAGGGAAATGACGGTTTTTATTATTCGCGTTACGATAATCCGAAAGGAAACCGGCTGTTTTCCAAAGTCGATTATAACAGGGTGTACTACCACAAGCTGAACACCCCGCAGTCCGCTGATAAAGTGGTCTATGACGGTGGCGCGCAAAATCCGCAGCGAAGAGCCGGAGCGGCACTAACCGAAGACGAACGTTTCCTCATTATTTCAACATCCATAACCACTTCCGGCAACGAATTATACATTCAGGACCTGACCAATCAGCGTGCGGTACTAACTCCGCTGGTAACTGATTTCAAAAACGACCATGATGTAATCGACAACGATGGTACACGGCTTATCATACGAACCAACCTCAATGCGCCGAACGGCAAAATCGTTGTGACCGATGCAGCCCAACCTTCACCAGAGAACTGGAAGGACCTTATTCCCGAAACTTCCGAGCCGATACGCAGCGTGAGCACAGCCGGAAAGAGAATATTTGTTGCCTACCTGAAGGATGCAAAAAGCCTGATTAAACAATACGATTATACCGGTAAACTGGAGCGTGAAGTCGAGCTGCCTGCCATCGGAACGGCCGGCGGCTTTAACGGAAGACGTACGGATACCGAGGTCTATTACACTTTCACATCGTTTACGTACCCCCCTACCATTTTCAAATACGATATCGCCACCGGTAAATCCACGGAATATGCGCGTCCAAACGTATCGTTCAATCCGGATGATTACACCACCGAACAAATTTTTTACACCAGCAAAGACGGCACGCGCGTACCCATGTTTATTGTTTACAGGAAAGGGGTAGAACGTAACGGTAAAAATGCTACGTGGTTGTACGGATACGGTGGTTTTAACATTTCGCTTACACCTTCGTTTGCCACATCACGAATTGTATGGTTGGAAAATGGGGGCATCTTTGCCCAACCCAACCTGCGCGGTGGGGGTGAATACGGCAAGCAGTGGCATCTGGCCGGCACGAAGATGAACAAGCAAAATGTTTTTGATGATTTTATCGCTGCAGCGGAATATCTGATTAAAGAAAAATTCACTTCTCCCGACTACCTCGCCATTGCCGGAGGTTCGAACGGCGGATTGCTGGTAGGTGCCACCATGACGCAACGCCCCGACCTGATGAAGGTTGCTTTGCCTGCCGTAGGTGTGCTCGACATGCTGCGGTATCATAAATTCACCGTAGGCGCTGCGTGGGCTTACGACTACGGCACAGCCGATGAATCGAAAGAAATGTTTGAATACCTGCGAAAATATTCACCGCTTCATGCACTGAAACCCGGCACGGCCTACCCGGCCACTTTGATTACCACAGCCGACCATGATGACCGGGTTATACCCGCTCATTCATTCAAGTTTGCCGCCACCTTGCAGGAATATCAAAGCGGAAACAATCCGGTCCTAATCCGCATCGATGTTAAGTCCGGACACGGCTCATCCAACCTTTCCAAAGCGCTGGATGTAACAGCCGACCAGTTTGCCTTTGCATGGTACAACATGGGTGTTACACCTCCGCTGTTGAAAAAGGAATAGCCTTCTTTCAGATGAACTCAACCGACCTTGTAATCCGGGAAGGCAGAAAGGATGACCTACCGCGCGTGCTGGAGCTGATAAAGGAACTGGCCGAATACGAACGCGCTCCCCATGAAGTGACCAATACAGTTGAACAGATGGAGCGGGACGGCTTCGGGCCACATCCTATTTATGGCCTTTTTGTTGCCGAAATTTCAGGAACAATAGTAGGTATGGCGCTGTATTACTGGCGGTACTCTACCTGGAAAGGAAAGCGAATCTATCTGGAAGATATCATAGTAACGGAATCGTACCGCGGAAAAGGCATTGGTAAAAAATTATTCGACCGAATCATCCGGCATGCACTGGATGAGCACTGCACTGGCATGATGTGGCAGGTACTCGACTGGAATAAACCCGCCATCAAATTTTATGAAAAATATTATAAAGCACGGTTTGATAACGGTTGGGTGAACTGTCATCTGGAGCGGGAAGAGATGGAAAAGTTAGTGGAATAAACGCAGGCTTCGGCTACGCTCAGCCTGCCCGACCAAAAGGGTGGTTGAGCGCAGCCAAAAATGGTGGTTAAGCGCTGTAAAAACCCTCTTTACCTAAACTCCCACATCAACAATGGCACGCAGCGGAATACCAAAACCTCCGCGAACCTCAACATAATCCTCTTCCAAATCAATTAAATCCGATACCAGCTCTACCACTTCACCATCAGCCAGTCTGACATACAGGCTTATTTCTTCGTGGTCGGCATTGGTCAGTGCCATGGCGGTTTTAAGCTTATGCTCCCGTTCAAATTTTTCCTCGAACGAGGAAAGCACATCTTCAGCAGCAAACTGAACATTTCGGATTTCGTCAAGTGAAATTCTGCGCGCTTTCATGGCCGGTGTGTTTAAAACCCACAACACCGCCGGTTGGAGCATGAATCATACTTCTTCCAACACCGTGCGGAAGGCCACATGATTGGCAAACCGCTGGCGGTGTTCTTCAATTAAAGCCGGAGCAAAGCGCTCCAGGTATTCCGATACGCGGTCAAGCGATTCGGCAACATATTGTACACTGTACGACAGCGTACCATCCTCGCTTTCGTGCAAAATTTTAAACAGCCTGGCTGATGAAAACATGCCGGTCGCCAGTACACGGGGCATATGTTCGCTCTTCATCCACGCCACCCATTCTGCTTCATTTTCCCGGTCAATGCCAACGGTTACATTATACACATACATACTCACTTCAGCCTTTTCGCTACTTCGTCCCAGTTTACCACATTCCACCAGGCAGCTACATATTCGTTGCGTTTGTTCTGATATTTCAGGTAGTAGGCGTGTTCCCAAACATCTAAGGCCAGCAAGGGTGTACCCTTCAGTTCGCTCACATCCATCAGCGGGTTATCCTGATTGGGCGTTGAGCCGATTTTCAATGTGCCATTATCATTTACCAGCCATGCCCAGCCCGAACCAAAACGACCCATGGCAGCGGCATTAAACTGCTCCTGAAATTTTTCGAACGAACCGAATGCCGCATTAATGGCATCGGCAACTTTGCCGGTTGGTTTCCCTCCGCCTCCCGGCCTCATCACCTGCCAGAAGAAATTATGATTCCACGCTCCGCCTCCGTTATTGCGCGCTTTGGCCGAAAGCTTAGAAACATTGGCGAAGAAATCTGCTTCGTTCTTGAAAGTTATTTTTTCTTCAGCGATGGCATCGTTAACATTTTTTACATATGCAGCGTGATGACGGCTGTAGTGTATCTCCATGGTTAGTGCATCGATATGCGGTTCAAGCGCGGCGTATGCGTAGGGTAAAGGAACCTGAGAAAACGTCAGCATACCGGCCGGTTGGTTTGAATTCGATGGACGCGCTGTACAGGCTGCCTTCACCCATGCCGGCCCGGCCGCTAAAAAGACAGTGGTTTTAGTGGTAATACTGATGAAATCCCTTCGCTTCATGATTGTGCTGATTAAGTCCATCTTTCGATTTGCTTCTAATTTACCCAAAAATACTTAGCTTGCACAGACCTGTTAACCCGACCTATGAAAGAAGTTTTATACGATGAGATACCCTCTCTCGACCTGGCTGATTTTACAGGGGGCAATCCGGAAAAAAAGAGAAAGTTTGTGGCCGACCTCGGTGCCGCATACAACAACATCGGCTTTGTGGCCATTCGCAATCATTACCTCAGTGAGGAGCTGGCCGAAAAACTGTACGATGTGATAAAGCGTTTCTTCGCTCTGCCCGATTCAGTAAAACAGAAATACGAAATTCCCGGCCTGGCCGGCCAACGCGGTTATGTTGGCAAAGGCAAAGAGCATGCAAAAGGGCGTAATACGGGTGATTTGAAAGAATTTTACCATATCGGCCAGGAAGTGGAAGATGATGACCCGATAAAAAACGAATATCCGGCTAATGTTTGGCCCGAAGAAATCCCGGAGTTTAAAACCATCGGACTGGAAGTTTACCGGCAACTGGAAAGGACGGGCGTGCAGATGTTGCGCGCCATTGCGCTGTATCTCGGACTGCCGGAAAATTATTTCGATGATAAGGTGCGTCACGGCAACAGTATCCTCCGGCCAATACATTATTACCCGATAACCAACCCGGATGAAGTACCCCCTGATGCGGTTCGGGCAGCCGAGCATGGAGATATCAACCTTATTACCCTGCTGATGGGCGCCAGTGCCGAGGGCCTTCAGGTGCTGCGCAGAGACGGTAAATGGATTCCGATAACCGCGTTGCCCGAACAGCTTGTAGTCAATGTGGGCGACATGCTGGAGCGATTGACCAATAAAAAGCTAAAATCAACCATTCACCGCGTGGTGAACCCGCCTCGCGAAAAAATGAATACACCGCGTTATTCCATACCCTTCTTTATGCATCCGCGCAGCGAAATGAGTCTCGCTGCATTGCCTTCGTGTGTGGATGAAGCGCATCCGAAATTATGGCCCGACATTACCGCAGGTGAATTTCTGGATCAGCGACTGGCAGAAATCGGATTGAAGAAATAATCTTCAATAAATCAGTATGGTTCAGCGCATCCGCTACATCATCTTCCTCCGCGATGTGCTGAAACTTGCGCTTACTTCATTTGGCGGACCGCAGGCGCATCTGGCCTACTTTCAGCGCACGCTGGTAGAACAGCGCAAATATATTACCGGGGAAGAGCTGATGGAGTTGAATTCGCTTTGCCAGATTTTACCCGGACCCAGCTCCACCCAAACCCTAACGGCGGTAGGCTATAAAATCGGAGGGCCCAATCTTGCTTATCTGACGTTGTTGGTTTGGTCGCTTCCTTCGATCTTGCTGATGGCCCTGGCGGGCATATTTCTGGCCAATATTCAGGAAAAGAGCTGGTCGCTTGAGTTTACCCGCTTCATACAACCCATGGCCGTGGGGTTTGTAAGCTATGCAGCTTATTCCATTTGCCTGAAGACGATTCATACCAAAACGGGTGTGGCGCTGATGATTGCCGCAGCGGTGATCTCGTACTTCATTCAAACTCCGTTTGTATTTCCGGCCATTCTGCTCGCGGCCGGCCTGGTAACTGCTTTCAAATACAAAAAGCAACCCAGGCAGGAGAAAAAGAAAATCGTAATCAGTTGGTCAAATTTCTTTTTGTGGATTGGCGTGCTGATTGCCGCTGCGGTTATTGGTGCACTTACCGGATGGCTGCCCGTTCGGCTGTTTGAAAATTTTTACCGTAACGGCAGTCTGATTTTTGGAGGAGGCCAGGTACTTACGCCGTTACTATACACCGAGTTTGTTCAATATGCGCCTAAACAATATCTCTCACCACAGGAATTTCTATCTGGTTATGCTATTGCACAAACCCTGCCCGGTCCCGTTTTTTCCTTTAGTGCATTTATCGGAGCATTGGCCATGCGCGAATACGGTGTGGCTGGCGAACTAACCGGTGCGCTGCTCTCGGCAGCCGGTATTTTTTTGCCAGGCACTTTTTTGATATTCTTTGTCATACGGTTCTGGGAGAGCCTGAAAAGTTTTCGACCGGTTCGTGCCTCGCTCGAAGGCATTACGGCAGCCAGCGCAGGACTGGTGGTTGCAGCTGCAGTCATTTTGTTTCAACCCTTACCCAACACCATTACATCGCTGGGATTTACCATAGGCACCTTTGCGCTGCTCACATTCACCCGCCTGCCTCATCCGGTTATCATAATCGCAGGTCTGGTTTTGGGATTGGTGCTGAAATGAAAAACCCCGCACGTGCGGGGTTAAGTCTTTACTGCAATTTGAAGGTAATGGGTACCACGAATCGCGAACGCACGGGTTTACCGCGTTGTTTACCCGGATTCCACGGCGGAGCGCTGGCCACTACACGAACGGCTTCTTCGTCGCAACCTGCACCAATTCCTTTCACCACTTTCACATCCTGTATGGTACCGTCGCGGTTCACCACAAATTCCACATAAACTTTTCCTTCAATACCCATTCTGCGGGCCTGGGCAGGATATTTCAGTTTTTCAGCAATGTATTTGTTGAAAGCCTGAAAGCCTCCTTTGGGCGAAGCCGGCTCTTCAACCACAATGAAAATCTGATCCGGATCCTCCTTTTCAACCTCAACCTGTTGAATCTGAATTTCTTCAACTTTGGTATCGGTTGTTACTTCCACATCAAACTCGACCTTAATGTCTTCCTTGATTTCCTCTTCATCAGGAACCTCAATAATCTGAGGCTGTTGAATTTTGGGCGGAGGTGGAGGAGGCTGCTCGGTAGGAGGTATCTCCAGAATCTCCTCCAAAACGTTTGAATTCTTGGCCTTGTCTTTCAGATCAGTATCATCTTTGGTAGTCCACTCAAAAGCCGTGATGACAATAGCCAGGGTAATAACGAGGCCAATGTTGAAAAACAACCAGGATTTGTTGGTCAAATCGGCCTTTTCGGTCTTCTTGGGTTCCATAATTCCTGCAGTTTGCCTTTAAGAACTCCAAATATAGAGAAAGGTCACAATTCGGTAAGAAAATTATCGCATTATTTACGTGTGCCGTAAAATACGGTGATGTACAGCGTAGGATAGACCGAATATTGTTTGGCTCCAGGCATCATTTCCACTTTACGGGTGTAAGCGTCTATCAGAAAACCCGCCTCAAAGCCGGTAACTGCGCTTTTTACATCGCCCATTTCAAAATTTAATCCTGCTTTTAAATTACCTCCCGGAACCAGCTTACTTTCGCCTATTCCTTCAAACAGGCGACCTGTACCCCAGATGGCATCCACCGGAATATTGAGATTGTACTGGGAGCGCAGGGTAATGAACCCGGAATTATCAACCGAATACTCGACATAATAAGGAGCCACAATGCCCAGACTTGGACCGAGTGCCGCCACCGCTTTGATTTCCACGCCCTGATGTGGAGCTTTTTTAAACAATATTAAATCCCTGCCATACTGAAACCTGAAGGAATACAGGTAATTATTCTTTCCGAAAATGAAAAAGTTGCCTGTATAAAATGAGTTGATACGCAACTCCTGCGGGTGCTTGATGTTTACGATTTCCAGTCCGAATGTTTCCAAAATCCGTTCGGTACGTTTGCGCGCTGTTTTCAATATGAAACCGCCTATTAAGCCCCCGGAGGTGTTTTTGTTGATGCCCCAGACAAATTCCGACTGATACTCGTAACTATCCTGGGTTTGCGCAAAAACGCCAGACACACCTGCCTCAATCAGCACACACACGATAACTATACGAATAAGCGGATTCATCCTGAAAAGGTGCCTAAATTTACCTGCTTTATCATTAACGCAAAAAATAAGAATTTGATTATGACCACGCTGACGGCTGTTTACGAAGGCGATTTGCGTACGCGCCTGAATCATACCCGTTCCGGACAATCCTTCATTACCGATGCCCCGCCTGATAATCAGGGTAAAGGAGAGGCCTTCAGTCCGACCGATTTGGTGTGTGCCGCGCTGGCTTCGTGTATGCTTACCACCATGGGTATTGTGGCAGCGCGTGAAGGAATTGATATGAAAGGGATGAAGGCCGAAGTGTTAAAAATAATGACCGCCAGCCCGCGCAAAATTGCCGAAATACAAATTACCCTTTACCATCCACAATTGAGCGCAACAGAGGCGCAAAAGCAAAAACTCAGAAATACGGCCTTAAGTTGCCCTGTGGCACTCAGTCTTCATGATTCCGTAAAACAATCGGTAACTTTTCAATTCTGAAAAGCCGGTTGTTAATCGTACCATAATCCGATTTCGCGTTTGTCAAAGCGTGGTTTCCGGACCTTTTCTTTCAGATGATCGGGCTGGGTTTCTGTTTTTCGGAACATCTTTCCCCACCACAGTTTAATCGAAGTAAACCAGTCTCGCTCATCCTTAACATTGTTTTTGTTGGTCTTAACAAACTGTGCATCCGGGTGCAAATCATTTTTTCCAAATTTGAAAGTTTTAATGAGGATTTGTATGATGGATTGATGAGATACATATTTGGAGTAGGCGAAGGCGCGCTTTTTGGCGGATTGAAAGCTTATTTTAATAAATTAAAAGATATGCTT
>JANWWN010000053.1:0-270 GCA_025055435.1 Cyclobacteriaceae bacterium | reverse complement strand
TTTTCATCCTGATATTTCCCTGGTAATCGGTTACGCGGCCAAAGGCCTTGCCGGGTTCCCGCACATCAAGTGCTTCAATGGCACTGGATGGATTGTGCCGATAGTCCCAGTCTTGTTTCACAACCTTGCTGAACTCACTGGCCTTAACCGATGACTTACCCGGTGCAACACCTTCCAGTGCATCAGCTGCTGCATGAGGTTTGGTTTTATAGTTACCTTCTTTTACTTTAATCTGCAAGCCGGCAATCCGTGCATTGAATTTCGATGGCT
>JANWWN010000052.1 GCA_025055435.1 Cyclobacteriaceae bacterium | reverse complement strand
ATAAGTGGAATTTCACACTCCGCAAAAAGTTTTTTTGGTAACCGGAAATTTTAACCGCATGAACGTTTGCACTAAAAATCCCGGACATTACTAAAGTGCAAAAAGTTACCTGCATCATTAAAAACAGACCCCTTTAAAATAAATGGAAATAAGAAAAACGTCATATAAAAAGAAGCGAACCTGATTTACAGAAGCCCGATTTACAACTTAACGCACAATCAGAATTCGTTGAGACCCGGATTTTAATCCTGAATCCTATCCACCCAGCTTGCACACATTATCCATACCCAGATGAAACAACGCATCGCCTGCGTTAACCACCGGACAGTTGTTCATACCAATGATGTAGGCCGTGTGCGGTGACACCACCTTATGCTTGAATTCGCCAAACGGATCGGTGATGGTGCCCAGCCATTCGCCCTTGTGCACCAGCTTCCCGCATGCCACCGCACTCTGAAACAACCCCGCATACTTGGCCCGCACCCACGATGAACTCCAGATGATGCGGTTTTCCTCCTTCGGCTCGGGTGCCCAGTCAATCATGTTGAGGTGTTTCATCAGGCGAAGCGTGCCGGCTATCCCCTCTTCAATGGCATGCGTATCCAGGCGCAGCGACTCGCCCCCTTCGTACACTATTATATTCTTACCTTTTTTGGCTGCCTCCTTACGCAACGAGCTGGGACGAAAAGGTGCGTCGAGCGTAAAGGGCGCACAAAATGCCTGGGCCAGCTCCGTATTTTTTTCATCAGCCAGCACGGCCCGCACCTGCGGATAGTTGGTGCGCATGGCTCCGCCGGTGTGAAAATCAATGCCGTAATCAATGTAGGGAATCACATCGTGTGTAACGTGCCATGCCACGCGACTGGCCAGCGAGCCGCTTTTGCTTCCCGGAAACGAGCGGTTCACATCTTTTCCATCGGGCACATCGCGCGAATAGTTTAAAAAACCATACACGTTGATGATCGGCATGCACACCACCGTACCGCGTTTGGGCCGGTGGAGATCGCTGTCCAGTATCCGGCGTACAATCTCCAGACCGTTGATTTCATCGCCATGCATGCCGGCCATGAGCGCCAGCACTGGACCCTCCTCCAGACCGCGCGAAACATACAGGGGCGTGTCAATCTGCGTATGCGAGGGTAATCGCGCTATACTGATTTTGATTTCCTTAAACTCGCCGGGCCTGATTTCGTGTCCGGCAATATTGATGGTACGCAAGGCTTATCGGATTTTTACTTTACTTTTTAACTGTCGCTACGCATTAATCTTATCCTTCTGAATCTTCTTTTTCATGGCGTTGCGTTCGAGGTATTCAATAATCTTACCGGCAATATCTACCCGGGTGGCGCCTTCAATTCCTTCCAGTCCGGGTGATGAGTTTACCTCGATAATAAGCGGCCCGCGGTTAGATGGCAGCATATCCACGCCGGCAATGCCGAGGCCCAGTTTTTTGGCTGCGGCTATGGCCGTGGCTTTCTCAACCCGGCTCAGCTTGACCAGCGATGCCGTTCCGCCGCGATGTAAGTTCGAGCGAAACTCACCGGGCCGTGCCTGTCGCCTCATGGCGCCCACCACTTCGCCATCCACCACAAAGGCGCGGATGTCAGCACCTTTTGCTTCCTTAACAAATTCCTGCACTATAATACGGGCATGAACACCGTGAAAGGCTTCGATTACCGACTGAGCAGCTTTTTTATTTTCAGCCAGCACCACGCCCAGTCCCTGCGTGCCTTCAAGTAATTTGATGACCACGGGCGCACCGCCAACAGCTTCCACAATACCTTCCGTGTCGCGTGAATAATCCATGAAGATGGTTTTGGGCAAACCCAGGCCGGCACGCGAAAGAATCTGCAGGCTGCGCAGTTTGTCGCGTGAGCGGATGAGCGCCTGCGACTCGATGGCGGTAAATACTTTCATCATTTCGAACTGACGGACTACGGCCGCACCGTAAAAGGTAACCGACGCCCCGATGCGCGGAATGATGGCATCGAAGTAATCGAGTTTGCGGCCGTTGTACAATACCATGGGATTTTTCTTTTCGATGAACAACACGCATTTCATGTGGTCGATGATTTCCACATGATGGCCGCGCTGTTCACCGGCTTCCTTCAGCCTGCGAGTGGAATAGAGTTTCGGGTCGCGCGATAAGATGGCTATGTTCATAATCCGGTTTAAGTCAGTTACGAATGGGTATGGGATGAGCCTACTTTTCCGGCTTTTTTCTTTTGCGCCAGTTTATGTTTATAAGAAAGGTTTTTCTTTTTTACATCAATTACAAACCGGTCGCGCAGAATTTTCCGGCCCAGCAGGATGGGAAACTTAAGTGAGCCGCGGTCGCTGAGCGAAAATTCAGTTTCAATCCGTTGGCCAAAAATCACCACAGAGGTTTTAATAAGGTATCTGCGCTCAGTCTCGCCAAACGAATTTTTAATGTCGCGCTCATCATACTCGCGAAACACAAACTTCATTCCGGTAAACTCCGGATGCTCCTCATCCAGCAGCACAAACTCCAGACAACCGTTCACCACTTCGGCACGGGCGCAATGCAGGCTGCTGGTAAATGCGCCTGTATCGATTTTTGCATGCAAATTATACAATCCAAGATCCGGAAGATCGATGCGATCGTAGCGGCCGAGGGTTTCCATACCGGGAAATGATTATTCTAAGATGCATAAAAAAGCGGAATATCTAATTCATACCGGGAAAAATTAAGTTCAGCATACCCGCAGGCCTAAAATAAAAACAGCGGCCTTCACCGCTGTTTCATCAAAATTGAATGAAGAAGACGTTTAATCAGTTTTTCGATACTCCGAACGACACGGCCGTGTTCTCCCATTTTAAGGTAACCTGCTTTGCGCCTACCTCAAAGGTAAAAACTTCGGTAAAGGCTGTGCTTGCCGGCTTCACTTTTACTACCAAAGCATTCTCACCTTTATTTTTTTCATAGTCGTACGCACCCCACTGGCCGAGCTTTTTATTGAAGATAATGCTCCATTCCTTCTCGCCCGGAATAGTAAACAGGGTGTATTTACCCGCCGGCAGCGGCTGTCCCTCGATTTTCACATTCTTATCAAATTCAATGGTAGTGGCTTCGTTGGCACCGGTGCGCCAAACTTCACCATAGGGTACCAGCCCACCCATAATTTTTCGGCCTTTAACCGAAGGCTGGCTGTAATCAATTTTAATATTCACACCGTCAATGGTGCCGCTGGCAACAGCCGGCGGACTGGGGCGTTTGGATTTGTCCTGTGCGCAGGCCGCAGCGATCAGAACAATCAGCGAAAGCGTTAACATTTTCGTTTTCATGGGAATGGATTTATTGGTGCAATATAAAATGCCCTGAACGAACAGGGCATTTTGAACAGATAAACTATAAAAACCTGTAAACTATGAGTTAGAACGTTAAACTGTCATTAAAGGTTTTACCGGCCAAAAGGATTAAGGGCCGATAATGCTCGTTTGCCACCGCCCATCTTGTTCATGGTGCGCATCATTTTGCGCATGTCATTAAACTGCTTCAGCAACTGATTAACCTGCTGCACCGAAGTACCGCTGCCGCGGGCAATGCGGTTCTTACGGCTGGCGTTAATGATCTCGGGATTTTCGCGCTCGGCTGGTGTCATCGAGCGAATGATGGCCTCGATGGGTTTGAAGGCATCGTCATCCACATTTACGTTTTTCAAGGCTTTGTTCATGCCCGGTATCATGGCCAGCAAATCTTTCATGTTTCCCATTTTCTTGATTTGCTCCAGCTGACCGAGAAAATCATTGAAGTCGAATTGGTTTTTTCTGATTTTCTTATTGAGCCTTCGTGCCTCTTCTTCATCAAAAGCCTGCTGTGCTTTTTCCACCAGGGTAACCACATCGCCCATACCCAGTATGCGACTGGCCATGCGGTCGGGATAGAAGCGTTCGAGCGCCTCCATTTTTTCACCGGTACTGATGAACTTGATGGGTTTGTTCACCACTTTTCGGATGGATAATGCCGCACCTCCGCGGGCATCGCCATCAAGCTTGGTCAGCACCACGCCGTCAAAATCAAGGCGTTCGTTAAAGGCTTTGGCCGTATTCACCGCATCCTGACCGGTCATGGCGTCCACCACAAACAGGGTTTCCGAAGGCTTCAGCGCATCTTTCAGCCGGGCAATTTCATCCATCATTTCCTCATCAATTGCCAGCCGGCCGGCCGTATCCACAACCACAACACGGTGATTGTTTTTCCTGGCGTATTCAACCGCAGCGCGCGCAATGTTCACGGCATCGGTGTTGCCCGGCTCGGCATATACTTCCACACCAATTTGCTGTCCAAGGGTTTTCAGCTGGTCAATAGCTGCCGGGCGGTAGATATCGCATGCAGCCAGCAGCACCTGCCGGCCCTGACGCTTCAGGTAATTTGCCAGTTTACCGGAGAAGGTGGTTTTACCGGAACCCTGAAGACCGGCTATAAGAATTACTGCCGGATTGCCGGTGATGGATATATCTTCACCAACTCCGCCCATGAGGGCTGTAAGCTCATCGTTGGTGATTTTGATTAGCAACTGGCCCGGACTGATGGAAGTAAGCACCTGCTGCCCGAGTGCTTTCTGTTTGATTTCATCGGTAACTTCTTTGGCCACCTTGTAGTTAACATCCGCATCAATCAGCGCTTTTCGGATTTCCTTGATGGTGGAGGCTACGTTGATTTCGGTAATTCGTCCCTGGCCCTTCAGGGTCTGAAAGGCTTTTTCGAGCTTTAAGGTGAGGCTTTCGAACATACTGCAGCGAAAAGAAGCACAAAGTTAAGCGATAATCGGTAGTGTAAGCTCTTTTGTTTTTCCTGCCTCAGAACAAGGGTCGGAAAGTAATAATCGGGAAGGTTTTGCCGGCCGGAAAAACGGTTTGGTCAGCGGGTAACTCAACGAAGGCATTCACATTTTTAAGGTTTACAAAATCTCCCGAACCATGTCCGGCAACGGGCCGGGCCCATACTTTTCCGCGACTTAGGTAAACTTCAGCCTGTAGAAAATAGGTAAGCGTGGGTTTAAAAATGACTTCCTCGGTAAGCTCTGCCTCCACCAAAGGAATAGGTATGTGCAAAGAGCGAAGTATCCACGGACGGATGTACCGGTAAAAACATAAATAGGTAGAAACCGGATTACCCGGAAGTGCAAACACCACTTTGCCGGAGTTACTCATCCCAAACCAAAAAGGCTTACCGGGTTTTTGGGCCACCTGATGAAACAGCTTTTTTACACCTAAATCTTCCAGTACGCGGGGTAAATAGTCAAACTTTCCTTTTGAAACGCCACCGGTCAAAATCAGCACATCGAAATCATTGAGAAATTGTGCGAGCCGTTTGCGCAATTCCTGGTCATCGTCTTTTATATGCACAGCCTCCGCTTTCCAGTTGAGGGCATGCATGGCCGCCTGCAATGCATAGGTATTCGACTGCCGGATTTGATGGGGCTGCGGATGCGCATCAACCGGAACCAGTTCGTCACCGGTTGATATCACAACGGCACGGGGTAATTCATAAACCGACACGGTTGCTTTTCCAACCGAAGCCAGTATAGCTGCCTCAGCCGGAGAAATGAATGTTCCGGGCGACAGCAGTACATCATCGCGACGGGCATCGGTGCCTTTGCGATGTATGTTGACATATGGCATAACCTGCAGCTCGGGATGCGGCCGGAAATAGCCCTCTGCCACTTCGCCATCTTCATAACGAATTACGGTATTGGTACCATTGGGCAACAAAGCGCCGGTCATTACCTCAATACAGTCGTTGGGAGAAGCCAGCAACAATGGCTCTGAACCGGCAGGCTGAATACCGGCAATGCGAAAGGATTTACCGGCTGCATAGGCGCCTGAGTCAATTGCAAAACCATCCATGGCCACACGATCGTAAGGCGGAATATCCCGGTCGGCCCGTATTTCTTCGGCCAGTACACAGCCCGTTGCCTCACGCAGCAAAACCGATTTAACGCTTAACACAGCAGGTACCTGAGCGATAATTTCATCGGCTTCCCTTACACTAACCATACGGTTTATTTAATTTTGATTTAACATGGAGATGAAAGATATAAAATTGTCGCACCTGGATGAAAGCGGCCGGCCGCAAATGGTTGATGTGAGCCACAAAACACCCACCTACCGGACGGCCCGTGCGCGTGCTGAGATTTCTCTGCCGCCTGAGCTTATTCCACTTGTCAATAACAACGAAATACGCACTGTCAAAGGGCCTGTATTTCAAACCGCAATTATTGCCGGCACCATGGCAGCAAAAAATACTGCCCAGCTTATTCCGTTGGCGCACCCGTTACCCATCACCAATTGCTCGGTCGAGATATCCGTAAATGGAAACACTATTATACTTGATGCAACGGTTTCGGTAACGGCAACCACAGGTGTGGAGATGGAGGCGCTTACAGCCGCAGCGGTCGCAGCGCTCACCATCTACGATATGTGTAAGGCGCTATCGCACGATATCGTTATACGTGAGATTAAACTGATGGAAAAGACCGGAGGAAAACAGGATTTTAAACGAACACCATGAAACCCACTTTCCGCAAACGTCTGTATTTAACCCTGGAACCCACAGAGCGGGGCGGACTGGCTGAACAGATTTTTGAATATGTACTGATTTCCATCATCGTTCTCAACATTGTGGCCATCATTGTTCAGTCGGTTCCGTCCGTTTATAAAGTGTACCACACATTTTTTTATGCATTCGAGTTGTTCTCCGTTATTTTTTTCACACTCGAATATGTTGCACGGGTTTACGCCTGTGTGGAAAATCCGAAATACCGACATCCGGTAAAAGGGCGTTTGAAATACATGCGAAGTGGTATGGCTGTCATCGACCTGATGGCCTTCCTGCCTTTTTACCTTACCTTCCTGCCCATTGACCTGCGCTTTCTGCGGGTATTCCGGCTTATGGCCCTGTTCCGAATGTTTAAGATTACGCGTTACATGCAGGCCATGATTATTTTCAAAAAAGTGCTGCACGAACGCCGCGAACAACTTGTGCTCAGTTTTGTGTTCGTAATTTTCATTCTCATCATCATCTCCTTCTTCATGTACTATGCAGAACATGAAGCCCAGCCCGATAAATTCGGCTCCATACCCGAGGCTATGTGGTGGGGCATGGCTACCCTCACCACCATCGGTTACGGTGATGTGGTGCCCATAACACCGCTGGGTAAATTTCTGGGAGGAATTTTTGCGCTCGCAGGCGTGGCCATACTGGCGCTGCCTACCGGTATTTTGTCATCCGGATTCTTTGAGCTGCTCCATAAGCCCGGATCAAAAAAACATGTGTGCCCGCATTGCGGGAAAGAATTCCATGATTCAGAATAGGTGCTTTGGTTTGGTACTGGCTGGCGGGGAAAGTAAGCGCATGGGTACCGATAAGTCGCAACTGACTTATCACCACCTTCCCCAACGCGAGCATGTTGCGGGTTTACTTGAAAAATTCTGCGCCAAAGTGTTTATCTCTGTGCGCAATCCTGAAAGCATAACTTCCTTTCCGGTGTTGTCCGACATATTTCCGTCAGAAGGGCCCCTTACGGGAATAGTCACCGCCATTTCTGCCCGGCCCGATGTTGCCTGGTTATTTGCACCGGTTGACATGCCGTGGCTGGATGAGGAAACGATTGACTTTTTAATTAACAACCGCTTGCCTGGCTTTGAAATAACGTGCTTTACGGATGCGTCTGGAAAGCTTCCCGAACCTTTGCTGAGCATCTGGGAGCCCTTCATATTTACCGAAGTGCTAAAGTATTATGAGGAAGGCGGGCGAAGCGTTCTAAAATTTATTGAAACACGAAGAGCTAACCTGATAACTGCTCCACATCCGGAAAAAATTAAGAATGTGAACACGCCGGAACAACTGAATCAATTTTACAGAAAGAGAAAATAAGCCGATTAATCTTACATCGCTAAACCTGCCTGAAATTTGCCGCTCAGTGGCTGTAATGAGCCATTTACATTGACACATCGGCTTTACTGAACGTTCATTAGTTAACAGTAAGTGCCTAATTCATAAGGTTGTATCCTGCATTACTAAGTTGAAACTTAAACTGAATGACATAACTTTTTAAGTATCAGCTTTCAGCAAAATTCTCACAAAAAAATTCCGGAAAATCCTTACATCCTGTACAGGCGAAAGGGAACATAACGTATCTTCGAAATGGTTTTAGAAACAAAAACAGTTGGCTTATGAAATCCGCCGGTCGAATTCATGTTAATCCCATCAGCCGCGACTTATTACTAATTGCCGTTGGCACATTTGTGGCTGCCGTAACGCTGGTTACGCTTGCGGTAATCGCACTCCATCAGTTATAGGTATTCGATGTGGACGGATGGGCTGAAATCCATTCTTCTCCGTCCTCGAATATTTCTTTTTTCCAGATGGGTACTTTTTCCTTCAGCCTGCTAACCATGTACTCGCAGGCTTCAAAGGCTTCCTTGCGATGCGGTGCGGAAACGGCAATAACCACCGAAACCTCTCCGGGTTTAAGCGTGCCCACGCGATGACAAACCGCAGAACCCAGAATAGGCCATCGCTGCGATGTTTCAGCCATGATTTTTCTGATTTCCGCAACAGCCATGGCTTCATAGGCCTCATATTCCAGCCAGACCACGTTTTTTCCATGGGCGGTATTGCGTACCGTTCCGATGAAAACATCAATCGCGCCTGCTCCCAGGCTGGCCGTGGCATCAATTACTTTCTGGATGTCGATGGGCTTTTCGGTAATTTTTATCATGGGTGACCCGGTTTAGGTGAAACATGAGGAAGGATGGTTTGAAAGTAGAAAACCCACCGGCAAATCACAAGCAATTTGAAATAAAAAACTTTATCCGCCGCTTACAGGCGGAATCAACGCAATCTCATCACCGGAAAGCAGAAGGCGGTCGTCCGGCGCATATTCCGTATTCACTGCAATAAATAAGGAAGTAAGCGCACCGAGCCGCGGATAACGACCGATGAGCAACTGCCTGAGCTGTGCCACGGTTGCACCATCAGGTAAATCCAGCATCAGCTCGCGGGCATCCAGAATTTCGCGGGCTATGCCAAAAGCTTTAACCGAACATTTCATAGCAACAAAATTATCCGCTTTGGCTGTAAATCCGAACTCCTCTGCCGGTTGCACTCCTCCACACTTTTTATTACCTGCCTGCTTTCGGGAAAGTGTAAGCCAAAGTAACTAACTTTAACACCTGACATCCAGCATGATTTTATACGATAACCACAACCGTCCACTCACCTACCTTCGCCTGTCGGTAACCGACCGCTGTAACCTGCGGTGTTTTTATTGCATGCCTGCTGAGGGTATAGACTGGCTGCCGAAATCGCAACTGTTATCGTTTGAAGAAATCATCCGCATCGTTCAGCTACTCGCCCAACTGGGTATTCGCAAGCTGCGCATTACCGGAGGCGAACCGTTTGTTCGGAAAGACATCATGAAGTTGCTGGACAAATTGATCAACCTGCCCGGCATCAACGAAGTACATATAACCACCAATGGTGTGCTGACTGCACCTTTTGTTCGTGAACTAAAGCAGATGGGCATTGCTTCCGTAAACCTGAGCCTCGATACTTTGGATGAAAAACGATTTGCAGCCATTACCCACCGCAATGAATTTTCGAAGGTAATGCAGACGTTCGAGCAGTTGCTGAGCCAGAGCATTCCGGTTAAGATCAATGCTGTGGTGATGGAAGGAAAAAACGAGGCGGACATTTATTCACTAATTGAACTCACGCGCAACCATCCGGTTAGTGTGCGGTTTATAGAAGAAATGCCGTTCAACGGTTCGGGCGCGCATTACGCGCAGCTCAACTGGAACCACAAAAAAATCTTATCGCACATCCGCACCGCTTATCCCGAACTGCAAAAGCTGCCGGATACGCCCGGCTCTACGGCAGCAATGTATCACATTACCGGCTTTACCGGCACAATCGGCATCATAGCGGCTTTCAGTCGCACTTTTTGCGGAAGTTGCAACCGCATACGCATCACCGCTCAGGGTATGCTGAAAACTTGTTTATACGATGACGGCGTTTTGAATATCCGGGACCTGATGCGCGCGGGAAAAAGCGACACGGAAGTTGTAGCAGAACTGCTTAAAGCGTTCACCTCGCGTCCGCGCAACGGTTTTGAAGCCGAAGAGAAACGAAAAGCCATACCTGTACACGAGTCGATGTCAACCATAGGCGGCTGATTCCGGATTTATCTGCTATTTTGCGGCATATCCGCTCCATGAAAAAAATTTCTTTTTCCCGACACGTGCTGCCGCATCTGGTTGCCGTAGCCGTCTTCCTTCTTGTAACCGTAATCCTGTTTCATCCGGTTTTTTTTGAAAATAAAACCGTTAACCAGCACGACATCCTGCAGTCAAAGGGGGCATCGAAAGCCCTGCTCGATTTCCGCGAACAAACAGGCGAAGAAGGATTGTGGAGTCCTTCCATGTTCAGCGGCATGCCTGCCTACCTGATTAGTGTGCAATGGGGATACGAAGCAATATCCTGGACAAAGCGGATTCTTTCATTAAACCTCCCTTCGCCCGTCCATAACATCTACCTTTCCTTTTTGTGTTACTACATTCTGTTGTTGGCATTTCGCATCCGGCCGTACCTGGCCATAGCCGGAGCCGTTGGCTTCGGTCTTTCCAGCTACCTCATTATCGGTATGGCCGCAGGGCATAACGCACGCATTGGTGCCATTGCATTTATGCCGATGGTGATGGCAGGCATTCACTTATCCTTCCGCAGAGTACGATGGCTGGGCTTCGGCCTGACCACACTGGGCCTGGCGTTGCACCTGCGCGAAAACCACCTGCAGATAACCTATTACCTGGTGTTTATTGTATTGGCCTATGGCCTGGTTCAGCTGGTCGAAGCCATACAAAACCGAAAGGTTATGTCCTTTATTAAAACCGTGGGAGTTCTTATTCCGGCAGTATTGCTGGCAGCGGGCAGCTTCTTCGGGCCGTTGTGGGCCATTAACGAATATTCCCGATACAGCATCCGCGGAAAATCGGAGCTGATTAAACCTAATCGTACAGTTACGCCTGAAGATGGATTAAGTAAAGCCTACGCCTTTGAGTACAGCAATGGGATCATTGAACCACTTACCTTACTGGTGCCGAATGTGCTGGGAGGCTCCAGCATGCAAAATTTATTTGAAGATGATAAAAGCAAGATACGTCAGGCGCTTCAGGAGCAGGGTATTCCATATAACCCGCAGCAAATGTATCAGCCGTCCTATTGGGGCAGCCAGCCTTTGTCGGCTCCTTATTATGCCGGTGCCATCATGGTGTTTTTGTTTCTTGCAGGCTTATGGATTGCCGACAGACGTTACGTGTGGTGGCTGGCACCGGTTTCATTACTGGCTGTACTGATGAGCTGGGGCAGTAACTTCTCCTCTTTCAACTATTTTTTGTTCGACTACCTTCCGGGATACAACAAGTTCCGTTCGGTAACCTTTGCATTGATTATCCCGATTTTTTCCATGCCTCTTCTCGGCTTGCTGGCGATTGAAAGAATTTTAAATGAAGGTCTTCGTGATGACCTGAAGCGAAAACTGCTGATTGCTTTCGGCACTGCAGCCGGTATCTGCCTGCTGCTCATCGTTGGGGCAGGTTTGTTTTCGTACCTGCGCGAAGGCGAAAGCAACATGCCCGCCTGGTTTGTACAGGCACTTCGGGATGACCGGCGTTCCCTGCTGCGCAGCGATGCCCTTCGTGCGCTGATATTTATTTCGCTTGCCTTTGCTTTGCTGTACTTCGAAACAATCCGAACCAAATCATGGCTGTTTTTCGGAGGACTTACTTTTCTGATTACCGTGGATATGATAGCCGTGAATAAAAGGTATTTTACAAAAGCCAACTACATCAGTAAACGTAAACAGCCTGTAGAGATGAGCGCAGGCGACCGTCAGGTGCTGGCCGACACCACCTATTACCGTGTGCTGAACCTGAACGGAACCATGAACGATGCGCTGACCTCCTACTACCACAACTCCCTGGGCGGTTACCATGGCGCCAAACTGAAACGCTATCAGGATTTATACGACTCGTGCATTACGCGCGACATTGAGAAGCTGATTAACTCAGCCCAAACAGGCGAGCCTGATTTTAAAAGTCTCCATACGCTCAACATGCTGAACACCCGGTACATCTTTTACGGAAACAACCGCAGCAATATATTATTTAACCCGGAGGCCAATGGCCCGGCATGGTTTGTTCGCGAAATCAAAGCAGTGAATACACCCAACGAAGAACTGGCAGCTACCTGTGAAAACGATGCCAAATACACAGCTGTAATCGACCAGTCAAAATTTGCGCTCAGCAACATCGCGTACGACAGCAACGCCACAATCCGGTTAACCGCCCGAAGACCGAACCGCATGGCGTACCGCACCTCTACGGCAGTATCTTCGCTTGCCCTGTTTTCGGAAATCTACTACCCGCACGGCTGGGAGGCGTCTATTGATGGTCAGCCTGCAACAATTATTCGCTCCAACTATGTGCTGCGCGCATTGTTTATTCCGGCCGGTGAACATCGCGTTGAATTTATCTTCCGCCCGCGCGCGTGGACGGTCGGTAATACCGTAACCCGGATTTCCGCCTGGCTGGTGGTGTTGGTATTTGCCTTCTGCGCCTTTTGGGAATACCGTTTATGGAAAAAGGATGCAGCCTGATGAAAATCACGGTAAAGCTTGATGTTAATCAAATCCGAAAAATGTATGTTTAATGAGCTTTGTTAATAAAATCAACCCCCGAAGTCATGACACTGCTCGTTCCTACCGACTTTTCAAAAGCATCCAAAACAGCCGTCCTCTTTGCTGTTAATCTTGCCAGGAAGCTGAAAGCCGATGTAAAAATTTTGCATGTGGTTCAGGCGAACACCTCAGGCGAAACTTTGATGAAGTGGAAAAAGCTGGAAGAAGAGATGATGCGCATGGCGCAGGAAGATGGTGATGCTCTTTTGGCAGAAATTCATAAATCCGTGCGCGGTAAAAAACCGCCCGTTTCGTTTCACATCCGGCAGGGTTACGACTTCACCATCATTGTCAACCATTTTGCTGAAGAGGAAGATGCTGATTTGATTGTTATGGGCACTACGGGTGCCAGCGGACTAAAAAGAGTGTTAATCGGAAGCAACGCAGCAGCAATGATGAATGCCGCAAGTGTACCGGTGCTGGCTGTACCCGCCGAATCGAAATTCAGCAGTATCAGCAAAATGGTGTACGCCACCGACCTGAAGCAAACGGAGGAAGAAATTAAAACTGTAGCCATGTTTGCCCGGTTGCTTGGTGCACGGGTGGAAGTGTTACACGTTGTTAAGGACAAAAGCAAAGACCTGCCCGACACGAAAAAGTTTTCCAAAACCCTGCAGGACATCGCCAAATACAAGAAGATAGCCTTCCACCTGATAAAAAGCGATAAGGTGCCGAATGCCGTAGATAATTTTGTTAAGAAACAAAAGGCACAACTGCTCACCACCTTTACGCATAAGCTGGATTTCTTTGAAAAACTGTTTGGCAAGGGCATTACACGCAAGCTGGCTTACCACATCCGCGTACCGATTCTCACGTTCAACAAGTCCACTTTGAAGTAGTTTGAACTGCTTACGTAAGCAGCCTGCCTGTTCACTTTAGCCGCTGCAACCGGTTAAGCAAAGGCGGATGGGAATAATGCGCCCACACATACAACGGGTGAGGGTAGAGATTGGAAAGATTATCAACCGAAAGTTTTTTCAGGGCTGTGGCCAGGGCTTGAGCATCGGCCGTTTGTGCCGCAAAGGCATCGGCCTCGTATTCGTGTTTGCGGCTCAACGCATTTAATGCCACGCCCGTAAGTGCCGAGATGGGCGAAAACAAAATCACAAAGGCGATGAGATTGAGATGAACGGCATAGGTACTACCGCCCAGCGCATACGATAGCTCTTCGGAAAAAACCATGCGCGAAAGCACAAAAAGAACAAACGCCATCTGCAGCACCGAAACCGCATAACCCAGCACAATATGCCGCTTTTTGTAGTGCCCGATTTCGTGCGCGAGTACCGCCACCAGTTCATCAACCGTATGTTTATCAATTAGCGTATCAAACAGCACGATTTTCTTTTTCTTTCCTAAGCCACTGAAAAATGCATTGGCTTTACTGGAGCGTTTCGAGCCGTCCATCACCAGAATATTTTTCACCGGAAATCCCACCTTTTGGGCCAGGTTTTCGATTTTCGTTTTCAGTTCGCCATCGGGCAGTGGCGTCAGACGGTTGAAAAGCGGCAAGATCCACGAGGTATAGAAGATATTCATCATCAGCATAAATGCCGCAGCCACCAACAGAAACCAAATCCAGAAGTCCGGGCCCAGTCGGTTTATCAGATAGAGCAACACCGTAAGCAGGCCACCACCAATTAATGCACCCAGCACATATCCTTTGAGTTTATCCGTGATAAAGGTTTTTACGGTGGTTCGGTTAAAACCGTATTTTTCCTCGATGACAAACGTTCCATACCACTGAAACGGAAGCGACAGCAGTTCGGAGGCCAGGCCCAGCACGGCAAAAAACACCAAAGGCAGTAAAACCGGATGCGTGGTGTACTGGCGCAACACATTGTCCAGCCAGCCAAAGCCACCGGTAAGTAACATAATTAACAGGACGATGAAACTAAACAGCGATTGCAGCAAACCAAAGCGGTTCAGTTCGCGGTGGTACTCCTGCGATTTGCGGTATTTTTCAGCATCGTAAAATCCGGCTACCTCCTCCGGAAGCTCCGTGCGCATGTGGCGCAGATTAAGCCATTCGAGCAGCTCGCCCAGTAAGAATGAGGAGGAAACCAGTATCAGCAATAAATTCAAAATCCAATCGCTCGTCATAAAAAATACCCTTAGCAGGGTGGTAAAAATAAAGCCAGCCGCTAAAAGACCCAAAACGGAAGTAAGAAAGCAATTGACAGGATTAAAACTAGTTTTTAGATTTGGATACCGGCCCTCATTGTAACAGAGTAAGTAGTTCATGAAAAAAATCAAGGTAGTCAGCCTCGTTTTGAATGGTTCATTAGATAGCAATGAAATACCTCAGTTCAGGGCAGCAGTAGCTGCTTTGGTTGATAAAAACCAAACCTTATTTCACCACCATCTCTCCGATCATTACCTGCTTTACCGGTATCCCTTAATTCAGTTTAAAACAATAAATAACCAACCAGCCATTGTAGGCCTGGAGCAGGGTGCCGATGAAGTACTGCCTTTAGCTGAGCTAAAAAGAAAAAAATTAAAAATCGGCAAACGAAATATTTCGTGGGAAGTAGATTCAGTTCGACTGAAGACGTTTCCGGTTCAGATATGGAATAAAAGCTTTCCATATCGCATGAATAGCTGGCTGGCTTTGAATCAGAAGAACCATAAAAAATTTTTGCAAACCGCGTCCTTGCGCGATCGGGTGGAATTTCTCGAAAAAACGCTAACAGCGCATATCTTATCATTTGCTGCCGCAGTGGGCTGGGACGTTCAAAAACAAGTTGAATTATTTATAAACGATATTCATGCTGTGCGCCCTTTGATGTTCAAGGGTATTGGAATGATGGGCTTTGATATAACATTTACAGCGAATGTCTCCCTACCGGATGGCATTGGCTTAGGTAAAGCGCCCAGCTTAGGTTTTGGCGTGGTGCGACAACTGCGAAGTACATCATAAATCTGAGTCAAACACTTTAAAATAACATGGATATCATCCGCGATAAGCTATACCTCGCTGCATTATTACACGATATCGGCAAATTTTATCAACGTGCCGATACCAGGGAAAAGTCCGGCACTTATCGTTACCTCTCTGCGGAGTGCCGTAGCATGGCCAGCTCCTACTGCCCGGTGGGAGAAAATGCAGATTATTCGCACAAGCACGTTTTATGGACAGCTCAATTTATTCGGGAAAGTGAGTTGGAAAAAAAATTTAACCTTAGTGGTTTAGAGCGACTGGCAGCCGCGCACCACAATCCTAACCCGGCCAATATTGCCGAGCGCATTCTTCAAAAAGCCGATCACTTATCTTCGGGAGCCGACCGCACACAGGCTTCCGGAAAAAAGGATAATGAGGCAGAAAACGACTATGAAGCTTATAAAAAAGTACGAATGCGCTCCGTACTGGAACGACTGCTTCAGGAAGATGACCTTAACTACCAGTTCAGCCTTCCGGTTGAAGCCCTCAGTTTAAAGGATAAGATGTTTCCGGTTTCTGACCAAGAAATTCCCGATTACCACGCCCTATGGAAAGACTTTAAGGAGGAATTTAATCTAATTCGAAACATAAGAGACTTATCGTGCCTCAGCGAATCCTTGTATTATCTTCTACACAAATACACCGTAACCATTCCATCGAGCACCATTCATTTGCCGGATGTTTCTCTTTTCGACCATGCCAAAACCGTTGCTGCTTTTTCCATATGCCTTTATGATTATCTCAAAGAAAAAAATAATCTCGCAGCATTTAGCTTGGATAAAGACGAAGAACCAATTTTGCTGATTGGCGGTGATCTCTCCGGTATCCAGCAATATATCTACAACATCATCAGTACACAGGCAGCCAAAAACCTGAAAGGTCGTTCTTTCTATCTGCAACTCCTGGTGGATTCAATCGTAAGTCAAATCCTGAAAAAACTCGAGCTCTATCCGGCCAACGTTGTGTATTCATCCGGAGGTGGCTTTTACCTACTGGCTGCCAATACGCAAAGTACCCGGAATCAGCTTAACGACTTACAACATGATATTTCGAACCAGATCTTTA
>JANWWN010000051.1 GCA_025055435.1 Cyclobacteriaceae bacterium | reverse complement strand
AACGGTTTGATTTTCGATGGAATAGGTCCCTGTTCTGTACACCCTGTCTCCTTCGCAGTAATCAATCTTTACGAAATGGGTGCTGTTAACGAAGAGTAAATTTCCTGCGCAGCAATCGCATTGGGCCAGAGCCTCACAGGTGGTGATATCCATCTCCGGAGCATAAGTGAACACCTTACTTTCCAGCTCAATGGCCGGCAGGTAAGATTTTGCTTCCGCTGAAGGCGGGCTGGTGTTATCTTTTTCTTTCGGCTTGCATGAGAAAAGCAGGCATGTGGCGAATGCCGTACTTCGCACAAGTTGCGCGATGTTAATCATGGAAACCATCAGGCCAGCGGAGTAACATAAGCGAGGTCTGCTTTTTTCAGGGCTTCGCGCACCCACCGACCGCGCTCTTCGGCAATCCGGCGCACCTCCAGTCGCTCTTTGTTGCAGGGACCGTGGCCGTTGATCACGCGCTTAAACTCTTCCCAATCGGGTTCGGTGTATTCCCATCTTCCGGTATCCGGATTTTTGCGCAGGTTAGGATCCGGAATGGTAAAGCCCAGTTCCCAGATCTTAGGTACATACATGTCGAGGAACTGGTTGCGCATGTCATCGTTAGAGGCCATTTTCACCTTCCAGCGCATCAGTATTTCGGTGTGGGCCGAAATTTTATCCGAAGGGCCGAAGAAATGCATCATGGGTTGCCACCACCTGTTAATGGCATCCTGAAACATCTGACGTTGCTTCTTTGTGCCGCTGGCCAGGTAAATCACGCAGTGGTGGCCAAACTTCAGGTGGAATGATTCTTCTGCGCAAATCCGGTCAAGAGCCCGGCAATACGGTCCGTAACTGCCTTTGGCGTTGGCCAGCTGGTTTACAATGGCTCCGGCATCCACCAGCCAGGAAATGAAACAGGAGTCGGCCCAGGTATAGGCCGGATAGTTGAAGATGTTGGAGTATTTCGATTTACCGTTAATTAGGTCGGAAATCATTTCTTCGCGCGACTTACCCAGTGTTTCGGCTGCGCTGTACAAAAGCTGGGCATGACCTACTTCGTCCTGCACTTTGGCCATGAGGGCCAGCTTCCGCCTGAAACCGGGAGCACGGGTTATCCAGGTGCCTTCGGGCAGTGCGCCAATGATTTCGCTGTGCGCATGCTGTTCAATCATCCGGATGAGCTGCTTGCGATAGAGCTGCGGCATCCAGTCGGTTGGCTCAATTTTTTCTCCACGCGCAATGCGGGCTTCAAATTCCGCCAGCTTTTCCGGGTCCTCGTGTGCCAGGCTGTCGGTTTTTATGCCTTCAAAGGTATTTCCGCCTCCGTACATATTGGTTGATTTTAAACAAAAGTAAACAATGGGCATTAAGCGCCCAACAAGGATAAAACAGGCGGGAGGAGGGTTTAGTTTTTCTTTAGCCCGTTTATGAGCATATCGGCCAGTTGCCGGCCCAGTTCCTCGGGTTTAATGGAATTTTCCGGACTGTACCATAAGGGCATCCAGTTCAGGGAAGAGAACAAAGTCATAACCGACAGCTTGGTGTCAATGTGCGGTTTGAATTCGCCTGTGCGGATACCTTCTTCGATGATCTTCTTAAACCGGTTGATATAGTTGATGCGCAACAAAAGAAACTCGCGCAGGTAGGGCTGGCTAAGGTGGCGGTGCTCGTTCATAAAAACAGCCGAGGCAGTGAGGTCGCGCGCCATAACTTTAACGTGCTCTTCAATGCCGATGCGTAGTTTTTCGCTGGCCGACACTTTCATTTTTTCCACGGCGTCAAGCGATGCGCGGAACTCGGCAGCCATATCGAAGCATAAGGTGCGGAGGATTTCTTCTTTTGATTTAATGTGCGAATACAAACTGGCAGCCTCAATGCCCAGCTTCTGTGCGAGGTCGCGCATCGATGCGGCTGCATAACCCTTATCTTTAAAGAGTTCTGCCGCCATGCGGATAACCTGCTTCTTTCGGGATATCGGTGTTATCATCTCCACAGTTCTTCAAAATTAGTACAAATAAGTGTTACGCTGAAAAACTTATAAGTAAATTTCAAAATCAAAATCATGAATCATCAAAGTGCAGGTCAGTATTTGTACACTTTATATGCGATCTTGTTCGCGTTCGTACTTGAACCACTCACTTTTATTACGCTGCTTCACTATCTGAAGCCCGAACCTTTGCTTACTGGAAACGTTTTCATGAAATGGTTTTTTGCAACCATCGCAATTGCCTCGGTAATTCTGATTGAATATCTGTATAGAATACTACTCGGTAAATACCATACAATTGTTAGCCTTTTGGAAAAATTGTCGAAGTATTTCCGGCTAACGATTGTACGTTTTGCCGGATTAAGTTTTTCATTAAACCTGCTGGCCGTTGGGTATCTTCTGTTGCAAGACAACCGGCTTACCTATCTCTTTGTGCTGATTCTGCTTTACGCGGCCCTGCGTTGGCCTACTTCTTCCGCTATTTGTAAGGACCTTAAATTAAGTCGCAATGAATGCGAGGCTTTCCAAAACTGGAAATAATCAGGTTGTTTGTTTTACTGATTTGTGCAAAGGATTAAAAATGCCAGCCCATCATAGCGATAAATGCCATGAATAAGATATTCATCAGGTTAACCGGCAGCAGATATTTCCACTCCAGCCGCAGGAGTTGGTCAATGCGAAGCCGCGGGAAGGTCCACCGGAACCACATCATCACGAAAATCAATACGGCAACTTTTCCGAAAAACCAGACTACGGGCGGGATAAAATCCATGACGGCGTTGAATCCATGCCAGGGTCCGATGTGCAGCGGCATCCATCCGCCAAAGAAAACGGTAGCGCCAATCGCGCAAACAATAAACATGTTGGCAAACTCAGCCAGAAAGAAGAATGCAAATTTTAAACCCGAATACTCGGTATGAAAGCCGGCTGTCAATTCCGATTCGGCTTCAGCCAGATCAAAAGGTCCGCGGTTGGTTTCTGCAGTGCCGGCAATTAAGAATATCAGAAAAGCAATCCACGCGGGCAGGTGCCCTTTAAAAATCCACCAGCCGTCCCGCTGACTTTCGATGATGGTGCTCAATTGCAAGCTTCCGGTAAGTACTACGATGGTCAGAAGGGATAATGCCACCGACAATTCATAACTGATAATCTGTGCTCCGGCACGCATCGCACCAATGAGCGCATATTTGTTGTTGGATGACCAGCCTGCCAGCAGTATGCCAATAACACCCAGTGATGAAACAGCCGAGACGAACAACAATCCGATGTCGGGATCGAAAGCCTGTAAACCGGGCGCAAAGGGCACAGCCGTCATGGCCATGAAGGCGGCTGTCATCAGAATATAAGGAGCAAGATTAAACAGCAGGCGGTCAGCATCTTTATTGATAAGAGGCTCTTTAAAAAGCAGTTTTATCACATCGGCAATGGTTTGTGCCGTGCCCCATTTGCCTACGCGCATCGGTCCAAGCCGAAGCTGAATAAAAGCGCTTACCTTCCTTTCAACATACACCAATACAAGTCCGAGTATGCCGAAAAAAATCATGATGCTCACGCCGGCTAATGTAAATTCAATCAGGTTAACCGTGTGTTCCGAAAAACGGGCGGAAAGCCAGTGGTGAATGGCTCCGGTAAGTTTCGAAAAATCATACAGGGTATTCATCTGTCAATGTCGGGGATAACCAGATCAATGGTTGACATGATGGCGATTAAATCGGCAATTTTGCAACCGCGTGCCATGTGGTCCAATGCCGACAGGTTGCTGAAGCCGGGCGAACGGAATTTGAGGCGATACGGGCTGCGCTGCCCGTCGCTGATGATGTACACGCCAAATTCTCCCCGGGCTGTTTCAACACGCTGGTACCATTCGCCCTTGGGTAACTTGATAACGGCTTTGGTAGGAACTTTATACGGACCTTCGGGAATGTTATCAATCAGTTGTTCAATAATGGAAAGCGACTCCCGCATTTCATCCATGCGGCACTGATAGCGCGCAAAGCAATCGCCTTCGGTGCGCAGTATTTCTTTGAACTGTACTTTTGGATAGGCACTGTACGGATGATGCTTGCGGACATCGCAGGAAAAGCCTGATGCGCGGGCCGTAGGACCGGTTACGCCATAGGAAATGGCATCTTCTTTCGACAGTCGTCCGATTCCGATGGTCCGTTGCCGGAAGATGATGTTGTTGCTCAACAGGTCGTCGTATTCCGGCAGTTTCTTTTTAAAATGTTTTACAAATTCTTTTGTACGACGCTGAAAGTTGGGATGAATATCGAACATCAATCCGCCCGGCACATTGTAATTCATGGTTAGGCGCGCCCCGCAGGTTTCTTCAAAAATGTCGGTAATCATCTCACGGTCGCGGAAGCCATATAAAAATGTGGTTATAGCGCCCAAATCCATACCCATTACGCCCCACCACAACTGGTGGGAAGAAAGGCGCTGCAGTTCGGCTATGATGGTACGGATAACCTTTACCCGTTCGGGTACTTCCAACTGAAGGGCGTTTTCAACAGCCAGGCACACCGCTTCGTTATTGATGTGGCACGACAGATAGTCCATCCGGTCGGTAAGATGAACAATCTGTTGGTAGCTGTCGTGTTCGCACATTTTTTCTATCGAGCGGTGGATGTAGCCAATGTGCGGTTCAACCTTTTTAATGATTTCACCATCCAAAGTAAGCACAAGCCTGAGCACACCGTGGGTTGACGGGTGCTGTGGGCCCATGTTGATGAAATATTCCTGCGTTTCGGGTTGACTGGCAATGATGCGCTCCATCAGTATTCAATCATGTTAACCGGGTCGTAATAATCTTTTCTCAGCGGATATCCAATCCAGTCATCGGTTAGCAACAACCTGCGCAAATCCGGATGGTTGGTAAACCGGATTCCGAACAAATCAAAAATCTCACGCTCGTGAAACTCGGCTGTACGCCAGATGTCGCATACGGTATCGGTTTCCGGATTTTCCCGCGTCGGGATTTTGGATTTCACGACAAGCTGATGGCCGAACTCCGTGGATTTAAGGTGATAGACCACCATCATGTGGTCGGGCGGATAATCCACGCCGGTGAGACAAAACAGGAAGTCGAACCGCGTTTCCGGATGATTGCGCAGATCGATCAGCAAATTACGTGCTTTGGTTGATGGAACTACGGCCTGCAAAAACTGCACACCCTGTTGAACTTCGGCACCGGGTACGCGTTCGGTAATAAAATGCTGCAGGGCTTCGTTTGTCATGTTACGCGGGAAAATCTTTTTGCGGATCAAACGATTCGGTCTGCACCTCACCGCGTATTTTACGCTGCAGTTGCAGAATACCGTAAAGCAACGCTTCCGGACGGGGCGGGCAACCGGGCACGTACACATCCACCGGTATGATGTGGTCGGCCCCCTTCACCACCGAGTACGTGTTATAATAAAACGGGCCGCCCGAGGTAGCGCAGGCGCCCATGGCAATGACATATTTCGGGTCGGCCATCTGGTCGTACAGGCGTTTCAGCACGGGAGCCATCTTATTAACAATGGTTCCGGCTATTACAATTAAGTCAGCCTGACGGGGTGTGGCGCGTGCAACTTCGGTTCCAAACCTTGACCAGTCGTGGCGGCTGGCTCCTGTGGCCATCATCTCAATGGCACAGCAACTGGTGCCGAAAACCAGCGGCCAAAGTGAGTTGGAGCGAGCCCAGTTTACGATGCTGTCAACCGAGGTGATCACGATGTTACTTCCGGGACCGCGAACCACCTGTCCGGGAAATTCGCGCAGCAGTTGCTCGTGTTGTTCGGGCGATATGGTATTTTGATTTATTCCCATTTTAATGCTCCTTTTTTCCAGGCATATAATAAGCCTAGTCCGAGTACGCCAAAGAAAATGACAATTTCAACAAAAGCTGCCAGACCTACTTCCTTCATGGCCACTGCCCACGGGAATATGAAAACCGTTTCAACATCGAAAATCAGAAAGATAATAGCAAACAGGTAGTAACCTACGCGAAACTGAATCCAGGAAGTGCCTTGTGTAGGTATGCCGCATTCATAGGGCTCTTCTTTTTGAATGTTCTTCGATCTGGGGGCCACCAGGTGCGAAACCAGCATGCCGGCCCCGACCATGATGAGGCTGCAGATGAAGAATATAAGCAGTGCGGTGCTGTCCATCATTATTTGATTTCCCAGGTTTCACCGCTTCGCAGCAAATCATCTACCGAATGATACCGGGCGGTTTGCTTAACTTTTTCCACTTCTTCGGCCATGGCTTCATCAAATGTTTTGGCGCGTACCTGCCGGATAACACCCAGGGCCATGGGAAAATGCGGTGGTGCCATGCGAGCCAGCAGAAGATGAAGCGTGGGGTCTTCGCTGTGCGCATCGTGCACGAGGATATCCTTTTCTGTGATACCGTTTTCGCCCAGTGTTACTACTTCGGGTTTTAAGCCGTTTAACCGAATTCCTTTTTTCTTATCCTTGCCAAACAGCAGTGGTTCACCGTGCTTAACGTGCAACTGAAAATCATCGCGGTTTTCTTTAGCGGTAACAGCTGCGTGGGCATCGTCATTAAAAATCACACAGTTTTGCAATACTTCCACCATTGATGTGCCTTTGTGTTTAGCGGCCTCCACAAAAATTTCGGCCATGAGTTTCGGATTGGTGTCAATGGTGCGTGCATAGAAAGTTCCCTGCGCACCAATAACCAGGTCGGAGGCACGGAACGGTCGTTCAATGGTTCCGTACGGCGTGGATTTGGTTACCAGACCGGTTGGTGATGTAGGCGAATACTGACCTTTGGTGAGGCCGTATATTTCGTTGTTGAATAAGATAATGTTGATGTCGATGTTTCTGCGCAGGGCATGAATGAAATGGTTACCACCGATGGCCAAAGCATCGCCATCACCCTGAATCTCCCAAACACTAAGTTGTGGATTGGCCAGTTTAATACCGGTAGCGAAGGCCGGACCGCGCCCGTGAATGGTGTGAAATCCGTATGTATTAACATAGTAAGGAAAACGCGCCGCACATCCGATACCCGAAACAAATACAAAGTTTTCGCGGGGTATGCCCAGCTGAGGCAGGGCATTGGTCATGGCAGCTAATATGGCATAATCTCCGCAGCCCGGGCACCAACGCACCAGTTGGTCGCTCTCAAAATCTTTTTTGGTGTATTGCTTTGTTGCCGGAGGAGTATCAACAGTTTCCATACTTAAATTTCATTAACATGTTTTAAAATGGCTTCTTTCAGTTCGCTGACCAGGAAAGGCTGGCCCTGCACTTTATTATAAGAGACAATCTGCGGATGTGCCGTGCGGCCGCGCAACAGGGTTGCAAACTGACCCATGTTCAGCTCGCACACCAGTATCTTTTTATATCGTCTCAGGAGATCGCTGGTATTACGTGGAAGCGGATTCAGAAACGAGAAATGGGCAAAGTCAACCCGCACACCGCTGCGCTGCAGTTCCGTAACGGCTGTAAACAGAGCGCCAAATGTTCCACCCCAGCCCACCACGAGAGTCTGAGCATCGCCCGAGCCAATAACTGATTGTTCGGGAATGTAGTTGGCCACACGCGCAATCTTTTCTGCGCGCAGGTGCACCATCTTTTCATGATTTTTAGGATCGTACGATACGTTTCCGGTAACATCCTGTTTTTCCAGGCCACCAATGCGATGTTCCAGTCCGGGCGTTCCGGGAATGGCCCACGGACGCACAAGCGTTTCGCTATCGCGCAGGTAGGGGTAGAAACTTCCGTTTTGTGGAGTTTTTGGATGGTTGATTCGGATTTCAGGTAAATCGGCCAGCTTAGGAAACTTCCATGGTTCTGAGCCGTTGGCCAGGTAGCCATCGCTTAGCATAATAACGGGGGTCATGTGTTCAACGGCCAGCTTCACAGCCAGGTAGGCGGTGTCGAAACAATTGCTGGGCGTGCTTGCTGCGATAACGATGAGTGGGCTTTCACTGTTGCGTCCGAAAACAGCGATATTCACATCAGCCTGTTCGGTTTTTGTGGGCAATCCGGTTGAAGGACCACCACGTTGCACGTCAATAATCACCACCGGTACTTCGGCCATAACGGCCAGGTTAATCGCTTCGCTCTTCAGGGCAATACCAGGGCCCGATGAGGTGGTCGCACCTATCTGACCGGCATAGCTGGCTCCTATGGCTGAGCATACGGCAGCAATCTCATCTTCCGCCTGCAGGGTGATTACGCCCATGTTTTTGTACCGTGAAAGTTCGTGCAGAATGTCTGATGCAGGAGTAATGGGGTAGGAGCCTAAGAATAATTTTTTTCCGGCTTTCTCAGCTGCGGCCATCAGCCCCCAGGCAGTGGCAGTATTTCCGGAAATATGACGGTAAACACCCTTTTCAATTTTTGCGGCCGGAACCCGGTATCGCGAAGGAAGGGCCTCAATGGTTTCGGCATAGTGGTAGCCGGCATGCAGCGCGCGTTTGTTGCCTTCGGCCAGGGCCGGTGTTTTTCGAAACTTACTATCGATGTAATTTTCTGTTTCTCTCATCGAGCGGTCGAACAACCAGTACATCATGCCCAGCGCAAACATATTTTTTGATCGCATGATGCTTTTGTTGTCAAGTTGTAAGCCTTCCAGCGCTGATTTGGTAAGCGATGAGATGGGAGCTTCCACCACATTGTAATCGCTGAGCGTACCGTCCTCTAAGGGGTTGGTCGGAAAGCCGGCTTTCTCGATATTTCGATCGGTAAAAGCATCACTGTCGATAATGATGTTTCCGCCGCGCCGCACAAACTGCAGGTTCGATTTCAGCGCAGCGGGGTTCATGGCAACCAGCACGTCTGCCTGATCACCCGGTGTGTATATATCAATTTTTCCAATTTGTACCTGAAATCCCGACACCCCTTCAAGCGTACCCTGAGGCGCGCGTATTTCGGCAGGAAAGTCGGGGAATGTGGCCAGGTCGTTACCCAGAATTGCCGAGGTAAAACTGAATTGGGAGCCGGTGAGCTGCATACCGTCTCCGGAATCTCCGGCAAACCGGATGACCACCTTTTCCAGTTCCTGTTCGATTTTTTTGCCGTTTGTTGCTACGTCCATAAGTCCCGCACTTTGTAACGTGAAATTACACGTTTACTCACCAATAACCATGAAAAAGTACTGTCGGTTCTGGCTGATTTTGGTTAACTTTCGACATACCAACCACCTGCCATTATGCCTTACATTATTTGCGAACCCTGCGTAAGTACCTGCGATACCGCGTGTGTGGATGTATGTCCGGTTGACTGTATTCATGGCCCAATAAAGAAAGACGGGAGCGGTCAGGAAGTCAAAGAGCCAGGCTTCGATAAAACCGGAAAGCAGCTATACATCAATCCTGAAGTATGCATTGATTGCGATGCCTGTGTACCAGCCTGCCCCGTTGAAGCTATTTTTGAAGAAAGTCAGGTGCCCGAAAAGTGGAAAAGCTACATTGCAAAAAATTACGAGTTTTACGGCTTACAACCTCCGGCTGTGTAATTTTTGCAGTAGCCCGACATGCTGAAAATCCTTTCTACTTCACAGGTTAAAGAACTGGATGCGTTCACCATTGCTCACGAACCGATAGCCTCCATTGATTTGATGGAGCGCGCCTGCCGCGCTTTTTGTTCATGGTTTACCGAACAATTTGATGAAACTCACCGCATTGGTATTGTTTGCGGCACGGGCAATAATGGCGGTGACGGTTTGGGTATAGCCCGCATGTTGCATGAATACGGATATCCGGTTCGCGTATGGATTGTTTACGGAAATGTTCGCGAATCGGAAGATTTCCAAATAAACCGGAAGCGATTACCCTCATCAATCAACGTAACGGAAATACGACAAACAGTAACCGGAGAATTATTCGGTGATTGTCATGTTTTGATTGATGCCTTATTTGGCTCCGGATTATCGCGTGCCGTAGAAGGAATTTATGACGAAGTAATCCATGCCATGAATCAAACTGATGCTATTCGGGTGGCTGTGGATATTCCTTCCGGCCTGATGGCCGACGTTCCTTCATCGGGTAGAATTGTTCAGGCGCATTATACGGTTACATTTCAGCTGCCCAGACTTGCTTTTTTACTGGCCGAGAATTTTCAGTATGTGGGTGAATGGCATGTGGTAGACATCGGGTTGAGTAAAAAATTTATTGAAGCGGCCGAGTGCCGTCACTTTTTACTTACCCGCAGTGGCATAAAGAAACTGGTTAAACAGCGAACCAAATTTGATCATAAAGGGAAGTTTGGCCATGCGCTTTTGATTGCCGGAAGCACCGGAAAGATGGGCGCAGCCGTCTTGGCTGCTACCGGAGCGCTTCGCAGTGGTGCAGGGCTGCTAACCGTGCACGCTCCGAAGAACGGATATACAATCCTTCAGACAGCCGTGCCCGAAGCCATGGTTTCGGTTGATGATGCAGCGAATTTTTTTTCGAACGTGCCGGAGCCTGGAAAATACAACGTGGTTGGTATCGGGCCGGGTCTCGGTACGGAAACACAAACCGTTCAGGCCGTTGACAGGCTGCTCAGCGATTTTAGAATTCCGATGGTCATTGATGCGGATGCCTTGAATATTCTGGCAACGCACTCATTCCTGATGCACAAAATCCCAACAGGCAGTGTGCTTACCCCGCATCCCGGAGAGTTTAGGCGTCTTGCCGGTGACTGGAAAAACGATTTTGAAAGATTAGACCGTCAGATTGAAATGGCTGCCCGTTTACAGTCGGTAGTAATAGTTAAAGGAGCGCACACCGCCATTGCATTCCCGGATAGCACCCTGTGGTTTAACAATACCGGAAATCCGGGAATGGCCAAAGGAGGTAGCGGAGATGCCCTTACGGGAATTTTGACCGGCTTAATGGCCCGAGGCTACCCGGCAACTGATGCCGCAAGGCTGGGCTGCTGGGTTCATGGCCGTGCTGCTGATATTGCGGTTCATGAAAAAGGCCGTGAATGCCTGATTACCCGCGATTTATTGGAAAAATTACCTGAAGCCTTCCGACAGGTAGGGGCTGTTTAAACCTTTTGGACACTAACTGCATCTATAGAACGGCAAATACATTAAACGTTTCAAAGTGGTAAAAATTTGAACTTTTGTTTGATTTTTACGTAATTTTATACTGCCATGCGTGTAGGGTTATACATCGTGTTATTTTGTGTGATTACCGCAGGAACCGTGCGGGCCCAATTAGCCCGTGAGTTCAGGCAGGGCAGCACAGATACGCATGTTTCGGTCTATCCCAACCCGGCAGTGGATGATTATGTTTACGTTCGGCTGGCCGAGCCGCTGGATGCGCGGTTACTGCATCTGCATCTTTACAACATTATAGGAAATGAGATACCGGTAGAAGCTGAAGTACTCAGCGAGCACGAGATACGGATTCGTATTAAAGAACTATCAGCGGGGTATTATCTGCTGGGTCTTCAGGAAGAGCGAACCCGGTTTAAGGGTACGTACAAGTTTCTTAAGCGTTAAGCAGCGATTGGAGTTTCTGCAATAACCGGTTTATATCTTCCTCTGTTGTATCGAACGAACACATCATTCTCACTTCATTAAGTTTTTCATTCCATACGTAAAAAAATACTTCCTGCTGCAAAGGCTGGATAACGTGCTGCGGAAGAACGGCAAAGACGCCATTGCCATCAACCGGTTGTGTAATTTTTACTCCCGGAAATTGTTGTAGTCCGGCAGCCAGTTTTTGTGCCATGTTATTGGCATGAATTGCATTTCGTTTCCACAAATCTTTGCTCAGCAGTGCTTCGAATTGTGCGCTGATGAAGCGCATCTTCGAATGTAACTGCATGCCCTGCTTACGGATAAAATGAAAGTATCTTGCGAGTTCAGGATTAAAAATCAGAACTGCTTCACCGAACATCATTCCGTTTTTGGTTCCGCCAAATGAAAGCACATCTACGCCGGCATCGCGTGTAAAGGTGCGGAAAGATACATTTAGACTTGCGGCAGCATTACTTATCCTTGCTCCGTCCATGTGCAACCAGAGTCCGTGTTCTTTTGCCAGAGCTGACAGAGCTTTTACTTCATCGGGAGTATAAACGGTTCCGTATTCGGTGAGCTGCGAAATGGAGATGACCTTGGCCTGCGGATGATGCGGGTCGCCAATGCGATGGATTTTTTCCCTGACCGCTTCGGGTAAGATTTTTCCATGCACAGATGGAACACTGATGAGTTTGCAACCGGTGAATAGTTCGGGAGCAGTTGACTCATCAACGTGAATATGTGCCCATTCTGAACAAAGCACGGAGTTAAAACTACGCGTTATGGCGGATAACCCCAGTGTATTGGCGCCGGTGCCGTTGTAAACAAAAAACACCTCACAGGGTTCGCCAAATAAATCTTTAAAAAGGCCGATGACCCGCTTCGTGATTTCGTCATTTCCGTAAGAGGGAGCATGTTCGTGGTTGGCACGAACGATGGCTTCCATGATTTCCGGATGAACGCCCGAATAATTGTCGCTGGCAAAACAACGCATGAGGCCAAGATAAAACAAAAGCGGCCGGTACGAAAACCGGCCGCATAACCAACTTTTATTCCAGTCCAATCATAATAAAGGCGCCCCAGTAAATGGGCTCCGGATACTCGTTGCGTAATTCCTTTTTGGCCTCGGTAAAGCTTTCGCGCATCTTTCCGGTGTTGAGCCACTTCTGATAGAACTTGAGCATGAGTTTTTGCGTAGCCTCATCATCCACTTTAAACATACTCATGATAAGTACTTTGGCGCCTGCCACCAGAAATGCCCGTTGTAAGCCGAAAACACCTTCACCGGCTTCTACCTCGCCAAGGCCTGTTTCGCAGGCGCTCAGCACAACCAGGTCGGTTTGGTCCAGGTTAAGGTTCATCGCTTCATATGCGGTAAGGATGCCGTTGTCCATATTAAAATTATATTCCGTTTTCTCGAGCAAATCGCCAGCTCCGGTAAGCAGCAAGCCTGTACGCAACAACGGGTTACGTGATAAGGCTGCTTCATTGCCCTCGAGCTCGTCTTCTACGGTAACGTCGCCAACTGGTTTATAAAAACCGTGCGTAGCCACATGGAATACCTTAGGGTTGTTTAACTCCTTGATGCGTTCTTCAGTGGCTTTGTTTTCGATGTACTCTTCGGTTTTCCAGCCTTTTTGTCGAAGCAGGAACTGCAGCTGACTGATTTCCTTTTCCGTCCCGGGGAGTTGGGGAATGGGCGCATCGTTGCGAGAAGCGGTGAGATAAAAGGCAGGGTTGCCAAACATGGAGGCTTTATTCTCGGCGCGCAGCGTTGATTTTACCCGGCGCAGGTACAAATCCCGCGTGTTGCTCACCATCACAATGTTGGAATTATCGAGAACATATTTACCATCGGGCATTAACAGGGTTTCGAGGTTGATTTGGTTGTAAACACCATCGGCTGACAGATAGATGGTAGAGGTTTGGCCCAACTCTTTCTGGATGGGTTCCCAATATACCTGATAAGATGTTTTATCTTCTATTTCATTAATAATGGAGTTTCGGTACAACCGGAAATAACGGCCTTCCATGTTTTTACCGTTGCCCATGATGATGGGGGCAGGTTTTTTCATGTCGGGCCTGATATAGATGGCCGCATAAATAACCGAATCAGTAAAGTTATGGTCGAAGTAGCGGAAGCGCACCATTTCGATGGCTACTTCATTTGGCTTGAGCGATTTTTTTACATCTTCGAATGTTATTTTTTTATTGTCAAAGCTTTGTCCGAATAACTCCGACTGCTGGCTTAGATATCTTTCCAGTTTTTCCACTTCCTGGTTCAGTACAACAGGGTCGATTTCATTTTCCGCCAGTTGTTGCGGGCTCATGGAAAGCGATAAAGTCAACAGTTCTTTTTTGCGGAGCCATTCTCCAAAGAGCTGTTTCAGCTCTTCATTGGTGCTGTTTAAAATGCGTTCTCGGATTTTGATGGAGGAGTTGAGCAGGATGGCTTTGGTTAGCAGTTGATAGTTATAAACCTGATCGCTCAGGTCGCGGAATTCTTCAATCCGGCCCAGTGCAAGGGTGTTGTAAAATTCGAAATCGGCTTTTATGGTGTTCCAGTACTTGGCTTTTTCGCGTTCGCTCAGCGCCGGGAAGAATTTCTTAATGAAATCCTGATAGTTGTTTAAGGCCTGTTCAATGCGTTGTCGCGCGCGCTTGTAATCTTTATTCATATAATGCACACGGCTCAGGCGCGAAAGCAGCTTAACGTATTCAGGATGGGAAACACTGAAGAATCGTTCGTACAGGTCTTTTGACTTATTGTAAAATTCTTCGGCTTTTGAAAAATTTTTCATCTGATAATACACATCGCCTGTAAGCAGATAAATGCTGGCTGCATTGATGTTACGTTTTGTGCCGGTTTTTTGCTGCCAGATGTTGGCGGCTATGGTCAGTGAGTTGAACGCCAGATCGTACTGCTTTTTGGAGATGTATAAGACCGCCAGATTTTTCAGGAGTTCTGCGTATTGCGGGTTGTCCTTGCCCAGCTTTTCGGCTACGATGTCGCGGGCCTCAAACATGTTTTTTTCGATTTCGGACTTGTCGCCACCGCCATAGAACTGGGCAAGTGCTAGCTGGGATAGCACCCGGGCCACATCCACGTGTTTACGGCCAAACTGACGCTCCATACTTGTAAGCGCCTTCTGGTAGCTTTCAACCGCTTTCTCATAATCGCCCAGTTGGTAGTAAATGTCGGCCAGCAACCGGTGGGTGGCTGCCGTTTTGGTTGAATTTTCACCATAGGTTTTTGATGCAATGGAATAGGCCCGCTGGGCAACTTTATCCGCTTCGGTGTAATCGCCCTTGGCCAGTAAAATCCGGCTTTTGTTAATAAGCGGGTCTATCAGCCGTAAGGATTCTTTACCATAAAGCCGTTCGTATTCGGGCAGCAGTTTATTCAACAGTTCTTCGGTTTGTGAAAACCGTCCAAGCTGAATGAAGAGAGAAGACATTTCTTCGGCCGTTGATGATTCGTTGGAAATCGGGACTTTGGATTTTAAAATCATTTTCCGGGTGCGGTTGAGGTTTTCTTCCGCTTCATCGAAAAGTCCTTTAATGCCGAAGAGCTTGGCCTGGGTTTCGATGGCGTTGATTTGTGAAGCAAGGTTGATGTCGTCCTTGTTTTTCTTTAATTCATAAATAGGCAGGGCTTCATTAATATTGGCTTCGGCTTTGTCATATTCGCCTAGCTTAATTAAGAGCTTGGCCATGTGAATCAATTCGTTGGCATACACTACATCTTCATTGTCGTATTTAATCTGTGCAATGTCCCTGGCTTTGTTCAGTAACTTTACTGCTTCGCTGTATTTGTCGGTAAGCTCATAAAACGCAGCAAGGTGGTTGATGATTTCGAGATGGTCCTTATGCTTTGGTGCAATTTCCTTTTCGGCAATTCCGAAATAACTTTCCTGATAGATTTTTCCGGCTTCTTCCAACTTGTTGGTAAAATCCAGGTAGAAGTTGGCCAGCATAACCCGGGCCAAATGGTACTCGGGTGATTCTGCACCGTAGAGTTCCTTTTTCTGTTCGATGATTTGGTTCAGGTAGGATTCAGCCTGTGAGTAGCGGCGTTGCTGCAGAGAAAAGTGATATAAAAACTCCAGCGAGCGGATGCGGGTGGGGTGGAATCGCGGGAGTGTGGATGAACCAAGCACATTGTTGGCATCGTTTTCCAGGTTTCTGATTTTGTCCTTAGCCAGTTGTGCGTTAAACTCTACGGCTTTCAGGTTAATGTGTTGCATGCTGTTTTTGGGAAAGTATTTGCTCAGCATACGGTCGTACTCTGCTTTCAGGTTGGTGAACCGCGCTGAATTACCTTCCTTCCGCAACAGTTGGTCGAGGTTGGCAAGGTAAAGTAAATGAGCCAACGGTACAGATGGTGCGGTTCGTTTTTTAAGCTCGCTGAGCTGTTCGCTGTAGTCAGCCATCTTATCTCTTTTAATAATGCCCTCCGGAATGATGCTGTTGTTGTGTTCAGCGAAAGAGCGTGAATAGATGTAGTAGGCTTCAATGAGTGTAAGTGATGTTTCACCCATGTATCGCTCATTACTTTTAATCCAGGCCCTGCCTACACGGTGCATGATATCCACACTGTCAATATCACCCTTCTTGCCATATGCAGCTACGCGCAGCATGTGCAGACGGGCATAACTGTTAAACCGCGGAGCGAGTTCAGTTTCAGGAACCCGTACGCTTTGAATTTTACCGTCTGCGGTAGTCGTTTCCTTTTCTACTGCCCGAGCAGCTATGAACGATTCATACTTGCGCAGCAACGCGAGGGCTTCATTGGCAAAACCCTGACCGATTAATGCTTCGGCAAGAGCAAGAACAGTTTTTACTTTTAGTGACGGGTCGATCTGTTCATTCTGGTTAGTCACTATTTCCATGGCCAGGGTTGCATATTGTCTGCCTAAGCGGTAGTTGCCATATTGATTATAGACCTCGGCCACTTCGCTTAAGGTATTGGCATGGCCGGGCATATTCTCGCCAAAAACGGTAATACTCGACTCAACGGCGTTTTGTAAGCTGGCTTCAAAGTTGGTTAGCACACCAAGCGCCAGGTGGTAGCGGGCATCGCGCACGTAATATGGTGGCAGAAATGCCGGATTTCCTTTGCCGATGGTGCGGTATTTCTCCAGTGATTTCAGGGCTTTGTCGTATTTACCGGAAGCATAGTATGCATCTGCCTTAGCCAATGCTTTTTGTGCTTTCTTGATGATTTTGGTGGATTGCTTATCCGTAGCCGATGGCTTATTCTTTGTTTTATTAGAGGCTGACTGGTCTTGTGCAATGGCCACATGAAGATTGCTGGCAATCGTAAAAATCAACCCTATCAGAAAAAATTTTTTCATGGTATGCTTTTTTTAGCGTGTTTCGAGGTTACTAAACTACGAAAAATCGCTGTTCCTTGTTTCGGGCGCAGGAAAACCTGTTGACAAATTTGTGTAAAACTTGTGGACAAGAATTTTCTGGGTTGCAGAGGGTAGATGGCTTAAAAAAATTTGATCAGAAATCCGCAATGTCATCTTATAAAGTATTGAGGATAAAGTTATTTCATCGACAAAATGACTTTATCGAGCCCGTCTTTAGAACGAAATTTTTTTTGAGAAAGTCAAGGGTATCTGCGCTTGTTTTCTTGAATGCTTTTTGTACATCTTTGTCTCCCTTTCTCCGGACGGAGAATTGTATTTCAACCTTAACCTGAACTGCATGGTAGCTGATTGCACTACTCTATGGAACGACTGCCTGCAAATCATTCGCGAATCAGTCGGAGAAGAAAATTATAATACGTGGTTTCAGCCGATAGTGCCTTTGCAGATTCATAATGACGTGTTAACTATTCAGGTACCATCGCAGTTTTTTTACGAGTGGCTGGAAGA
>JANWWN010000050.1 GCA_025055435.1 Cyclobacteriaceae bacterium | reverse complement strand
AATAATATTAACATGCCTGCGTTTGTTCTTGAAAACCGAACCACTACTTTAACGCGCAACAACTACGTTACCATTCAGCTCGAGTTTCTGCCTAAAAATATTTTTGGTATCGGGAGCAAAATCTGGATTAAAAGCAAAGGGAACCTGCAGTACCAGGAACTCTTTCCTTCCCGTGGATTCATGTCAACGGTTGACTTTCGACTGCACTTTGGATTAGGAACAGTAACTCAAATTGATTCCCTAATCATCCAGTGGCCGGATCGTAATTACTCCGTTTATACCAACTTGCCGGTGAACCAACTGCACGTTATCAGGCGGAGTGAGGCTTCACTTTCCGAATCACCCTTCACCGAAAGAAAAGTGGAACCCTGCTTCCGTCCTTACAGGCATCCGGATATTCGGTTCACACATGTTGAGAACGAATACAATGATTTTAATCACGATAGACTTCTTTTTATCATGACCTCAAATGAAGGTCCTTGTTTATGCACGGGCGACATTAATAAAGATGGGCAGGATGACTTTTATATCGGAGGTGCGGTGGGGCAGGCCGGAAGACTTTACGTTCAGCGCGCTGACGGAACTTTTTATACATTGGCCAATGACGTTTTTGACGAAGACAGTCAGTCGGAGGACACGGATTGCCTGTTTTTCGATGCCAACAGCGACGGCTTTGATGATCTATTTGTTGCCAGCGGTGGGCGAGAATATTCATCCAGCTCAACTGCGCTGATCGACCGCCTCTATTTTTCTGAAGGCGGCAAGAAGTTGGCCAAAAGCAGTCAGGTTTTTCCGGGTACATTACGGTTTGAGCCCACTTCATCGGTTGCAGCAGCCGATTTTAATAAAGACGGTTTTCCGGATTTGTTTCTCGGTGTTCGTTACCGTCCTCAGGCCTATGGTTTACCGGCCGACAGCTATCTTTTAATGAATGATGGAAAAGGCAACTTTACTGATGTGACTTCAAAAATGCTGCCTGAGCTAAAACAGGTGGGCATGGTAACATCGGCAGTATGGGCCGATGTAAATAGTGATGACTGGCCCGACCTTATTGTTGCGGGTGAATGGATGCCGCTCCGCTTGTTTATAAATGAAAAGCAAAAATTTACTGAACAGACTGCAAATTGGGGTTTAACGCAAACCCAGGGTTGGTATAATACCATCGCAACGGCTGACTTTAACAAGGATGGCAGAGTTGACCTGGTTGCGGGCAACCATGGACTAAACTCCATGTTCAGGGCCTCTCCAACTCAACCCCTCGCGATGTGGGTTGGCGATTTTGATGAAAATGGAACACTCGAGCAGCTTATTGCCCGCCATGAAAACGGAAGCTTTTTTACCTATGCCTTGCTTCCGGAATTTCTGGCGCAGATGCCATCGTACAAAAAGAAATTTCTTTACTATAAAAACTATGCAGGCAAACCGGTTGATGCGATTATACCATCTGCATTATTGGAACGAAGTTATCATGTAGTATCCTACGACATGCGCAGTGCCATGTGGCTAAACACCGGAACGAACTTTATTCATAAACCATTGCCTCCGGAAGCGCAGTTTATGCCGATCTACGCTTTCTATATTAACGATGTTGATGGTGACGGAAACTTGGACCTCATTGCAGGCGGCAACCAGTCAAGAGCAAAACCGCAAACCGGTACTTATCAGGCTGGTCATGGCTTAATGCTAAAAGGCCATGGTGACGGGACATTTGTTGTGGTTAGCCCTGAAGCATCCGGATTGCATATCCGCGGAGATATCAGGCAGTTAGCCGGTATTCGTTTGGCGGGCAAAACCTGTTTGCTGGTAGGAGTAAATAATGACGAACTGAAATTATATAACCTGAATTGTACGAAGTAATTATGAAAAACACTTCATTTCCCGTTTTCGCAATTTTGAGTCTCCTTTTTGGCTGTGGATGGCTGGACAGGTCACCGGGAAAATCGGAACAATTGTTTCTGGGCATATATCTCGGTATGGAGAAAAAGGAATTTTTTGATCAGTGCTGGAAATTGAACAGCCAGAACATCATTACCCAGGGTCCGGGAAACCAAAGTGTGGAATATCGTCTGCCGGTAAAAGACAAACCGGGTATCTTAATGCATTTCTATCCGAATTTTTATAAAGATAAAATTTATGAGATGCCGGTGGTGTACAACTACGAAGCGTGGGCTCCCTGGAACCGCCAGTATTGGTCGGATAAGCTGTTTGAAAAAATCGTCCATCACTATGATACCACCTATGGAAAAATGGAAGTTCTCGATCATCGCACCATGGGCAAAGTATATTTCCGTATTGACGGTAAGCGAAGAATCAATGTATTTATCAAAGATGATCAGTATGTTCAGGCTGTATTTACCGACTTACGGGTAGAACGGGAACTGAAACGTAAAATGCTGGAAAATGAGAACTGAATGCATAGGCACAACGGTCCTTTTGCTAAGCATATTGTTGGCGGGCTGCACCAGGGAAAATACCAAACAGGAAACCTTGTTTACTGAACTTACCGCGGAACAAACCGGTGTTTTCTTTGAGAATAAATTGCGTTTCGATAATGCGTTTAACATTTATACCTATCGTAATTTTTACAACGGCGGAGGTGTAGCCTGTGGTGATATTAATAATGACGGATTAATTGACCTTTACTTTACCTCCAACCAGGGTCCCAACAAGCTGTACCTGAACAAAGGCAATCTGCGCTTTGAAGACATAACTGATAAAGCAGGTGTAGCCGGAAAACGTTTCTGGTCGACCGGAGTTACCATGGCCGATGTAAACGGTGACGGCCTGCTGGATATATATGTTTGTAATTCAGGCGATGTGCGTGGAGGAAATAAGCAAAACGAACTGTTTATTAACAACGGAGACCTTACGTTTACCGACCGTGCGGAAGAATATGGTGTGGCCGATCCGGGCTTTACCACACATGCAGCCTTTTTTGATTACGACCGCGATGGTGATCTCGATTTGTATATCCTGAATAATTCGTATCAGGCCATCGGAAGTTTTAACCTTCGTAAAAACGAACGTCCTAACCGCGATGCTCTTGGCGGTGATAAACTGATGCGTAATGATGGGAACCGCTTTACCGACGTCAGCGAAAAAGCCGGCATCTACTCTAGTGTCATCGGTTTTGGCTTAGGTGTTACCGTGGGCGATGTGAACAACGATGGGTGGTCCGATATTTACATATCGAATGATTTCTTTGAACGCGATTACCTGTATATCAATAACCAGGACGGAACATTTTCCGAAGTGCTTACCGAAGCCATGCCCTCCATCAGCAACGCGTCCATGGGGGCCGACTTTGCCGACATTAACAACGATGGCTGGCTCGACCTGTTCGTTACGGATATGCTTCCCAAAGACAATAACCGCATTAAAACCGTAACCACTTTTGAAGACTGGAACCGATATCAGTACAGTGTGCAAAACGGATATCACCATCAGTTTACACGCAATACACTTCAGTTAAATAACCGCGATGGTACGTTTTCCGAAATATCGCGTATGGCAGGCGTAGAGGCGAGTGACTGGAGTTGGGGTGCCCTGATTTTTGATATGGATAACGATGGCCTGAAAGATATATTCGTTGCGAATGGAATTTTTCAGGATTTAACCGACCAGGATTTTCTGACCTACGCCAGCAGTGAAGAATTCGTGAAGTCGGTTATTACCAGGTCGGGTGTGGATTACAAGAAACTCACCGAGATCATTCCCTCGGTACCTGTATCGAACTGCGCTTTTCGTAACAACGGAAAATTTACGTTTACCGATAAAGCTTCGGAGTGGGGCCTTGCCCGGCCCATGTTTTCAAACGGTTCGGCTTTTGCCGACCTGGATAATGATGGTGACCTGGATCTGATTCTGAATAACGTAAACATGCCGGCTGTTATTTACCGGAATAATTCCACTAATCTCCATGCTGCAAATCATTTCCTGCAATTTAACCTGAAGGGAGAAGGTCTGAACACCTATGCACTCGGTACACGCATAACGGTTTACACAGGTGATTCGGTGATGGTAGTTGAACAAATGCCAACACGCGGATTTCAGTCATCGGTTGATCCGCGGCCATTTATCGGACTGGGCAATTTAGATTCGGTTCCTAAAATCATTGTGCAGTGGCCGCGGGGTAAAGTTACCGTCCTGCAATCGGTAAAAACCAACCAGGTGATTCATCTTCATGAAAAGGATGGAGAGATTCCAAAATCACAGCCGGCTTCATTATCAAATTCAAAAAAATGGTTTGGCCCATCCCTCATAACCATACCCTTCGTTCATCAGGAAAACAGTTTTAATGACTTCGACCGCGACCGTCTGCTGTTTCATATGATGAGCAACGAAGGCCCAAAGTCTTGTATTGGCGATGTGAATAATGACGGACTGGATGATTTTTTTATCGGAGGTGCACGCGGTCAGGCCGGACAACTTTTTATTCAACAAAAGGATGGAACATTAAAACCTGCTTCGGTAGCGGTTTTTGAACAGGATCGCGGTGCCGAGGATACAGGGTGTACTTTTTTTGACGCTGATCGGGATGGTGACCTTGATTTGTACGTTTGCAGCGGTGGCAATGAGTTGCCGAACACGTCAACGGATTTAATCGATCGTTTGTACCTGAACGACGGAAAAGGAAATTTTACCAGGTCGCCTCAGGTTCTGCCTACGTATCGGTTTGAAAGCACCTCGGTTGTACGGCCTGCCGACATTGATCTGGATGGCGACCTTGATTTGTTCGTGGGCTGCCGCATGCAGCCGGCTACCTACGGACCACCGGCAAATGGTATCATCCTTCAAAATGATGGAAAAGGAATTTTTACTGACGTTACCGCTTCTGTAGCACCTCAGCTCAACAAAGCCGGCATGATAACCGATGCCGCATGGGCAGATATGAACAAGGATGGAAAGCCCGATTTGATAATCGCAGGCGAATGGATGGGCATACGCTTGTTTATCAACAATAACGGCACACTGACCGATACTTCTGATAAGGCAGGTTTTACGGGTACATCGGGATGGTGGAATGTGGTTCGTGCAGTTGATTTAAACCACGATGGATATGTGGATATCGTAGCCGGTAACCATGGATTGAATTCCAGGTTTCGTGCTTCGGTCGACCAGCCTGTTGAAATGTATGTAAATGACTTTGATAACAACGGCACGCTGGAACATATCATTACCGTTTACAATCAGGGAAAGCCGTACCCCATGGTGCTGCGCCACGACCTTGTATCGCAAATGCCCTATCTTAAAAAGAAATATCTGAAATATGAGAACTACCGCGATCAGCAGATTACGAATATATTCACCACTGATCAGGTTAACCGATCGCTTCGTGTTAGCGTTAGCGAATTGCGTTCCATGGTTTATCTCAATTCGCAGCAAGGTGTTTTTACGCCTGTTCCCTTGCCACCGGAAGCACAGTTTTCTAATACCTATGCGTTGCTTGCTGCGGATTTCAACGGTGACAACCATGTTGACTTGTTGATTGGTGGTAACAACTATCGCTGTAAGCCTGAAGCCGGCCGGTACGATGCCAGTTATGGTTTGCTGATACAGGGACATGGAGACGGAACTTTTCGCGCATTGTGGCCCGGAGAATCGGGCTTCCGTGTTAAAGGTGAGATTCGCGACCTGCAGTTAATAAAGTTTAAAGGCCGGAGCGCTGTTTTGGTTATTCGTAATAACGACAGCCCGATGTTGTTTTTTAGTCAGTTTTAATGAACCGGTCATTCATTATACTTTTCTCTCTATTTATAACAGCGGCGTGCAATGTGCGCAGGCATAAGGACGAGGTGCTTTTTACACGAATGCGTGAGGCCGACACAGGTATTACTTTTGTCAATGAGATAAAAGATAACGAACAGCTTAACATCATTCGCTATCTGTACTACTATAACGGAGGCGGAGTGGCTGTCGGAGATATCAATAATGACGGCTTGCCGGATATTTATTTTACAGCCAATCAGGGTCCGAATAAACTTTATCTGAACGAAGGAAATTTTCGTTTTCGCGACATCACCGGGCAGGCCGGGGTCAGCGGATCGGATAACTGGACCACCGGTGTAACCATGGCCGATGTAAATGCTGACGGCTGGCTTGATATTTATGTGTGTGAGGTTGGTGGATTTCTTCATTTGAAAGGAAGGAACCGTCTGTACATCAACAACGGAGACCTGACATTTACAGAAAAAGCAGAAGCGTATAACCTTGATTTTTCAGGGTTTGCAACGCATGCCTCTTTCTTTGACTATGACCGAGATGGCGATCTGGATGTGTACCTGCTCAACCACTCGGTTCATGCTAACTACACCTTTTCTGATTTATTCATGCGCTACGCACCCGATGAAAAATCGGGCGACCGGCTGATGCGAAACGATAATGGCAGGTACGTGGATGTTACCACGCAGGCAGGAATACTGAACGGGTCGTTGGGTTACGGGCTTAGTGTTTCGGTCTCGGACTTCAACCAAGATGACTGGCCGGACATTTATGTATGCAACGACTTTCGCGAAAACGATTACCTGTACATCAATAACCGGGATGGCACCTTTCGTCAGGTAATTGAAAAATCCATGCCACATACCAGCCGGTTTTCCATGGGCTCGGATGCGGCCGACATCAACAATGACCTGCTGACGGATTTAATTTCTCTCGATATGCTTCCCGATGATGAAGCCATTCGGAAGCAGTCGGCCGGGGAAGATTCCTATGAGGTATTTCAGCATAAACTTTCCTACGGCTTTCACTACCAGTTTTCGCGTAATGCGTTACAACTCAATCGTGGTACTGATTATCAAAGCAATCCGCTGTTCAGCGACATTGCGGCATTCGCCGGTGTTGAGGCAACCGACTGGAGCTGGGCCGCTCTCTTTGCCGACTTTGATAATGATGGAAAGAAAGATCTGTTCATCACCAACGGCATTTTAAGGCGACCGAATGACCTGGATTACATCACCTACATCACCGAGAGACCCACACGCAATATTCCGGATGCAGAACTTATTCAAAAAATGCCGGAAGGGAAGGTGCCCGACCGGATTTTTAAAAACACCGATGGCTATCGCTTTTCCGACATGACGGGCAAGTGGATGGATAACCTTCCCACCTGTACTCAGGGAGCGGCCTATGCCGACCTGGACTTGGATGGCGATCTTGATTTGGTGGTGAATGTGCAAAATCAAAACGCAACGATTTACCGGAACAACACCAATACATCCACAGCCCACTTCCTTCGCATCCGTTTACGCGGACTTGAACAAAACCGGTATGGTATCGGAGCTAAAGTGTATGTCTTTACTTCCGGTAATGCCCAACTGTTCGAGCTTCTGCCTTCGCGCGGATGGCAGTCGGCTGTTGAGCCGGTTATTCACGTGGGTCTGGGTGCAACGCAAATCGTTGATTCGCTTACCATAGTCTGGCCTGATGGCCTGCATCAAAAGATTTATCAGGTTTCATCCAATCAAATCCTTACCATTAATTATTCGGATGCTCAACCGTCGGCTGCAAAACATCCGCGAAAGCAGGAACATTTGTATGTTGAAGTTCAATTAAAAGGACTTCAGTTTACGCATACTGAAAATAATTACTCTGCCATTTCCACTGAACCCTTGTTGCCCGTTATGCACACAACGGCAGGCCCGCCCGTAGCGGTTGCCGATATAAACCGCGATGGTACGGATGACATTTTTATTGGCGGCGCTTCGGGCCAGGCGGCAGCTGTTTATCTGCAACAGGCCGATGGCAGCTTCCGGTTAAGTGAACAACCGGCTTTGGCAAAAGATCAGGATTGCGAGGACACAGCCTGTCTGTTTTTCGATGCTAATTCTGACGGATATATTGATTTATTAGTTGCCGGAGGCGGTCATCAATTCAACAATAACGATCATCGGCTTGCACCCCGTCTTTACCTGAACAACGGTAAGGGTCAGTTCATCAAAAAATTAGATGCTTTTCGTGACGTGTTTACCGATGCTTCGGTGATTGCTGCCACCGATTTAAATAGCGATGGATTTACTGATATTTTTATTGGGGGCCGCGTTGCAGCCGGAACGTATGGCGAAATACCTAAGAGCTTTTTATTAAAGAACGATGGCAAGGGAAACTTCATTGATATTACACCATCAGCACTTGGCACCCGCACGTTGGGCAGAATTAACGGAGCAGCCTGGGCCGATGTTAACGCAGATCATCTTCCGGACCTGATCGTGGCCGGGCATTGGATGCCCATCACGGTGTTTATCCAACAGCAGGACGGGACCTTTGTCAACCACACAGATCAATACGGTTTACAGTTTACCAGTGGCTGGTGGAATGAGCTTACCGTATATGATGTAAACAGCGACAGCTTACCCGATTTGATTGCCGGAAATGCCGGCTTAAACTCCCGGTTTCGTTGCGACGCAAACCATCCGCTGAAAATGTATATCAACGACTTTGATGGCAACGGTGCTGCAGAGCAGATTTTGTTGTATAACGTAAACAATCAGCCCGTTCCTTTTTTATCGCGCGACCAGTTGATTAAACAAATTCCATCTCTTAAACGTAAGTTTCTGTTCTATTCATCGTATAGTAAGGCTTTGCTGTCGGATATCTTTACTCCCGGACAACTTGAGTCGAGTGAGGTGCTAACAGCCAGCGTGCTGCAATCGGTCATACTTAAAAATACGGGTAAAGGTTTCGAAATAGTGCCTCTTCCTGCCGAAGCCCAGTTCTTTCCAATCTATGCGATTACTCCGGCCTTTGAAGGAACGGACTGGAATGAATTTCTTGTTGCGGGCAATCTTACAGCCGTTCAGCCCGAGGTGGGTTTTCAGGATGCCGGTTACGGGCTGGTGATTCAGGTGGACAAGAATTTTAATGCAAAGGTCATCCCGTTGTCATCATCAGGTTTTTGGGTTACGGGCGAAGCGCGCGACATCAAAAAGTTGCGCAGTAAGGGTATAAATAACTTTGTCTATATCGTTTCGCGGAACAATAGCTCTTTACTAACTTTTAAAAGAAATTAACATGACCGGTAAATTAACCATTATCGTTTTTTCTGCCATCCTGATTGGCTTGCAGGCACAACCGGATGATACCTGGCGCGTTTCGGCCAACCTGCAATCCGTGCAAAGCTATTTCGGAGTAACCGTAGCCAATGGTATGATTGGTCTGGTATCATCTCCGGAGCCCATGAAAGTAAAAGATGTGGTGCTGAACGGCGTGTACGATTACTACCAACGCGGAAGGGTTTCCAATATCCTGAAGAGTTTCAACCACGTAAACCTTGCACTTGAAGTGGATGGTAAACGAATCGGGCTGGGCGACATCACCGGATTCCGTCAGGAACTGGATATGAGGAAAGCCATACTCACGAGCACCTTTACCATACCCGGAAAAGCACGGATAACCCATCAGCTTATGGCGCTGAGACATTTACCTTTTACAGCGCTGACCATCGTTACCGTTTACGCTGAGCAAAACATACGCATCACACCTTTAAGTATTATCGAAGCGCCCGATCACCTTGCCGATGTGCGCAACCTGTACAGTGAAATCGACCGGCCGCATGTGCTCATACCGTTGCTGACATCGGTGGGTAAAAGCCCTTCGGGAAAATTGACGGTGGCCGCCTCGGCTTCATTTATTTTTCCGGAGCCGCACGGACAGCAGCCAAAGATTATTCACGAAGATTGGGACTATAACATGCACCTGGCCAAGTTTACGCGAAATCTGGACGCAGGTTCTAACTATACTTTTGCTGTTGTGGCCACTGCCGTATCATCAGCGCATTATAACGACCCGCACAACGAAGCCGAGCGCCTTACCATTTTTGCAGCATTGGAAGGGAAGGACAGACTGTTGCAGCAACATGTTTCCGAATGGGAAAAGTTGTGGAAAAGCGACATTGTTATTGTGGGTGATGACCGCGTGCAACGCGATGTGCGTTTTGCCCTATATCATCTTTATTCCTTTGCACGCGAAGGAACAGCCTACAGTCTTTCGCCCATGGGGCTTTCCGGACTGGGTTATAACGGGCATGTGTTTTGGGATACTGAATTGTGGATGTATCCACCGCTACTGGTGTTGCAGCCACGCATAGCCCGCTCTTTGCTGGAGTACCGGTATCAGCGACTGGAGGCAGCCAGGCAAAATGCATTTGCTCATGGCTACCGTGGTGCGATGTTTCCCTGGGAATCATCGGCTGATGGGAGTGAGGACACACCGGTGTGGGCATTAACCGGACCTTTTCAACATCACATTACCGGCTGTGTGGGTTGGGCCTTTTGGAAATATTATCAGGTTACGCGCGATAAACAATGGTTGCGTGATCGCGGATACCCGGTTTTAAAAGAAGTAGCCGATTTCTGGGCAAGCCGGGTAGAACGAAAAGGTCCTGGCCGTTATGAAATCAACAATGTTATCGGGGCAAACGAATGGCAGGAGAACATTGATAACAACGCGTTTACCAACGGTATGGCCATAACCGTGCTCAGGTATGCAAGCCAGGCAGCACGTGAGCTGGGCATACCACCCGACCCTGATTGGGAACACGTGGCAGCCAACATCCCGATATTGAAATTTGATGATGGCACAACGCGCGAGAATGCAACCTATAAAGGTGAGGAAATTAAACAGGCCGATGTTAATCTGCTTGCATTTCCGCTGGAGCTGATCAGCAACCGGGAACAAATCGAAAAAGATTTAAGGTACTACGAACCGCGCATGTCCCCTCAGGGTCCGGCCATGGGCTTTTCGGTATTGGCAACATTGTATGCCCGTTTAGGTCAGGCCGGGAAGGCTTATGAACTTTTTCTGAAAAGCTATCGCCCGAATGAAGTGCCGCCCTTTGGCGTACTGGCCGAAACAGCCGGAGGAACCAATCCTTATTTTGCCACAGGCGCGGGAGGTATGTTGCAGGCCGTATTGTTTGGTTTTGGCGGTCTTCGTATAAGCGATTCAGGCGTTAGCCAGCAACCAATTGGTCTTCCATCGCATTGGAAAAAACTGGAAATTACCGGAATTAACCTCAATACAAATATTCAGCGAAAGGGTAAGTGATATGAAAAAGTATGTGCTGCTTATTGGAATAATTGTTACGGCCTGTACCCGTAACAACGTGGACTATGGTAAAACTACTTCCAACCCGCAACATCTTCACCGGATGATGAAGGCCATTACCGATCGCATGGTGCACGATATTTTTTCACCACCTGTAGCCAGCAGAGTTTATGCTTACGCATCCATTGCAGCTTACGAGGCACTCGTTCCTTTTTCGGAGACGTACAATTCATTATCCGGCCAGATTAAACATCTTACACCCGTGCCCGAGCCGGAAAAAGGAGTGGAATACAGCCCGGAGCTGGTTTCCCTTCAGGCGTTGTACAAAGTTGGACGCCAGCTTATCTTCAGCGAACAGCAACTGGATTCTGTTTATCAGGATATCATAAATACCTTTAAAATTTCCGGCATGCCGGGATCTGTGTTTAACAGGTCGTTAGATTACGGAAATAAAGTAGGTGAGCATATTTTGAAATGGGCTTCCGGTGACAATTACCACCAAACCCGGTCATTTCCCAAATATACCATCCGTGATGATCCTGCCACGTGGCGGCCAACACCTCCGGCATACTTCGATGCGGTTGAACCGCACTGGACGAAAATCAGACCTTTTGTAATGGATTCTTCAACACAGTTTGCTCCGCCGCCACCCACACCTTTTTCAACAGATAAGAACAGTCAGTTTTACAAGGAAGCTTTTCAGGTGTATCAAACCGGTAAAAATCTTACCAAAGAGCAAAGGGAGATTGCCTCCTTCTGGGATTGTAACCCATTTGCCATGCAGGTTCACGGCCACGTGATGTTTGGCGTAAAGAAAATTTCCCCCGGAGGGCACTGGATTAACATTACCCGCGAAGCCTGTGAGAAGGCCAACGCTGATTTTATCCGGTCGGCTGAAGCGTATGCATGCGTAGCCATTGCTCTGGCTGACGGTTTTATTAGTTGCTGGGATGAAAAATACCGCAGCGTACTGGTCCGTCCCGAAACGTATATCAACCGGTATATTGATGAAAACTGGGTGCCGCTCCTGCAAACACCACCGTTTCCTGAATATACCAGTGGTCACAGTGTTATTTCAGCTGCGGCTGCTGTCACGCTGACCAAATTATTTGGCGATAATTTCGCTTTTGTTGATTCGACTGAGGCGGAGTTTGGATTGCCTCCGCGCAGCTTTACTTCTTTTCTTCAGGCCGCAAGCGAAGCAGGCATAAGCCGGTTGTATGGAGGTATTCACTATCTGCCGGCCATTGAAAACGGTCAGAAGCAGGGCAGGAGTGTGGGCGAATTGGTTATCAGCCGCATTCGTACACGCAGGGAACTGACAGCTTCAGCACATCAACACGAATTGCAATGAGACTTGCCTTTGCCATTGTGCTGGTTCTGCTCTTTTTATCCTGTAATCGCGAAGAGACGGTTAACTGGGATGAAGTTTTCGGATCTTCTCTTTTTCATGACGTACAGATGACCGGAGTCTTCCCTGACTCGAAAACTTTTCCCGATTGTACACCCCGTACATCATGGAAACAAGTAATCACGCTTTATGAAAATGCCAGGCAGCAACCGGGATTTGACATTCGGGAGTTTGTAAACCAACATTTCGATTTGCCTCAACGTCCGGCAACGGATTTCAAAAGCGATACCCTTATTTCCATGGATGAGCACCTGCGCAGGTTGTGGCCTTTGCTTATCCGGCCGGCTGATAAAGAAGATGCGCGTTCATCACGGTTATCGTTGCCCTTCCCGTATGTTGTGCCCGGTGGCAGGTTTTCAGAAATTTATTATTGGGACAGTTACTTCACCATGTTGGGTTTAATGACCCACAGACGTTATGCAGATGTGCGCAGCATGCTGAACAATTTTTCATTCCTGATAAACAAATATGGCCACATACCCAACGGCAGCCGCACCTATTATCTCGGTCGCTCGCAGCCCCCTTACTTTTCGTCCATGATTGATTTGTATCAAAAGAACGACTCCACCATCCTTTTGGAGCTTTTATCTGCTATGCGAAAGGAATATTTATATTGGATGGACGGAGAAGAAAAGCTGCAACGGCCCGGTGATCAGCACCGAAGAGTTGTTATGATGTCCGATGGCTCTGTGCTCAACCGATACTGGGATGACATCCCTGGTCCAAGACCGGAAGCTTATCGCGAAGATGTCTTAACAACCCGTAAGTCGAAAAGAGATGCAGAAGAAATTTACCGTAACCTGAGGGCAGCTGCTGAATCCGGTTGGGATTTTTCGTCCCGATGGCTGGAAGACCCGCAACGTCTGGAGACTATTCGTACAACCGAAATTGTTCCTGTTGATCTGAATTGCCTGCTTTATTTTACCGAACGAAAACTGCAGGAAGCGTATGCCTCGAAAAACATGCCCGACTCGATGAATTACTTCCGTCAGCGGGCTGACAACCGAAGACGGGCATTGCTCACATTTTTCTGGAACGAGCCGCTGGGCTTCTTTACCGATTATGACTTTGCACGGCAACAGCAACTGCAGCAAAAAACACTGGCTGGTGTATATCCGCTGTTTTTTGAATTATCCCAGCCGCAAATGACAGAAAGAATCGCCCGAACTCTCGAACAGGAATTTCTGAAACCGGGCGGTTTAACAACTACCCTGATAGCATCCGGCCAGCAATGGGATGCACCCAACGGATGGGCGCCTCTTCAGTATCTTGCCATTAGTGGCCTCGAAAAATATGGCTATCAGCAATTGGCTGATGAGATAAAGAAAAGGTGGCTGAATTTAAATGAGCAGGTTTTCCGCAATACGGGTAAAATGATGGAGAAATACAACGTTTATGACGCCTCGCTTACCGCTGGAGGGGGTGAATATCCGGCTCAGGATGGCTTTGGCTGGACAAACGGTGTAGCTGCTGCGTTGCTACGGTCTGCCTCAGAAAATTAAGTTTAATATGATGGTCCGATTTATCTGGTTGACAGGGTTTTTGGTTTTACTACTTACCGAAGTTCTGCGCATATATTTTATCATGCCGTTTCCGGGCAGCCAGCAGTGGAATACCGTTAACATCGCTTACTTTCTTCATCAATATGCCTGGTATTTTCGGCTGGGCGGCATTTTGATTTTGCTGATTCCAGCTTATATGCTTATCCGCCAAAAATCAATCCGGGCAATTATTGTTGCACTGTTGCCCTATGTAGTCTGGGCAGGCTTGTATTTTGTTGTCCGGGAAAAAATGCAGGCTGATAAAATGTTTTATCAGCCAACAAAGGTTCGCATGGCAACCGTTTCTGAAAATGTTTTACCGCGCAGTACGGTGGTAATCGGAATAAGTTTGAATGGTTCACAACATGCTTACCCGGTTGAACTTATTGGTTATCATCATCAGGTGCGCGATACCGTAGGCGGTGAGCCGGTTATGGTTACCTACTGTACAGTGTGCCGTACGGGACGTATCTTCTCACCGATTGTAAACGGTGTTTCGGAAACATTCAGACTGGTAGGGATGGATCACTTCAATGCCATGTTTGAAGATTCACGGACAAAGAGCTGGTGGCGACAGGTAAATGGAGAGGCCGTTGCAGGTCCGCTGAAAGGCATGCGCCTGAATGAATTACCCTACGAACAAATGACGCTGGATGCATGGATTGCCCGTTATCCCAACACCTTAATACTTCAGCCCGATTCGGTCTATGCCGATGAATATGCTGAACTGGCAGGCTATGCTACCGGTAAAAAGAAAGGAAAACTAACCGGAACCGACAGCCTTTCCTGGCGGGATAAATCGTGGGTTATCGGTGTAACTGTTGAAGGTATGAGCCGTGCATACGACTGGCGGGAGCTGCTCAACAAACGCCTGATTCATGACCGGCTTACTAACACATCCCTGCTACTTACTGTCGAACCGGATGGACTGAGTTTCCATGTTTGGGAACGACCGGATACCCTGTTATTTTATCTTGACGATTCCGGTTCGTTACGAGATCAAAACACCAACTCACTCTGGAATTGGAGCGGTAAGAGCACTGAGGGCGCTTTGCAGGGCACTATACTAAAGCCCGTTCAGGCCCATCAGGAATACTGGCATTCCTGGCGCACGTTTCATCCTTCTACCACCCGCTATCCGCAAGTACCATGAAGCAACAACATTTATGGGGAATTGACCTGGGCGGCACCAAAATCGAAGGAGCCGTAATCCATGCATCGCATACGGGTACTGTGCTATTCAGAGACCGCATTCCTACCGAAGCATCGCAGGGATATACACACGTTGTAAATCAGATTGCCCGCCTTGTTGATGCCATGGAAAAACACATGGGCTACCACCCTGAAGCAATCGGGATAGGCACGCCGGGAACATTGGATCCGCAATCCGGCTTACTTAAAAATTCCAACTCGGTGGTATTGAATGGCAAGCCGCTGAAAGATGATTTGCAGGAGGCTCTTGGCGTTCAAATCGTAATGGCGAATGATGCCAACTGTTTTGCACTGGCAGAAACGCGCATGGGCGTTGTGGCCGGCAGATTTCCACAGGCCCGGGTTGTATTTGGCGTTATCATGGGAACGGGAGTAGGCGGCGGAATTGTAGTAGAAGGCAAAGCCATACAGGGTTTACAGGGTATTGCCGGTGAATGGGGCCATAATTTTCTGGATGAAAGCGGAGGTTTATGCTACTGCGGAAAATACGGTTGTGTGGAAAAAGTTATTGCGGGTCCGGCCCTGGAAAAATTTTATGAGCTTCGAAGCGGAACGCACCGCTCGCTCAGGGAAATCCAACAACTTGCTTTGGAAAACAAAGACCCGCACGCCGTTGAAACACTTAACCGCCTTACGCATTTCTTTGGAAAAGCCCTTAGTGTGGTGGTCAACATTCTCGATCCGGATGTAATTGTAGTAGGAGGCGGAGTGGGAAATATTGATGCCCTGTACAACCAAGGCGTAGAATCCCTTCGCAGGTATGTGTTTAATAATCGCCCGGAAACACCGGTAGTGAAGCCTCTGCTCGGGGACAGTGCCGGAGTTTTCGGAGCCGCATTGCTGACGGCATAAGTGCCCGCTTCCGATCGACCAGTGTTGTTCAGTTTTTGATACCGTAAACGTTTGCACCTCATTTAATTCTGTAAATAACATGAAGAATTAAAGCGTTGTATCCATCCATATAATTTTCCGAAAACGATGTAGTAAATCTCTGCACTAAACCTTAATTTTCATTCCAATATTTAATGCCTTATGAACAATGTAAACCTAAACACAGACGCGCAGAAGAAGCTTACCTACGATGCCATTGTAGTCGGAACAGGAATCAGCGGAGGTTGGGCTGCCAAAGAATTATGCGAGCTTGGCTTAAAAACTCTGGTGTTGGAACGAGGCAGAATGGTAGAGCACCCTAATTATCCCACGGCCACGCTTGAACCATGGGAATTGCCGTATGGCGATAAGCCCACGCAGGAAGATTTACGCAAACAAGGTGTTCAGAATCGCACCGGCTACACCATCCGCCAGTCGTCCAAACACTGGTTTGTAAACGACCTGGAAAACCCCTACATCGAAAAAGAAGGCAAGCGCTTTGACTGGATGCGCGGTTACCATGTTGGCGGGCGTTCGATTATGTGGGGACGCCAAAGCTACCGGTGGAGTGATATTGACTTTGAAGCCAACCTGCGCGAAGGCATAGCCGTTGACTGGCCCGTGCGCTATAAAGATATTGCCCCCTGGTACGATTATGTGGAAAGTTTTGCGGGTATTAGCGGCCAGCCTGAAGGTCTTCCGCAACTGCCCGACGGAAAGTTTCTCCCGCCCATGGAGTTAAATTGCCTGGAACAGCACCTGCGCGACTCCATGAAGAAAAATTTTAACCGGGTGTTAACCATTGGACGTACCGCACACCTTACCGCACCCCTCAGCCACAGCCCGCAGCGGGGCACCTGTCAGTACCGTAACCTGTGTATTCGTGGCTGTCCCTACGGTGCCTATTTCAGTTCGGTTTCCGCTACGTTGCCCGCGGCCGCAAAAACCGGAAATATGACTCTTCGGCCTGACTCGATTGTTTACGAAATAATTTACGATGAGAAAAAGGGGAAAGCAACCGGAGTAAAAGTGCTCGATGCCAATACCGGGGAGCAGCTCGAATTTTATGCGCGCATCATCTTTCTATGTGCGTCAACCATGGGCAGCACATTTATTTTACTGAACTCGGTATCCAGTCGTTTCCCTAACGGACTGGGTAATGACAGCGGTGAGCTTGGATGTAACATCATGGACCATCACCTGGGAGTTGGTGCCTCGGGCGAACATGATGGTTTTCAGGATAAATATTACTTTGGCCGCAGGGCTAATGGATTTTATATCCCAAGGTATCAGAACATTGGTAAGGATAAGCGGGATTTTTTGCGCGGATACGGTTACCAGGGCGGAGCCAGCCGCGAAGGTTGGTGGCGACTGGTAGCTGAATTGGCTATTGGTAAACAGCTTAAAGAAGAAGCCGCACAGCCGG
>JANWWN010000004.1 GCA_025055435.1 Cyclobacteriaceae bacterium | reverse complement strand
CCCGTCAGACCGCTACGAGGGAGAGAACCTCCTGACAGCCGGTTACGTAGGCGGGGGATTTCCTTTGGGAAAATTTGATATTTCAGGAGGAATTCGTCTGGAATATAACCGTCAGCAAATCAATACTGCAACCAACAACGGCCCCGTGGTTGTAGATAATCCGATACTTTCGCCTCTTCCTTTTTTAAATACTGCGTACAATATATCCGACCGCTCACTGGTGCGCCTGGCATATAGCCGCACGGTTAATCGTCCGGAATTTCGCGAACTGGCTCCTTTCCTCTACTATAACTTTGAATTGGAAATGGGCATTTTCGGAAACCCTGATTTAAAAGTGGCTGATATTGATAATGTTGATCTGAGGTGGGAAATGTATCCTAATCCGGGCGAACTTGTTAGTTTCGGTGTGTTTTACAAGCATTTTAAAAGTCCCATTGAAACCATACTTCAGTTAACCACCGAGTCGCCACAGGCTACGTATGGAAACGCAGATGAAGCGCAGTCCTATGGCGCTGAACTCGAAATCAGAAAGTCGTTGGCCAGTCTGGGTGTTTCCAAGTTTTTACGCAACACCTCGGTTAACTTCAATGCCACGTACATTTATTCATTAGTGAATCTGGGCTCGCAAGCCGGATTTCAGCAGCAAAAACGTGAACTGCAGGGTCAGTCGCCCTATCTGTTAAACCTGGGCATGTATTATACCGATCAGGACCTGGGCTTCAACGTATCGGTGGCGTACAACATCTTTGGTCAGCGTATCTTCCAGGTGGGCGATATAAACTTCCCGTCTATTTATGAGCTGCCGCGTCATTCACTGGATATGCAGATTGCCAAACAATTTGGTCGGATGGAAGCAAAGTTTAATGTTCAAAATTTGCTAAATGCTAAATACAGGTTCTATCAGGATACGGATGTTAACAACAAAATAACGTTCAATTCGAGCGATGCGCCTATCATGTTGTACCGCATAGGACAGCAGTTTGCTTTTTCATTGAGCTACAAAATTTCCCGATAGCCTCGCTGCTTGGTAATTTTTTAAACCCAGATAACCAGTGCATCCACTTTTGTGACAGAAGGATCACGCTGAGGTTAGATTCGTTGCTCTTACTTTAAAAAGTTCAACTTGAAGGAATGCGTTAATTAACCCGGCACGACCTTACCGGAGCAATTTCAATTGTTAAAAAAATGTGATGCGGACGTTAAGCCACATAATAATTTGTTAAAACCGGAATAACTGCGGCTAAACAGGTCGAACCTAATTTTGACGCGACATAAAAGAACTTGAACAAAAACCAAATCAACAATGAACAAGTACATCTGGAAAATCGCATTACTTATCAGTCCGTTAGTACTGGTAAGTTGTGGTGATGACGAAGAAGAGATCAAGCCCGCTCCAACTTTGTCTGTAACAGGTGCCCCGATTTCAGCTTTACCGGGCGATGCCATTAGTTTTCAGGTAACCGTTACAGCGCCTAATGGCGGAGACCGGCTGAATGCATTTGTCGGCACCACATCCATCGCTTCGATTGACTTGGGTGGAGAGACCACATCAACGCAGACAATTAACTACACCATACCTCCAACCGCCGTAATTGGTTCCACCGTTACCATCACACTTCAGGCGACTGATAAGAAAAATCTTCCTTCTACAATCAGTATTGTGTCTATCCAGGTAAATGACCCGGTTATTCAATTGGGACCTGGCCCCCTCACCTCGCGAACGCTTGATGCAAATAAGCGTTATCTGATTAAAGGTCAGACCTTCATTCCTAACGGTGTAACCGTAACCATTCCTGCCGGAACGGTGATTTTTGGTGATAAAGCCACAAAAGGTACGTTGGTTGTTGAAAAAGGAGGCACCCTGAACTGCAACGGTACTGCTACCAATCCGGTGGTGATGACCTCCGCTCAAAACGTGGGTGAACGCGATAAGGGAGACTGGGGTGGTCTTGTTATTTTAGGACGAGCATTCACCAATCAAAATACCTCTGCTGATGATTCTGGTTCGCCCAGCGTAGAAGGAATTGATCCGCCCAAACGTTTTGGTTCTAATGTTCGCACAAACGATGGCGAAAGCTCCGGAACATACCGCTATCTCCGCGTAGAATATGCCGGAATCGAGCTTACACCCAATAATGAAACAAATTCGATCACCATGGGCGGTGTAGGCAGCGGCACTATTATGGAATATATACAGGTTTCTTTTGGTGGCGATGACGGCTTTGAGTGGTTTGGTGGAACGGTTAATGGAAAGTACCTTGTTTCGCTCTCTACCTGGGATGATGATTTTGACGGTGACTACGGCTGGTCGGGTAAGGTTCAGTTCGGATTAGTGGTACGCAATCCTTTCTATGCCGACCAGTCACAATCCAATGCTTTTGAATTAGACAACGGTCCGAATGACACCGATACCGGTGCGGGTACTTATACCACCGCCATTTTCTCGAATATCACAGTTTATGGTCCTCGTGATAACGCTGGGCGCACCATATCGGCTAATAATGTGCATTGTATTGACCTGCGCAGACGCGTGGCAGCTTCAATTTTCAACTCTGTGATTGTAGGTTTCCCTACCGGACTGCGCTTTAATCAGCCGTCTGTTCTTTCACAATATACCGGAGGTACAGGCGTGCTTGCTAACAATGTATTATCTGCAAACACCCAATACGCAGCCGGAACAGGCGTAAATGTTGCTGATGTCCAAAGCTATTGGGAAGCTACTGCCAGAAATAATTCCACACTTACCATGCCTGCGTCAGGCTCGGAAACCACTTTCTGGGAAAATTTAGGTTTGCGAGTGGATAACTTCTTCGCTCGCTACACTACAGCTACTTATCCGTCCAATCCAAACTTCACGCTGTCCAGCGGAACCGCTACCATTGCAACCGGTGCGAGCTTTACAGATGGTAAGTTTACCGGCGACACCTTCTTCACCAAGACGGTTACTTATCGGGGTGCTTTCGGCTCAACTGACTGGACTGATAACTGGACAGAATTCCGTCCGATTTCGAAGGCCTATTAATAAATTTGTTAATCTTAAAAGACCTGCCTTGATCAGGGCAGGTCTTTTTATTTTCGTGAAATTTGTACCATGCGCTTAACTAATCTATTTATTTTACTCCTGGTGTGTTCGTGTTCGGAAAAACCAAAATATGCTCCTGAAAGATATTTATCTGCTGATCAACAAAAGTTGTTTAAGCAGGAAATCGCCCGCTACGCGGGAAAACCACCCCGGCGGGTAACCGATACGTTGCGTTTTGATACCGCTTACGCGGATCATTACAAAAGGGAGGCCGCTCAACTCGACCTGATGGCCTATTACATTGATCCGGCTTCCGACACACATTTCTTTCTTATCGCGAGAATTGCCCCCAGTATTCAAACCAAGTGGGTGGCTACGGGAGGCAAGTTGCGATATGACGAAAAAGGAAATTTATCGGAATACGAAGAGGTTTTCAGAACCTGGAAACTTCCGCGAAAAGAACTGGAGGAACGAGGCCGCTATTTGTTTGACCTGATGGTGAAAGGAGAGGACCTCACACCCTACTACACGGCAACTGCGGGTTTTAACTACATCGAATTTCCCGATGAGAATGTGTACTTCGACAAAAAGTCCCGCTCGTGGAAATCGAAAATCTATGGCTCGGTAGAGGAGATGGTATATGAGAGCCGTGACCGTGATTCGTTAACGAAGAAGCCAAAGTAGATTTTAATTAACTTTCTGCTTCCGCTCGCGGTGCATCTCCAGTACTTTCTTTACCTGTTCCAACACCACAGCCAGTGAATCCTGGCTTTTTTTGTTTTGCTCCAGCCGGGTTTGCAGATTAAGGTACTCGAGCTTGTTTGCTTCCAGCGACTTTTCCAATTGCGTCTTTTCTTTCTGGTTGTTTTCCAGCCGGAGGTTCAGGTTTTTATTTTCGTTTACCAGTCGTTGCTGCTGCCGTTCAACGGCCTGCAGGGCGCGCTCCGATTCATCAATTTGTGCCTGGATGCGGTCGCGGTAAAACGTTACGGCAAAGTCGCGTGTTAAGCGCTCCAGCTCGCTTTGTACTTTTTCGGCCTCATCTGCCGACGGCCATTCTTCCGGTTTTATTCCCATCCAGGCAGCAGCGCGGTTGCCGCGCTCACGTACCATAGCATACACCGGATTTTTATAGGAAATGTTACTAATCACAATTTCGCTGGTGCTAATCGGATTATTACCCGGTTTCAGCTTGGCAAAAACTTTCAGATATTTAGTTAACGCAGCGGTTACTTCCTCTACATTACCTTCCAGCTCGGTTTCATAACCCGGCACATTGGCACCTTTGATGCGGGCATTCTCCTTCTTTACTGTAATGGTTTGTGCATAAACCGGAATGCATACCGTTAAGATCAACGCTGCAATAACTTTTTGCATGGTTAAAGGTTTATTAAATTGTTTCAAAGCTATACAAAATTGATTCCAAAACGTGTATTGATCACCGGTGGCAGCGGCCTGATAGGCTCGCGATTAACCGGTTTGTTGCTATCCAAAGGAATAGAAGTGGTACACCTGGGTCGCAGGGAAAGAAAAGGTCAGATACCGGTTTTTACCTGGGATATTGAAAAAGGACTTTTTGATTTGCGCGCATTAGCTGGTGTTGATGCTATCGTTCATCTGGCTGGTGCCGGTATCGCCGATAAACCCTGGACTGCGAGGCGCAAACAGGAAATACTGGAAAGCCGAACCCAATCAACTGCGCTGCTTCATAAAACTCTAAGAGATAATCCCCATCAGGTTACAACGGTAGTTTGTGCTTCGGCCATAGGTTATTATGGTTTTGGTGGAAGCGAAGAAACATTTGAGGAATCAAGCCGACCCGGCAAGGATTTCTTGGCTGAGGTAGTTAAAGCATGGGAAGCAGAAGCCGAAAAAATATCGGAGCTGGGAATACGCTTAGTTAAAATCCGGATTGGGATAGTTTTAAGTGCTGAAGGCGGGGCGCTGAAAGAAATGGCCAAGCCGGTAAAATGGAACGTGGGCGCACCTTTAGGAAAAGGCACGCAGATGATGAGTTGGATACACATTGATGATTTGTGCCGGATGTTTTTGTTTGCTTTGGAAAATCAAGCGATTGATGGTGTTTACAACGGAGTCAGTCCTGAACCGGTTAGCAACCGCGAACTCACCTATGCAGTTGCTGCGGCACTGGGAAAAAAAATCTGGCTTCCGCCCGTGCCCGGGTTTGCACTCAAACTATTGCTGGGCGAGATGGCTGATTTGGTATTGAAAGGCAGCCGGGTATCGGCAAAAAAAATAATAAGTGCCGGCTTTGATTTCCGGTTCAAGGATATTGAAGCGGCAGTGAAAGACTTATTACGAAGTTAATGCTTTACGGCCACGGCAATGTGTGAGTCGGCTGTACCATAATACAAGTACCACTTCTCCTTAAAAAATACCAGCCCTTCAATGAAACACACCCGGTTTACCTGTCCGGTAAGTTCATAGGGCTTATCAGGGACTATGAAATAATTTTCCAGACGATCGATGAGTAAAGTCGGATCATCTCTGCTGAAAAGGGCCTGTCCGCCTGCATAGGTTCCGGGCGCCAGCCTTTCATCACCTCCTTTATCCAGATTCATACCATTGTAGAGCAATAAAATACCACCAGCGCCCAATAGTGCAACCGGTCCGGGCTCTACAAGGCGGCTATCGAAATATCCCTTACGTGGCTTCAACACCGGTTTCAGTTCTCCATTTTCAGTAAGTGGTTCCCAGTGCAATAAATCATTTGAGTGGGCCATAAAAATATCCGTGTCACCGAAGTACATCCAATACTTCCCGTTGATTAATCGGGCAATGAGTTGCCCACCCTGTTCTTCAGCCACAACCACACCCGACTTGCTCCACGTATCTCGGAATTTACCTTGTAAAACCGGACCGTACTTATGCCAACTGCGTAAGTCGGTTGAAGTGGCCAGCATTAACCGGGCGATTTTTCCATCATATGCTGTGTAAGTCAAAATATACCTCCCGTCAGGTGATTTAACTATGCGCGGGTCTTCAACTCCACCTTCCCACTCATAGCGAAGCAACGAGTCATTATCCGGATAAAGAACGGGCTGGGGCAAACGGGTAAAATGCAAACCATCATCACTTTCGGCTAAACCCAGGCGTGAGGTGCCTGCGTGCCTGCCGATGCGGTCTTCGGCCCGGTAAAGCAGATAAATTTTGCTGTTGTGTATAACGGCTGCCGGGTTAAATACATCTTTTTCTTCCCACGACACGGTATCTTTTCGCACAGGGCAAAAGAATTTTCCCGTTCCTGCAGAAAGAACAGGGTTAACAGAGTCCACTTTAACAAAAGGCAGCAGCGCCCATGAAGATTGCCGGGCGGTATTTCGCGAGCATTGATTAAATGTAGTAAAGATGAGGACCGGGAGAAAAAACCGAATCATGGAAAACCGTTTCATCGTTGTATATTTCGTAATTGATTACGAAAGTTGATGAAAACAAAAAACAAAAAGAAACCCGATAGCGCTGCGCTGCAACAGGTTATTGAGGACGAACACCGCATCCGCAAAGCTTTCAAGGAAAAAGATTGGGCTGAAATTAAGGGTGAGAATGCCTGGATGATTTTTAAGGTGATGAGCGAATTTGTGGATGGCATGGAGAAACTGGCCAAGATTGGTCCCTGCGTAACCATATTTGGTTCGGCCCGCACAAAACCAGGCGATCCGTATTATAAAACAGCAGAAGAAATTGCTTACCAGTTGGTGTTGCACGGCTATGGTGTGATAACAGGTGGCGGACCGGGTATCATGGAGGCCGGCAACAAAGGCGCTCACCGTGCAGGCGGCAAATCGGTAGGCTTGAATATCTTTTTGCCCTTCGAACAAAAGGGAAATCCGTACATCGATCCCGATAAGCTCATAACTTTCGATTACTTCTTTGTGCGGAAAGTGATGTTCGTTAAGTACTCACAGGGTTTTATTGTTATGCCCGGTGGATTTGGCACATTGGACGAACTGACGGAGGCGCTTACGCTGATACAAACCAAGAAAATCGGGCGCTTCCCGATTGTGATGGTGGGCAAAAAATTCTGGCAGGGGTGGCTCAAATGGGTAAAGGAAGTGCTGATTGAAGAAGGGATGATCAGCCCGGAAGACCTGGATTTATTTTGTGTAGTGGATAAGCCTGAAGAAGCGGTGGAAGTAATTGATGACTTTTACTCGAAATACCTGTTGGCACCGAACTTCTGATTATTTATACCCATGACTGCAAGAACTGTAATGGCTTCTATTTTCGCAGCTCTCAGCATTGTTGTGTTCGGTCAGCAGTGGGAAGAATTAAACGGCAAGGGTATTTACTATTACAATAAAGGGAAGCTTAAAAAAGCTGTTGCCCAGTTTGAGCAGGGAATTATAAAAGCGGAGGAGGAGTTTGGCACTGCGCATATCAACTATGCCACAGCATGTTATAATCTGGCCTCCCTATATGAGGAACTGAAACAGCCCGATAAGGCCATTCCGTTGTACAAAACTCACTTTCGGCTGTTAAAGCAGCTAAAGGGAATTAATGAAAAAAAGGCCATCGAACTTAACAACACCGGAAATTATGCTGCCCGCAACAGGTTTTATGCCGATGCACTGATTTTCTGGTCTGAGGCAAGAGATGCTTTTGCGTCTTTACCAGACGGAGACCCTGAATGGTACGCCATTACCTGCAGCAATGTGGCGACAGGGTTTCAGCAGACAAATCAACCTGACAGTGCTGAAGCGAATTTCCTTCGTTCCCTGGCAACCTATGAAAAAATGGGTAAAAAGTGTTCAAAGGAATACTATGAAGATTTACAGGCTTTGAAAATACTATACGGTTTGAACAGAAACCGTTTCAGCAAAAATAAACTACTGGATGCAAGTGAGCGCATCAGAGATTGCAGTGTCCAGCTTTACGGACCCTTAAGCAAAGAATACCTTCAGGCCATAACTGATCTGGCTGATGTAAAACTATTCATTGAGGATTATAATCAGGCGTTAGTGTATTTGGATGAATGCCTGGCTATCGTTAACTCCAATGCAAGCGTGGAAAAAGATTTAAAGGCCAACCTTATGCTGAACAGGGCGCATGCCTTACGCGAACTCGGTAAGCTGAAAGAAGGCGAAGAATGGGTACTGAAAACTAAAGCTTTGCTAGAAGACGAAAAAGTAAAATATGCACAAACCTATATTAGCACACTAACACGGCTTTCCGGTTTTAAAATGCTGCAGGGAGAACTGTTGCAGGCCGAAAAATTGCTAATTGATGCCTCGGATTTTAACCAGAAAAACCTGAAGGATGATGATGATCAGTTAACCATTATTGATCAACTCGCCTCAATTTATTTTTTAAAAGGTGACATTAAAAAATCCGAGTCGCTTTCACTTACTTACTACCAACAGGCCAAGGCAAAAGAAAACGAAAATCCTGGCAGATATTATTTTGCATGCAACAACCTTGTAACATTTTACTATGAAACGGGTAATTACGAAAAATCACTTCAGTTGGGTAAAGAAACCTGCGAACTGTCGAGGCGTTTATTTGGTGGCGATTCCGAACGATATGCCGGTGATTGTATTAACCTGGGAGCTGTTTATGTTAAACTGGAAAATTTTAAAGAAGCAGAATCAGTACTAACGGAAGCACTTTCAATTTTAAAAAATGTGAAAGGAACCGATTGCGAAGAATATGCTCTGGGGCTTTTCTTTCTTGCGGATGTTTACGATGAATATGTACTATATGATAAGGCATTAGAGCTAAGAGCCGAAGCTTTGCGCACTTACGAAAAAATTTTTGGAAGAAATCACTACAAGTTTGCACATGCAGCAAAAACAATGGCTACAGCCTATGCCCGTCAGGATCGGTTTTCAGAAGCTGAGCAACTACATCTGGAAGCTCTTGAGATCTTCAAAAAAACTTTTGGCGAAAAGCAGGCTGACTATGCGAAACAATGCTATCATTTGGGGTCCATCTATCACGATGCCGGCAATTTTCCTCTGGCCGGACAATGGTTGTTAAAGGCTCTTTCCTTACAGGAAGAATTGTTTGGTAAAGATCATCCAGATTACGGTAAGACACTTAATGTGTTGGCTATACTCTACAGCGATCAAGGTGATTTTGTTAAGGCTGAGCAGTTGTTTTTAGAAGCCAGAGGTAATGCCGAGAAAACCGTGGGCAGAAATCATGACGATTACCTACAGATAACCAATAACCTTGCTGTATTATATGATGAACTGGGTCAATATGACAAGGCTGAAAAAATATTCCGCGATATAGTATTAGTGCGGGAGTCTCTGCAGGGAAGGAATCATCCTAAGTATGCATTTGCCATCGTCAGATTAGCGTCAACTCTAACGAGTATGGGTCGTTATCAGGAAGCCGGAGAATTACTGGAATCGGCATTTTCGATCATAACAAAGACATTGGGAACAGATAACCTGCACTATGCTGAAATCTGTGGCAGTTTGGCTTACTATTACAATAAAATTAACAAACATGAGAAAGCTGAAACACTTTGTGCAGAAATCAGGGAAGTGAGAGCAAAATTTCAGGGGAAAAGCCATGTGGATTATGCGAGTGCCTGTAACAGCCTGGCTTTTACAAAAGATAAAAACGGCAAAATTGCAGAAGCTGAACAGCTCTATAACGAAGCACGGATGATTTTGTTAAACACCGGCTTGACCCGACACCCGCTCTATGCAACTGTCTGCAATAACCTGGCATCGGTTTATGAGAATCAGCAGAGATATGCAGATGCGTTTCATTTATACACCCAATCAGGTCGTTCATATATCAACGAACTCAATTCTAATTTCCTGCTGTTATCTGAATCAGAGCGCGAAAAATACCTGGAAGAATTCAACTACTTCCGCGATATCTATTTTTCGTTTGTGTTGGGCGTAGCCGGTAAACTTGAGCGAGCTCCTGCCTGGGCCTTTCGTTATAACATGCTGACAAAAGGGGTGTTGTTCAGAGCAGCCAAAAGTTTTCGCGAGGAAATACAAAATACTAACGATGATGAGTTGAGAAAATTATTTAATGAATATCAATCCCTTAAATCAAAGTTCGCAAAGGCACTGACGCTTAGCGAGCAACAACTTATTGAAAGGAATATAAATCCGAATGACTTGCGCGAGAAGGTAGCCGAGGCCGAAAAAAGCCTGCTGCGAAAATCCCAACTACTTAACCGGAATACTTCCGATACGATATACAATTGGAAAGACATTCAGAAACTACTGAAACCGGATGAGGCACTGGTGGAATGGATACGCTTGGAGTATTACAATAATCGCTGGACCGATTCCGTCATTTATCTGGCCTTTGTTATCCGACCCGGTCAGATTCGTCCGGAATATGTCGTACTCAACAACGGTAACGATCTGGAAGGACGCGAAATCAAGTTTTATCAAAACACCATCCTGGCAGGTTTGGAAAATAACCGCTCCTACGACATCTACTGGAAACCGCTGGAGCCGAAACTGAAAAATGTAAAAAGGATTTATGTTGTGCCTGATGGAATTTACCACAACATAAATCTGAATACGCTGTACAATCCGGTTTTAGGCAAATACCTGTCAGATCAGTACGCTGTACACTTGCTGGGTTCATCCCTGGATTTTATCAAATACCGAAGCAAACCGGCAGAGCAACGAAAAAGCTATAAACAATACAAAGCCTATCTTTTCGGCTATCCCGATTACACCGGTAAAAAAGAAAAAAGCCCATATTCGCTGAGTGAAAAGGAGCGAATCCGCAACTTTATCAGAAAAGATTCCAGTCAAAGGTTTTTTGACCAGGCAGAAGGACATGTAACCATCCTGGAGGGAACACGCACAGAAGTAAATACAATTGCCACCCTGTTAAAAAACAAAGGAGTTCCGGCAGTACTTTTAACCGGGCAGGATGCCTCCGAAAAGCAACTCAAACAACTCAACAATCCGGAGATATTGCACATTGCCACACATGGCTTTTTCCTGAGCAACACCAACAGACTTGATCCCGACCGTCAGGTTCGCGTTAAGGAAAACCCGCTTATGCGAAGCGGACTGCTGTTGGCCGGTGCTGAGCGCGGACTTCGCGGAGAAGTTGATTACACCGATGAAGATGGAATTTTATTTGCAAACGAAGTTCAGCTGTTGAACCTGAAAAATACGGAGCTGGTGGTGCTAAGTGCCTGCGAAACCGGACTGGGTGAAATAAAAAACGGTGAAGGGGTGTACGGTTTACAACGTGCGCTGCAGGAAGCAGGAGCAAAAAACATTGTAATGAGTTTGTGGAAGGTAGATGACCATGTTACCCAGGAGCTAATGACACAATTCTACACCCAGCTTTTTTCGGGTAAATCCAAACGGGCTGCTTTTGAAGAGGCCCAGGCTTTAATACGAAATAAATATCCGCATCCTTATTACTGGGGAGCATTTGTTCTAATCGGTGAATAAACCCGGATATGTTGTTAAGATACTTTTCCTTCATTTTTTCTCTCATTGCATTGCTTATCGCACTTTGGTATGGCAACCGGTGGGATAAGCAAATGCGAACCTTATTGGCCGAGCTGGAAAAAAGCCGCGAGCAACAGGAACAACAACTGGAAGAAACCCAACTGCCGGAAGAGCTGGTGCGATATCGGGCAATATCATACGACCTGCCCGAAACGATAAAATTTGCCGGAGAGGAAGTGCCCTTAAAAGAGCCCGATGTACGCGAGCGATTGGACCGGGAACTGCAAATCAATATTTACCTGCATAGCTCAACCTTGTTTTTAATGAAGCGTGCCAACCGATGGCTTCCGCAAATGCAGGAAATTTTACGAAGGCACAACATTCCCGATGATTTTAAATACCTGCCGCTGATTGAATCGGGCCTGATGAATGAAGTATCACCCAAAGAAGCTGTTGGCTACTGGCAGATACTGAAAAGCGCAGGAAAAGAACTGGGACTTGAAATTACCGATGAGGTTGATGAGCGCTACGATCCGCTGAAATCAACGGAAGCCGCATGTAAGTACCTTAACAACGCTTACCGTAGGCTGGGTAACTGGACGCTTGCTGCTGCTTCATACAACCGGGGCATTAAAGGCATTGAAGACGCAATTAAACAACAGCAGGTTAATAACTACTATGACCTCTTCCTTCCGCAGGAAACCGCCCGTTATGTATTTCGGATACTTGCTATTAAGGAAATTATCGAAAATCCTAAAAAGTATGGTTTTGATGTAAATCCGCGACACCTGTACCAACCAGAACAACTGCGTTATGTTGATGTAACTGAAACCATTCCCAGTTTAGTGCAATTTGCATTAAACCAGGGCAGCAACTACAAATTACTGAAGCGCCACAATCCCTGGCTTCGTGCTGAGCGACTCTCGGTTAAACGAGGCAAAAAATACCGTATAGCTTTTCCGGTGCAGACGAACTAAAGAGTGAAAGAGAGTTTTCTTAGAAAATTTTATCGTCCAAATTCATTCTTCACAATCATCCCAGCACTCGTGGCAGGGCTGTTTAAATTCCTTGTATTGGTCCAGAATATCCAGTCGGGCCAGTAAATCAGGTGGTTGTTCCAATCCCCATAACCACCATCGTACGAGGGTATGCTCATGATTGTCCCATTCAAAAAAATAAGTAAGCGGTTCATCACTTTCCGGATCGCGCACGGTAACAACATACCGGCCCGGCACTTCGTCTTCGACAATTTCTTCCACAATGGCATACGATGCATCCTGGCCCCAGCCGATTACAAGGGTATCTGTATTAACTGTTATGGAAAGATTATCCGCATCGCATGGGCGAAATACTACCCAACTGCCGTCCTGCCATTGGGTAAGTTTTTCCCAGTCACCCTGAAGTTCAGACAAAAGTGAGGGGGTAAGATGGTTAACCTCCTCATCGGTCCGGTCGTCCATATATTCCTGATCGGAACTGCGTTTGCCACATACCTGCAAAAAGACAAGCAGAAAGAGAAAGAGGTAAGGTTTCATGATTTGAATATAGGAAAAAAACCGGGTTTGCTTTTTTTGTCAGGGACGACAGCCAGCGATAGGCCACTTAGCTGAACCGTGACTTGTCGTTACAATCCGGAACGGTGCTTTCCAACAGCTCTACGAATCTTTTTCCCAGGGCAGTGCGGTCGTATCGGAAGGCCAACTGCCGGGAAGCTGCCTGTGATTTTCTTAACACCTGGTCATCCAGATAGGGCATCAGCCTGTACACAAATGCATCTCCGCTTGCTGCATAAAATCCGCAGGCATTTTGTTCAATTTCATCGCGTATCCATCCGCTGAAATTTACTGCAATCACCTTTCCGGCAGCCAGCGCATCGAAGTATTTGTTTGGCGATCCGGTTCCCAGAATTGGTAAGGGTTGAAAGCATACCAACGCTATATCTGTTAACCGGAATACTTCACGCACGCCTTCACGATTTTGAAAAGGCAGAAAAAGTACATTTTGCAGTTTGCGTTGAGAGACGGCCTGGCGCAGATTGTCTTTTTTTGCGCCCTCGCCACATAACACAAAGGTTACCGGCAGCATTTTTTTTTGGCAGGCCTCGGCACAGTCCAACACAAAATTCAAGCCGTTAGCCAGACCCATTGTACCGATGTACGATAGCACCCTTCTATTCTGAAGGCCATATTTTTCTTTTATACTATCATCGGTGCCGGGTTCAAAGTATGTGGTATCAGCCATGTTGGGTAGTTGGTAAACGATCAGCCTGGGAAAACGCCGGCAAATGTTTTCGGAAATTGCCGGTGACAGTGCTACAATGCTTAAAGCCCTGCGGTAAACTGCGGCCTCCAAACGAAAAAGAATTTTCTTCAGCAAGGTATTGCGCACTATGCCCAGCTGGATGGGCGCTTCCGGCCACAAATCGCCTACTTCAAAAACATAGGGGATGCCATAACGCCATTTTATCACGATAGCTGCAAGACCGGTGGTTAAGGGTGCCGATATGGCATAGCACACGGAAACATTTTTGAATTTTGAGGCGTAACCGATGATGTGAATAACAAAACGAAGAAAGGAATAAATTCTTCGGAAAAAACCATAACGATTATCGTAAGTAACCGGCAGATAATGGACATCAATCCCTTCTACGGTTTCCTGACGGCATTCCGGTTGGTTGTGCGTGGTAATCACGTGTACGGAATGACCCGCGTGCCTCAGGGCTGTGGACAGGTAGTAGGAACGAAGTGGGCCGCCTCTTTCCGGCGTATTGAAGAACTGGTGAAGAATGAGCACCTGCACATGCAAAGTAAAAAATAAGCCAGCGGATTTTTCAGTCCGATACAGCGCTATTTACCGGCTACTTTGCTGCGCAATTGTTCCATCACTTTTGCAATAACCTCATCCGATGGCTCGAGCAGCACCTCATTCAGGCCGGCTATCACTTCCTGAAGCTCATGGTACTGATTACGCAATTCGGTATCGAAAAGCAAAGCCGATTCAATCTCCCGGCTCTCCTCCTCCGTAGTCTCGTGGTACAGATACCTGATCAGATCGGTCGGGGTAAACGTTTTTATCATAGGCACGTGGGTTTTTCATCATTTTTTTACGCAGGTTGATCAGCGCATATCGCATACGGCCCAATGCAGTGTTAATACTTACTCCGGTGCGGTCGGCTATCTCCTGAAAACTCATCTTCAAATAATGCCGCATAATGAGCACCTGCTTTTGTTCCGTTGGCAGTTCCTTAATCAACTGGCGCAGCCGGCTGCGGTTATCGCGCCATATTTGATAATCTTCGCTGCTTACATCGGCAAAGGTGAGGGTGTTAAACAATCTGCTGCCGTCTTCCAGCACAATCTCCGGATACCGCTTCGATTTGCGGTAATAATCAACCGCCAGGTTATGTGCAATGCGTCCGATCCAGGAGGCAAACTTACCTTCATCGGCATAGCCACCGTTCCGAATGGTGTTCAATGCCTTGATAAAGGTATCCTGCAGCAGGTCTTCAGCCACATACCGGTCTTTTACAATTAAGTATATGGCGGTGTACAATCGCGACTTATGGCGGTTAAGCAGCATGGCAAAAGCCTCTTCGTTACCTTGTTTAAAGCGCAACAGCAACTCGCTGTCGCTGCATGGTTTCGCTGTCATTCGTTCTCACGTTTAGGTAACGTAGAGATGCTGCCGATATTGTCAGATTTAGGGTTTAACGATGCCGAAAAGTTAAGCAGTTTCGGTTTTTGTGCAAAAAAATCTGTAAAAATCTTGCCTTGAACGGATTTTCTTTTGGTATTTGTTGCCGGTTTTTTGCCATTGGTAACCCCTATGCCCGGAACAAAGAAACGTCTGATAAAAAGTCTTGAAAACCTCAGCGAAGAGCTGCGCGATCTCATTAAAAAGCAGTATCCCAACGGTTATGAATCTTCCATCACACGCATAACCAATGCCCGTAACGAGCCCATCTTCGTTTTCCCACTGGAGACGGATGATGCCACCATTCTGGTAAAAATTCCTGCTACGAAAAACAGTGAGGGTGAATACGAAATGGAGACCGCAGAGCCTCAGGAATTCGATAATTCCGGAGAAGACGATTTTGGCACCTCTGACGACTACGGTTCCGATGATGACGATTCTTACGATGACGGAACGCGCCATCGCAGCAGCCGTGAAGCAAGTTACGACCCCGACTTCGATAACTGATTTTCTGCCGGTGGCAGGGTTTTAATTGCAATCTTTTTTACAGTTTATTCAGCATGCCGGTAAAGACCGCTCCATTAACTGCCCTGTCCAGGCTGGATGAACTGGACCCACGCGATTACATCATTATAAAACGCGCCCGGGTAAATAACCTGAAAAACCTGAGCGTTGCCATTCCGCGAAACAAACTGGTGGTGATAACCGGACTTTCCGGCTCGGGCAAATCATCATTGGCGTTCGATACGCTTTTTGCCGAAGGTCAGCGCATGTACGTGGAGAGCCTGAGTGCTTATGCACGGCAGTTTCTTGGCCGAATGGAAAAACCCGATGTGGACTATATCCGGGGTGTTTCGCCTGCCATTGCCATTGAACAAAAGGTTTCTACCCGCAACCCGCGTTCAACCGTAGGTACCACCACGGAAATCTACGACTATCTTAAGTTGCTTTTTGCGCGCATCGGCAAAACCCTGTCGCCGGTAAGCGGTAAGGAGGTAAAACGCCATACCGTTACCGATGTAGTTAATATGCTCAATAGCCTGCCTGCCGGCACACGCATTACCATAACAGCACCGCTTGGCCCGGGTAAAGAAAGAAAACTAAAAGATGAACTCAGTCTGTTGCTCAGCAAAGGGTTTTCGCGTGTGTTGCTAAATGGAAATGTGATGTTGATTGAAGAGGTGCTTGCGCAGAAAAAACCTCCGGCACCGGTAAATTTGGAAGTAGTTATTGATCGAGCTGCGATTCAGCCGGATGACGAAGACCTGACCTTCCGGCTGGGCGATTCGGTGCAAACCGCTTTTTACGAAGGGCATGATGAATGCTACGTTCACATAGAAGGGAAGGAAACCCTCCGCTTTTCCGATCGCTTTGAGGCCGATGGCATAACCTTTACCGAGCCATCGGTTAACTTTTTCAGTTTTAACAATCCATATGGAGCCTGTCGTACCTGCGAAGGCTTTGGCCAGGTTTTGGGTATTGATGAAGATTTGGTTATACCCGATAAATCCCTGTCGGTATATGAAGGTGCGGTTGCTCCGTGGCGCAGCGAAGGCATGCGCGACTGGCTGAGAGATTTTGTTCGCGGCGCTTCCGGAAAATTTCCTGTTCATCGTCCTTATCATCAGCTCACTGCATCGGAAAAAGAATTTTTATGGAAAGGAGATGGTAAAGTGGCCGGCATTGATGATTTTTTCCGATATGTGGAATCAAAGCTGCATAAAATCCAATACCGGGTATTGCTTTCCCGTTACCGCGGCCGCACTACCTGTCCGGATTGTCGCGGTACGCGCCTGCGTAAAGATGCGCAGTACGTGAAAATTAACGGTACATCCATCACCGACCTGGTGCTTATGCCGGTTGATGAAGTTTCGGCCTTTTTCAAGGCACTTGATCTTCCCGGTCACGAACAAAAAATCGCAGCCCGCATCCTGATTGAAATCAATAACCGGTTAGACTATCTGATGCAGGTTGGCTTGGGGTACCTTACCCTCAACCGTCTTACCTCCACCTTGTCCGGAGGAGAATACCAACGAATAAAACTGGCGACTTCGCTCGGTAGTGCATTGGTGGGGTCCATGTACATTCTCGATGAGCCCAGCATCGGACTCCATCCGCGCGACACGGCCCGCATGGTGAATGTATTAAAGTCATTGCGCGACCAGGGCAACACCGTCATTGTGGTTGAGCACGAAGAAGAGATTATGCGGGCTGCCGATGAACTGATTGATATCGGGCCGGAAGCCGGAGCACATGGCGGACAACTGGTTTTTCAGGGAACCTTTGATGAGCTGATTTACGCTAAGGAATCGTACACGGCAAAGTACCTTACCGGAGCTGAAAAAATCGAACTGCCTGCCCGGCGCAGAAAGTGGAAAGACAGCATCATTATAAAAGGTGCACGCGAAAACAACCTGAAAAACATCACCGCGCAGTTCCCGCTGGGTGTACTTACGGTGGTAACAGGTGTGAGCGGATCGGGAAAATCAACGCTGGTAAAAAAAATTTTATATCCCGCCTTATGTCGTGCGCTGGGCCTCTCTTCCGACACGCCGGGCAGATTCGACCGGCTGGAAGGGGACATTCAAACCATTACGCAGGTTGAGTTTGTTGATCAAAACCCCATTGGTCGTTCTTCGCGTTCCAACCCGGTGTCTTATATCAAAGCCTACGATGCGATCCGCCAGTTATTTGCTGAGCAACCTCTGGCCAAACAACGCGGCTATACACCAGCATATTTTTCGTTCAACGTGGAAGGTGGCCGTTGCGAAACCTGCGAGGGCGAAGGCGTAATTACCATCGAGATGCAGTTTATGGCCGACATCCGGCTGAAGTGCGAAAGCTGTAACGGTAAGCGTTTTAAAACGGAAATTCTGGATGTAACCTATAAGGATAAAAGCATAGCGGAGGTTTTGGATTTGACCGTTGAAGAAGCCTTGCAGTTTTTTGCCGATAAAAAATCAATCAGTGATAAAATTCAGCCGCTGTATGATGTAGGCATGGGGTATGTTAAGCTGGGTCAGCCTTCGGATACATTAAGCGGTGGCGAAGCGCAGCGGGTTAAGCTCGCATCCTATCTGGGCAAACATTCTAATGAAGGGCATATTGTTTTCATTTTTGATGAACCCACAACCGGTCTGCACTTTCACGATATTCGTAAACTGCTCGATTCCATTAATGCTTTGGTAAACCGCGGACATTCTGCCATTATTATCGAACATAATTTAGAGGTAATTAAGTGTGCCGACTGGATAATCGATCTGGGACCGGAAGGCGGTGAAAAGCTGGGTGGTCAGATTGTTTTTGCCGGAACGCCCGAAGAGATGGTAAAAAATGCAAAGAGCAGTTATACCGCTTCTTTTCTGAAGAAGAAGTTAAGTTGATATTGCTGTGTCAATTTCCAGGCGTCTGCTACGCGAAAGGATTAATTTTTTATACTGCTCCTTCATCATATCCGAAAGAAAACTGATTTGAATGATTTCCAACCATGTTGGCAGGCTGCGCTTAATATGCTCGATTTCATCGTTGAGTACGGTTTCGGATAAACCCAATCGTTCCTTTCCGAAATAGTTAATCATGTCTTCGCGGGTTAGTTTACTTTTTTTACCGGCAAGCGACAAAGCCAGTTCTTCGGTTGCAGCTGTAAGTGCAATGGTTGTATTTACCAGATCGTAAGCCGGTGAAAGTTCAACCTTTCCGTTGCGCCTGATAAGCGAAAAATTTTTCAGGTGCATATCTTCGTTACCGCACAAGAAACAGAAAATTGTTAAGCGAAACAGCTTGATTTTTTCCAGAAGAGGAAAAGTGCAAAACTGATCCATAATGTCGGCTACCCTTTCCATGGAAGACTGGTACTTGGTTTCCCGCGTATTGCCGCTGAGTTGTGCAAAATCTTCAACCGGAACTTTTTTGCCGCGTGGAAGCCGGTCGAAGCGCCTGATAAAATAGGAACGCGAACCGTCTGCGCACGCTATCAGCCCATGCAGCGGTACTTCAATCCCGATAGTGGCTGCTAACCGCATGGTAGTATCTTCGTTTTCCGGTAGTTCGGGATAATAATTGTGTTGCGGCTTGATGATAAAAGTGCCACCTGCATCCACAATTTCAAATGTGGATTCGGGAATATTCAGTTTAACGCTTAACTTAGGCTGAACACCCTGAATGGAAATTTTGTCAGCTCGTGCAACGGCTTCCCGTATTTGCTCCTCTTTCGAATAGGGGAAGTCGTTCAGTTTTTTAAGGCGGGGAGAAATTAAACGCAATCCGGCAGATGAATATCGCCCCTCCTCACATGGATTATAGGTTATCAGACAACGGTTCACGCTTTTATTTCCTTAACCGTAACGGCTCCTACCATGTCTTTACCCGTGGCCAGAAGCTGACCCATGTAATCATATCTGTCGAGTTTACGCATACGAAGCAAAGCCTCCAGATGTACACCTTCGGGCAGAAGACCTTCAAAAAACGCGGGGAACTTATCGAAATTAAACCTGCGCTGATTAACAGGCATAGTGAGCGAAACCGGCTCGCCAGCATAGGTGGCATCGTACTCAAACACATAGGAATGATCTTCCATTTCCAGCAATCTGCCCGCCAGCACATCGTGCATGTATATTTCAGCTTTGCGCATAATATTCATTCATCAGATGGCTGTTGATTTGCACAGAAATATTCAAACCGGAAAGTACCTTGTTAAGTGTGTCGAGCTGAACCGTTTCCTTCCCCTTTTCCAAATCATAGATTGCCGATTTACCCACTCCGATCAAGCGGGCCAGCTGACTTTGCGACAGCGCTGCTTTTTTTCGATGGAAACGAATGATTTTGCCTAATTCCGGTTGTTTTAGCATAAATTTTACTGCTAAAACAGTAAAATTAAATGAAAAAATCCCTTCTATGAACTTTTTTATATAAAAGCACTGCTATAGCAGTAAAAATTTCTTAGATTCTGCAAAATTTCATAAAAGTAATCCTGGAATACTGTTATAGCAGTAAAAAACTTTATCAAAGCTCCTTTATCAAATTGATATAAAGCTTCGTTAGTTGTGGTTCGGCTTTCGCAGCGACCTTCACAATTTCTTCGATGTTAACCGGTTTCAGGTTATCCGGATCGCAGTCATCGGTGAGTACCGAAATGGCACAACAGGGCAAGCCCATGTGGTTGGCCACAATCACTTCTGGCACGGTACTCATGCCTACGGCATCGGCTCCTATCAAACGGAGAAACCGGTACTCGGCACGCGTTTCCAGGTTGGGGCCCTGCATGGCTACATACACACCTTCATTCAGCTTAATCTTCAGTTTGCGGGCCAGTTGCTTCAGCTTTTTGTTGAGCAGAGGCGAATAAGGCGCACTCATGTCGGGGAAGCGCGGGCCGAAAAGATCATAGTTTTCTCCGCGCAATGGGTTATCGGGCAACAGGTTGATGTGGTCATTCAACATCATAAGCTGACCTTTTTTCCACTTTGTATTGAGATTACCGGCAGCATTAGATATCAACAGGTACTCGATGCCCAGCAGCTTCATCACGCGCACCGGCATGGTTACCTGTTGCAGGCTATAGCCCTCGTAGTAATGAAATCGCCCCTGCATGGCCAGCACTTTTTTTCCTTTAAGTGTACCGTAAATCAGCCGGCCCTTGTGGTACTCAACGGTTGAAATGGGAAAGTAGGGGATGGAATTGTAATTGATAATTACCGGTGATTGTATTTCCTCAACAAAACGATTACCCAGGCCGGTGCCCAGTATAACTCCAACTTCAGGCGAAGTGATGCCGCGCTTCTGAAGGTACGCTACAGCTTCGTTAATTTCTTTCAGCATGGTTGTGTGTAATTAGTTGGTTAAACGTTCAATCAATCCGGTAAATAAAACTGCCAGGTTTTCTTCAGCCGACTGGGCTGTTTGGATAATTTCCTGAAGTGAAACCTGCCGGAGTTTATCCGGTTTGCCTTCATTGGTCAGTACCGAAACTGCACAACATTTTATGCCGCATTGCACGGCTGTAAGTACTTCGGGCACGGTACTCATACCTACCGCATCGGCACCAATGATTCGCAAAAAGCGATACTCAGCCCGCGTCTCCAGTGAAGGGCCCTGAACGGCAGCATATACGCCTTCACGCAGTACGATGTTATGTTTTTGCGCTATTTTTCGCAGTGTGCTCATCAGCCTGTTATCGTAGGGTTTGCTCATATCAACGAATCGCTCACCGAATTGTTTATAGTGCAAGCCGCGTAACGGATTATCCGGTTGTAAGGCCAGGTGGTCGGTAAGCAACATCAGCTCGCCTTTGCTCCATTTTTCGTTTAAGCATCCTGCTGCATTTGAGATGAGCAGGTAACGGATACCCAGACCTTTTAGCACACGTACCGGTAATGCAATCTGATGCATGCTGTACCCTTCATAGTAATGCCACCTGCCGCGCAGAATAATCACGGCCCGGCCCGATAACTTTCCGGCTACCAACTGACCTTTATGCGACTCTACCGTGGTACGCGGAAAGTGCGGAATTATTCCATAGGGAATGATTTGTGCGTCCTCAACTAAATCTGCTAAGCGATTCCCTAAACCTGTTCCCAAAATGATGGCGATGTCCGGCTGGATGGCAATCCGGTTTCTGATGAAGGAAACTGCCTCGTTAATTGCTTCGAGCATGCTTCAAATGTACAACGGTTTAAACCAACCGGCTGTCCTGAGGGCCCGCTTACTTGTAAAAAAGCTGATGAAAAATTCATCTGCCTCGTGTACTTTCACCATTATAATTAACCTGGTTATGAAACAACGCCTGACTCTGCTGCTCCTTCTTCCGGTTTACCTGGTATGGTCCCAGTCATTCAATCAATTACCTGTCAATACACAAAAGCCGCCGTTGCACGGAAAGCACTGGATGGCTATAACCGGCAAACCGCTGGCTGCAACAGCCGGAGCCATGATCTTTACCAGAGGTGGTAACGCCGTTGACGCAGCCTGCGCTATGCTGGCTGCAACTTGCACCATGTGGGACGTATTAAGCTGGGGAGGAGAAACACAGGCACTTATTTACAATCCGAAAACCAAAAAAGTTGTTGCCATTAATGCATTAGGCGTTGCACCTACCGGTGCGACTGCCCAGTTCTTTAAGGAAAAGGGCATGAAATATCCGCCGCAGTATGGCCCCCTTGCGGCCGTTACACCCGGCACGCCGGGCGGACTGATGGTTATGCTGGCCGAATTCGGAACCATGAGTCTGAAGGATGTGCTGGCACCTGCCATGGAAATGGCATTGGGCTATCCCATCGAAGCGCAAACGGCTAACTCGATTGAGCGGGAAAAAGCGCGCATCAAAGAGTGGCCGTACTCGAAAAAGGTTTTTCTGCCCCATTTGGGCGAGGAGCGCGAAGCGCCTTATCCGGGTGAAATTTTTGTTCAGAAAGATTTGTATGAAACCCTCAAAAAGCTGGTAGAGGCCGAACAGCAGGCATTGAAAAAAGGTAAGTCACGCAAAGAAGCCATTTACGCTGCGTATGACCGTTTTTATAAAGGAGACATCGCCAAAGAATTTGTGCGCGGATGCCAGGAACAAGGCGGACTCATTACGGAGCAGGACCTGGCCAACTGGAAAGTAAAAATCGAAGAGCCGCTGATGACCACCTACAAGGGTATTGAGGTGTATAAACTACAGCAGTGGACCCAAGGCCCTGTTATGTTACAAACCCTGAACATACTTGAAAACTTTGATCTGAAAAACATGGGCTATAATTCCACGCAGTACATCCACACACTGTACCAGGCTATGAATCTGGCATTTGCCGACCGCGACTTCTACTATGGCGACCCGGCTTTTCCGCCGGCCGAACCCATGAAAGGACTGTTATCGAAAGAATATGCCCGGGAGCGCGCCAAGCTCATCAATCCGGATTTTAACAATCCCAACATCGGACCGGGCGACCCTTATCCTTTTCAGGGTGAAGTGAACCCGTATCAGGATTTATTGAAAAACTGGGGCAACCGGCAAAGCAGCATCAGCAAGCCAATAACCGAGGAATATCTGCGCGACTTTACCGCCGGAACCACTTCGGTTGAAGCAGCCGATAAGGAAGGGTGGGTGGTTTCCATAACGCCCAGTGGCGGATGGGTTCCTGCCTGCATTGCCGGCAACACCGGAATAGGAATGAGCCAGCGTATGCAGAGCTTTGTACTGGATGAAAAAGAAAATCCGTTTAATGTGGTTGAGCCGGGCAAACGCCCGCGAGTAACCCTAACACCTAGTTTAGCATTGAAGGACGGTAAACCCTTCCTGTCGTTTGCCAAGCAGGCCGGTGATGAGCAGGACCAGCTGCTCATTCAGTTTTTCCTGAACATAGTTGAATTTGATATGACCGTGCAGGAGGCCTGCGAAGCGCCCAGCTTCATCACCAACCAGATGTACTCCAGTTTTGGCAACCATGAGAAACAGCCGGGTTCACTGGTGCTCAACACCCAGATGCCGGCCTGGATACGCAAAGAACTTGCGCAAAAAGGTTACCGGCTTTCCTATCGCGAACGCACCAGCGGGCCCATCAATGCCATATATTTCGATTGGAAGCATGGCAGTATGTGGGGTGGTTCGAGCAATCACGGAGAAGATTATGGTATTGGGTGGTAATTAAAATGTGACCAGCAAATGTTCCGGGCCTACTGCTGTCGGTTGATCAGGCTTCCCGTAAGGTGATACAAAACCTCTTTTGTTTCACGATGCCCTTTAACGCGGTTCAGGCTGCTGAAGGCTTTATTAAAATAGGTGTTGATTAGCTGTTGCGTGGCTTGTTGGATGTGGAGTTCGTCCCACACCTTTTTTACAGCCTTCACTTTTTCAATGGGATCGAACGATCGGGCTTTCAGCCATTTTTCCAATTCTGCGCGCTGTGCCGGTGATGCGTGTGCCAGGCTGCGGATGAGCAGATAGGTTTTTTTGTTGGCGATGATATCTCCGCCTATCTGTTTTCCGAATTTTTCAGGATTGCCATAGGCATCGAGCAGATCGTCCATCAACTGAAAGCCAATGCCCATGTTGATGCCGAAGGTTCGCAGGGCTTTGCAGGTTGATGAGCTGGTCCCCGCCAGGCAGCCGCCCAACTCCATGCTGAAGCCCAACAGGGCAGCTGTTTTCTGACGTATCATGCCGATATATTCCTTTTCAGTTACGTTAAACAAGGACTCAAATTCCATGTCCAGTTGCTGGCCTTCGCATACCTGGGTAGCGCAGGTATTGAACAGGTTTAAAACCTGAACTGCTTTTTTCGGCGGGAGTTGAAGAAATAAATCATACACTTTAACCAGCATTACATCGCCCGACAGAATAGCGGTGCTCACGTTCCATTTTTCGTGTACCGTTGGTTTGCCCCGACGCAGCGGAGCCTGGTCCATGATGTCATCATGCACCAATGTGAAGTTGTGAAACAGTTCAACAGCTACGGCATAGGGCACGATTTTCTTTACATCATCGCGGAAAAGTGCGTAGGATAACAACACCAGCAACGGCCGTAAACGTTTACCGCCCAGTTGCATAATATAGCGGATCGGCTCGTACAATGATGCAGGATCTTTACCATATCGTTGCCTGGCGATGTACGATTCGACCCACTGTTGGTAGCGAGCTATAGTTTTTGCTGACGAATTATCCACACTCATTTACTTTTTGCCAGAACCAGATCAATCAATCTGCGGTCGATGTCGGTCTTCTTAACCTTTACCCGAACCTGATCGCCAAGTGTATAAATTTTCCGTGTGCGTCGTCCGACAACGCAGTAATTTTTCTCATCGTATTCATAATAATCATCATCCAGGTCAGCCAGACGTATCATGCCTTCGCACTTGGTATCAATCAGTTCAACATAAATTCCCCACTCTGTTACACCAGAAATCAGGCCATCGTACACCATACCGGGCGCCATCATGCTCATGTATTCTACCTGTTTGTACTTAATGGATGCGCGTTCGGCATCAGCTGCGCGTTTTTCACGTTCGGACGAATGAACGCACATGGCCTCGTATTCGGCCTTGTTAACCGATTTCCCTTTGTTGAGGTAGTGGTACAACAGGCGGTGAACCAACACATCCGGATACCGGCGGATAGGTGAAGTGAAATGGGTGTAGTGGTCGAAAGCCAGCCCGAAGTGACCTTTGGGTTCGGTTGAATATTTCGCCTTGGCCATGGCACGTACAGCGAGTTGCTGTAATACGTTCTGTTCGGGTTTTCCTTCAATTTCATCCATGAGTTTGTTAAGCGAGCGCGATATGGAGCGTTCGTCAATATTAATTCGGTGACCAAACTGTCGGGCGAACACGGCAAAATCTTTTACCTTTTCCGGATCGGGATAATCATGAATCCGGTACACAAAGGTTTTGCCTGTAGCTGTATCGTCATCTTCTTTTTTCTTTTGTTTTCCGAGGTTAAATACAAAAGTGGCCACCCTTTTGTTGGCCAGCAGCATAAATTCCTCAATCAGTTTGTGGGCATCCTTTCTTATTTTCGGAATAACTTCCAGCGGCCGTCCCTTATCATCGAGGCGGAACTTTACTTCGGTGGTTTCGAAATTAACTGCACCGCGCGCAAAGCGTTCTTTGCGCAGTTTTTTGGCCAGGTCGTTCAGTATTTTCAGTTCTTCGGCAAACAGCCCTTTTCCCTTATCGAGTATTTCCTGGGCTTCTTCGTAAGTAAAACGGTGATCGGAGTGGATGATCGTTCTTCCGAACCATTCGTTAATGATATGCGCGTTTTTATCCAATTCAAATACGGCCGAGAAGGTGAGTTTATCTTCATGCGGACGCAGCGAGCACAACTCATTCGACAGCCGCTCAGGCAACATCGGAACGGTGCGGTCAACCAGGTAAACGGATGTGGCACGATCGTAGGCTTCCTGGTCGAGCGCAGAATTCGGTTTGACATAATGGGTTACGTCGGCAATGTGAATACCTACGCGGTAATTGCCGTTTGGGAGAATTTCGAGCGATAATGCATCGTCAAAATCCTTGGCATCTTCCGGGTCAATGGTAAAGGTGGTAGCGTGGCGGAAGTCTTTTCTTTTTTTGATTTCGGCCGGTGTGATGCCTTCATCAATCTTATTCGCTTCGCGTTCTACGGCTTCCGGAAAACGGAAGGGCAGGCCGAACTCGGCCATGATGGAGTGAATCTCCGCTTCGTTTTCTCCGGCCTTTCCGAGAATTTCAACGACACGGGCCACTGGGTTTTCGCCCGGCTCGGCCCAGTCAATTACTTCTACTACTACTTTGTCGTTTTCACGGGCGCCGTTCAAATCTTCCGGATAAACGATAAAGTCTTCATGGATTTTCCGGAAATCGGGAATGACAAATCCGAAATTTTTGGTTCGTTGCAGGCGCCCGACAAAGCGGGTGCGGTTTCGGCGTATGATTTCGGTTACACGGCCTATGGGGTGTTCGCCATGCTGGCCCGGCAGCAACACGAGTTTTACGGTATCACCATCAACAGCTGTTTTCAGGTCTTGTGTGCGCACATAAACATCGGGCGTTTCTTCGCCCACATTTACGTAAGCAAAGCGTGAACTGACATGGTCAACAACGCCGGTTAGTGTTTTTTCCTCGCGCTTTGAGGTATAGGAACCGTTGTCAAGTTGCTTTATTTTCCCTTCCTGGGTAAGTGCAAGCATAGTCTGGTGCAGGGACTGCTGCTCGTTTTGTTTTTTGAGGCCAAGTTTTTTAGCAAGTTGCTTGAGCGAATAGGCGCGTCCGGAGTTGCCTCCCAGAAAATTGAGAACAAGATTACGCAGGCTGTGCAGGGATGCAGACGATGATTTTTGTTTTTTACTTTTCCGGCTCATGGTGTGGTAACAGCTTCTTCAATATTTTGTTCGGGAATGAGCGGAAGACTTTTCAGCCGCATGTATAATTGTGTCAGCACCACTACATCGCTCAGGCAGTAGCGTTTAATCTTCTCCAGATTTTTCTCCTGATAATACACGGTATTTACCATACTGCCGTCCATTCCATTTTTACTGGAAGGGATGTTGAAAATGGCCGCCAGCAAATCCAGTGATGTATAATGCTTATAGTCGCCAAACTTCCACATTTCCAATGTGTCCAGATGATTTACTTCCCATGGTTTTTTGCCCGACAGGTCGAGTAAGGCGGGCAGCGGAATACCGTTAACCAGCATCCTGCGGCTTAAGTAAGGAAAATCGAACTCCCTGCCGTTGTGGGCGCACAGCCTGGTTGTTGAAGTGTTGAGTTTTTCGAGCATCAGCTTAAAATCATTCAGCAGGGCTTTTTCATCGTGCCCGTAATAGGCTTTCAAACGGAGTAAGGGCTCCCCTCTTTCGTTCTCTCTTATTATACCTACGCCTATGCAAACAATTTTTCCGAACTCGGCATAAATAGCCGCACGCTGGTGGAAGAGTTGTTCATCGCTCAAGCCCTCTTCGCGTTTCAGCCAGGAAGCTTTGCGTTCCCACTGCGTACGCATGCGTTCATCTAACGATCCGTAATCAGCAGTGCAGGCAACTGTTTCAATATCCAGAAAAAGAATATCGCGCAGTTCAGCAATCATGGGTTCAAGATAGCAATCTTTTGGAAGGCAGTTCAAGGGCGCATGCCAGCCGGCTTAGCTGTGCAGCACCCCTTCCATCTTCAGCTCTTCAATAAACCGCAGGTTGGCTTCGCAGATGGAGTCGGGAACAAAAACAAAACGCTTGTCGAAAATGGTGGAGCCTATGTAGTAACTTACCCAGTACTCGTTGTTAAGATGAAACACAGCCGGATCGATGGGTTCGATAAGGGCAACGCCCATCGCAGGTACTTCGGCAAAAAAATGACGAAGTACGGAGGTGCGCTGTTCTTCGCCATCCTTCAATCCATATCCTTTACTGGCCACCAGGGCATTTTGCAACGGCACATCGTTATTGTTGATTAAGAAAACCTGCCACTCATCCGATTCGCCCGGGCTTTGTCTTCGCACCACAGCCAGGGTTACGTTTTTTACCTCCGGTATGTCAATATCGCGCATCATATCCACGTCAGTTCAAATACTTCGGCCATTTGCTCTTTCATCTCCTTAGCTACATAGTCCATGGACACAGCCTTACCCAGTTCCTTTTGCATGGAAGTTACGGCCTTATCACTGATGCCGCATGGTACAATATAGTCGAAATAGCTGAGGTCGGTATTTACATTCAGTGCAAAACCGTGCTGCGTAACCCAACGACTGGTTTTTACACCCATGGCACAAATTTTTCGTGCAAGCTGTGGATGATGAGGGTCAATCCATACACCAGTAAGGCCGGCCAGGCGCCCGGCGGTGATGCCAAATGTTTTTAAGGTGCGGATAACGGCCTCTTCCAGCGAACGCATGTATCGGTGGATGTCGGTAAAAAAATTCTCCAGATCGAAGATTGGATACCCTACCAGCTGGCCCGGGCCATGATAGGTGATGTCGCCACCGCGGCTGGTGTGCACAAACGATGCCTGTATATGTTTCAGGCCGGCTTCATTTATCAACAGGTTATTAAGGCTACCATTTCGTCCTAATGTGTAAACGTGAGGATGTTCGCAGAAAATTAAAAAGTTGGGAGTCGGCTGCTGTGCATCGGGCGGAGCACTGCGGTTGGCTGCTTTAATAGTCAGTATTTCATCCATCAGCCTGTTCTGAAAATCCCAGGCCTGGCGGTATTCGGTTAATCCAAGATTAATAAACCGTGCTTTCCGTACAGCCGCAGCAACGCTCACTTGTTTTTTTCCAGTTCTTCTTTCAAATGCACGATGGGCTGAATGGGGTCGGGATCCACGCCATTTTCTTTAGCCAGAAAATACGACACCCAGTCGGTTAAATGAATCAGATAATAATACTGCTCCAGCAGTGAGGCGCCTTCGCCTACAATGTCAATAATGGGGTTGGATTTCTTTTCGAATACCTCGCGGCAAATTTCCATGCGCTTTTCCACACGCTCGTGATCGTGGTCGGAGTACATGTAAACCACCTGCAGGTAGGGCATAATGGCTTCGGGAAATTGCCAGCCGGCCAGCTCGTTGTGGTTCATCTCCGGAAAAGTGTTTACGTGAGCCAGTTGTTTGGCGTTTTCGTTGAGCTGCTGCTGAAAACGCAGGGCCATGGCATGCAGGCGGCTGTCGCAGTAAATAACCGGGAGTTTGCCTTTCAGCTTGCGGGCAATCAGCTCGGCTTCGCTTTGTATTCCTTTTTCACCGCGGTCCAGAAACTGAATGGCGTTTTCGGTTTCCTTGATAAAGGCTGCACCAATCAGGTTGGTGTGATAGAGCACCGACAAAAGGGCGATGATGTTGTAGGCCAGCATAGCCCTCGGACTGTCGGAGCCGGGCGGCAGCTGGATGTAGTACAGATTGTACTCGCGGGCAATATCCAACAGCTTGCCACCCGAAGCAATGGCAATAACGTGCGCACGCTTGAGTAGCGCCTTGTTCATCGCAGCAACGGTTTCTTCGGTATTGCCGCTGTAGGAACAGGCTATGAAAAGCGTGTGCGGACTGACGAACTGCGGGATACTATAACTTTTACAAACGGTAATGGGAATAGGAATCCTTCCGAAGGTGAGCGATTCCACCAGGTTGGCGCCAATGCCTGAACCGCCCATGCCGGCAATCACGACGTTTCGGATGTCGCTGCCCGGACGCACCAAATCAACCCCCTGACTCATGCGCAAGGCATCGGCCAGTTGGCGCGTAAAACTTTCAATATATTTTTTGGTTGCTGACATAGCCTAAAAAAACACCACAAAGGTAGGGCAAATCGGCACATGTGTAACGTATTTTCGGTTAGGTTTGCCGGAATACTTATGGCAGAACGACAACAGGCCGGAAGACGTGGTGAAGACCGGGCAGCTAAATATCTCGAACAGAAGGGTTATGTGGTGGTTGCAAGGAACTACCGTTATCGGAGAGCTGAGGTGGATTTGATCGTAAGCAAAGCCAACTGGCTGGTATTTGTTGAAGTAAAGGCGCGCACAACGGAAGCATTCGGATACCCCGAGTCGTTTGTAGATGCCCGCAAAGCTGCTTTACTGATGCAGGCAGCAGAAGCATTTATTCATGCCAATAACTGGAACGGACACGTACGGTTCGATGTGGTTTCGGTTAACCTGAAAACCGGTGAAGTAAAGCATTTTGAAGATGCGATAAGCTGATGGCGTTTTGCCTTTTGCCGTTTATTAAACCCAAAGGATAATGATGACAGTCAAATCATTTTACTTATAAGAGGTGGTAACCACCTGGTAATAGGAAGAGAATTTTCCGTTGGTAACTTCTGCCTTAACACCATTATCATCGAACAATACAGCGGCAAATGTTCCTTCGATATACCGATTTTGAAGATCGTGTGCGGTTATGTTTACAACAAAAGTGGCTTCGGGAAGATAGGTTGTATAATATACTTGTTTTCCGTCAGCCGCGAATTCCGTAATCGTCATGTAGCCACTGGTTTCTTTATCCTTAAGATTTTTAAGTTTCGGGACGGTTGTAGTTTCCGGTTTCAAATGATGAATATTAAATGCGATTTGTGGTTGCTTGTATAAGGAGGTACCCTCATCACCAAAAAAAGCTGTTATGTTAAAAACCGGCATATTTTCATCTTCAACCCATGAAGCATTGTGTATGGGAGCAAGTATGGTTTTTCCTTTGTAATCAAAGGTGATCATGTTTTGCTGTTCTGTTTTTCCGGCTTGCGAAGAGGTGGTTGTATTGGTATTCTCCTTCGTGGAGCAGGAGGCTATGAGGATTATTATTAAAAAGACAGCAAGGTTTTTCATATCGGTTTGAAATTTTACTCTTTTTCAAATTTAGTTCACAGCTTGGTTATTCCGGTAAATTTCCTGTCCGCGCTCGTTCCATTCGGTTTTTATGTAGGGTTTATGGTTTTTCTGAAAAGGTTCTTTCTGGTAGGCAATCACGCGCTTTCGGTTTCCGTTGGGGTAATACTCGTACCAATCGCCCACCTTTTCGTTCCATTTGTATTCTCCGGTAACGGCCACTTTTCCGTTTTCATGAAACAGATAGTAGTTGCCTTCACGCTGACCGAACTCAATGGGGATGATTTCTTTCGGTTTTTTCTTTTCTACCGGGTCCCAGTAACTAATCAGGGATTCTTTAGGCCAGCCCATGAAATATTTTTCTTTGTCAATCAGCACACTGTCGCGTCCGTACTTCATCCATCGTCCGTGTTTAAGGCCTTTGTAAAATATGCCACTCTCGATCAGCACACCGTTCTGGATTTTCTGATAGGGCCCGTGCACCAGCACGCCTTTCCTGGGGTCAAAGCGGCTGGTGCGCACAATCTCCCTACGGGCAAAGTCATAATAATAGATGTCGCGCACCAGGGTTTGCGGTGTTTCGGGAACTTTCAGGTAATGGAACAGCTCGTAGGTTACCCGCTCACCTACACCGCGGCGTGTAAAGCCTTTACGGGTCTTCACACCATAAAAAACATTCTTCTTTGGTTTTTTCTTTTTCGGTGTGGCCAGTGGTTCTTCTTCGCGCGTAAACTCCAGGCTGGCCGGGGTGTCTATGGTGAAGAGCTTGTCGTTCTCTTCAACCTGCGCCAGGGCCAGGCTGCTGAGGAAAACACTCACGATACTGAAATATCTCATCGCCCAGACATAACGAAAAACGAAGTTGAAAAAGTGTGCAGTCATTTACAATAACTCCCGGGTAAGGATGTATTACAACAGTGCCGGTTGGCAGATGATGGTTATTTGTTGATTGTTGAAAGTGTCAATTATCTTTCTCCAGCTCAAACCATGTGCCTGTAACCATTGATGAGTTTTTGACAGGAACGATGAAACGGTTGAAATTTTCCGTAGGGAAGAAAATAGCGGTCATGCAGGTAAGACCATCATCGGCAAACAATTCAACGGATGCCACATCAACAATCAGATGCATTTTTACTTGTTGTAGGTCGGCAAGGCGTGAAGCGTAGCTGATACCGGAAAATTTATCGGAAAAATTCGTTGTACCTGATTTGGAGCGATCGATGTAAAACCTGTTAGATGTCCGATCAAAACCGATGCGCAGCACTTCATTTTTGCTGTTTTGAAACTCTACCTGAGGTTCACCTTCTACGGACAGGTCAAATGAAAGGTCCAGTTCAGCGCGCCCGTTAAACGATATGGCCTTACCGGTCTGTACCTGATGTTCGGCGCGGCGCAGTGCGTGCAATTCCGGTACGGGTTGTGCGTAAACGGAAAAGCCGGAGGCCGTGCGGGTGAGGCCCAGTTCACGTGGTACAGTCATGGCGCTTCGCCAAGTGCGGGAGGGTACAAGCTGTCCGTAGTTCCAGTTGCTCATCCATCCGATAAAAATCCTGCGGTTGCCCGGTGCATTGTTCCAGGTTACGCCGGCATAATTATCCGGGCCGTAATCGAGCCAGCGCACAACGGTGGAGTCATCATCGCATGTAAAAGTTTGGCCATCAAATTTTCCGATGAAATACTGTGTGGCCGAGCCGCCATTCGGTCCGCCGGGGTTAATGCTCACCAGCAATATCCATTTGGTTATTCCTGTTTTTACATCAGTCAGCGGAAATAAATCCGGACATTCCCACACTCCGCCATGACTGCCGTATGTGCGCCCGAACTCGCCCGTCTTTTCCCACTGAAGCAGATTTTTTGAGCGATAAAATTCAATGTGGTCTTTCACGGCCAGCGACATAATCCAGCTTTCTGTTTCGGCATGGCGGAATACTTTCGGGTCGCGAAAATCTTTTTCTCCCGGGTTGTTGATAACCGGGTTTTTATCATATTTCTGCCAGGTGAGGCCATCATCATTGCTAAAGGCCAGGCCCTGGGTTTCGAAGCCCTGCTTGTCGTAAGTAAAAAGAGCCACGAGCGGAGGTATGCTTCCCTTTTGCAGGCCGGAAGTATTTTTTTCATCCACCACTGCACTGCCGGAGAAAATGTAGCCTAACGAATCGGGATACAGGGCGATGGGGAGGTGTTCCCAGTTTACCAGGTTCTTACTGATGGCGTGTCCCCAGTGCATGGGGCCCCACACGGTGCTGTCGGGATAATGCTGATAAAAAAGATGATAGACACCGTTATGGTACACCAGACCATTCGGGTCGTTCATCCAGCCGGAAGGAGGAGTGAAGTGGAAGTACGGACGATGCAACTCGTGTGAATCCGGAGTTTCATTTCGCGAACACGAAAAGAAAATCAGAAGCATCAGAACGATTCGTTTCATATGTAAAAAAGGTGAGAACAACGGAAGAACTTTATATCAACAAAGATGTGAATTTTCAGGAAAGATACAGCAGAAAGCACCTATCGGGCAGTGTGCAAAAACCGGGAGCTTCACGCTGCTGGCAAAAGTCACATTTAATTTCTTACTGAAAGGAAGAAGGAAACAGAGCTATTATTGATGGTTAGCTGCTCTTGTTAAGACCGAGAACTCTGATAACTCGTTAATAACCGCATGAAGAAAATGCGGGCTTCAGGCACCAGGCCATCAGCCCGTATCAAATGTTGCACCCTGATAGCTAAGATAACTACCCTTAACGATGGTGGCACATTATGCTATGAACTCGACACTGCGCCGTATGAAACAGGTTAATTCGGCACCAGTTAGCAGGTGCTGCGAAAGCAACGCCAGGTCAACAGCCTGACGGGCCAGGCGCGTCTTCTCTTCCTCACTTTCTGCCTTGAGTATGCGTTGCATCAGGACGTGGTTACCGTTCACGGCCACGGTATACGTGTCGGGCATGTCGCCCATCATCGGAAAGCCACCACCGCCTACTTTGGCCATGTCCTTCATCCGGCGTGAAAACTCGCTCAACGTAATCACCACGGGCAGTTCATCGGGTGCAAGCGAATCCACACTCACGGTCATGTTGGGACGGCCTACGGCTTTTTCGAATATGGATTTAATTTGATTTTGTTCATCCTGCGACAGCACCATTTGCGGTTTTTCATCTTTTTGAATCAGTTTTTCAGGTGTGTCGCTATCCACCCGCTTCCACAACACCTTATCGAGCTTATACTCCATGGTATTGATAAAGTGGCTGTCCAGCAGACCGTCCAGTACCAACACATCGTAACCCTTGTTTTTAGCCGATTGAATAAAGCTATCCTGCCTGCCTGCATCGGTGGTGTAGAGGTACACCACGTTTTTGTCTTTGTCTTTTTGCAGTGCCTTTACTTTGTCGTAGTATTCATCCAAAGTAAAGTATTTCCCTTCCGTATTTTTCAGGAGTGCAAAATCTTTGGCACGGTCATAGAATTTTTCGTCCGAAATCATCCCGTATTTTACAAACAGGCTGATATCGTCCCATTTCTTTTCGAATGATTCCCGCTCTTTTTTAAACAGCTCCTGGAGTTTATCGGCTACCTTTTTGGTGATGTGCTGACTGATTTTCTTCACATTGGAGTCGCTTTGCAGGTAGCTGCGCGACACGTTTAACGGAATATCGGGTGAGTCGATTACACCGTGAAGCAACATCAGGAAATCGGGTACTACGTCTTTCACTTCATCGGTAATGAAAACCTGCCGCGAGTAGAGCTGAATTTTGTTTTTCTGCAACTCGAAATCGTTCTTCACCTTCGGAAAGTATAAAATGCCCGTAAGGTTGAACGGATAATCCACGTTGAGATGAATCCAGAACAGCGGGTCTTCGCTTAACGGGTAAAGCTCCCGGTAAAACTTCAGATAATCTTCATCTTTCAGGTCGGCCGGTGACTTGGTCCACAAAGGCTGGGTGTTGTTAATGATTCGGTCAACCTTTACGGTTTTATACTTTTTGTTGCCGTCCTTATCTACGCCATCTTCCACACTTTCTTCTTTCGTTCCGAACTTGATTTCCACCGGCAGGAAGCGGCAATATTTTTCCAGTATGCGCAACAGGCGGAATTCATCCAGAAATTCTTCCGACTCTTTGTTAACGTGCAAAATCACCTCTGTACCACGTTGCTTTTTAACGGCTGGGTTCAGCTCGAACTCCGTTGAGCCATCGCACGACCAACGTACCGCTTCGGTTTCGGAAGCCTGATATGAACGCGTGATAAGTTCAACCTTATCGGCCACCATAAATGCAGAATAAAAGCCCAGGCCGAACTTACCAATGATGTCGCTCGCGTCCGTCTTATCCTTAAACTTCTCAACAAACTCGGCTGCGCCTGAAAATGCAATCTGGTTGATGTATTTTTTCACTTCATCGGCTGTCATGCCGATGCCTTTATCGGATACGGTGATGGTTTTCTTTCGCTTATCGAAGCTCACCTCTATTTTAAGGTCGCCCAGGTCTTCTGTGTATTGGCCAAGTGCGGCAAGCTTTTTCAGTTTCTGCGTGGCATCCACGGCATTCGATACCAGTTCGCGCAGAAAGATTTCATGATCGGAGTAAAGGAATTTTTTGATGATGGGAAAAATATTTTCCGTACTGATGGAAAGCGTACCTTTTTCCTGAACGGTTGTCATAGGCAAATAAATTATCGGACGAACCCGCCCGGCTCAACAATTATTCCAGTTGAATTGAAATGACAGGTTGGCAGAAAAAATTACCGGATGCGGTCGGACTCGCGCACGATGCGCTCGTCCCTGCGGATGAATTTCATGGCCAGCCAGTTGGAAAGCACGGCTACGGCAGCCAGAAGAACCCACCATACCGACACCTTGCCACGGCCACCCTCCATCAGCTTGTTAGCAAACCACACGGCACATACCATGAAACCGGCCAGCATAACAGAATTTAAAGCCCCCAGCTTAAGCTGCAGCATACGGTTGGTGTAACGCCGGATGATCATCACCGCCAGTGTTATGGATGCTACCGCCAGTGCGGCGGTGATGGCATACGGCATATAGATAAAATCTTCACCGCGTTTCAGATAAAAAGGTGTCAGCACTTCATCTGCATGTAGTGCCCATATCGGTTTAATGAGCGCAACAAGCAGTGCAAGGATGTTTAATATGAGAAATACAGTTTGCGGGCGTTGCCACATGGAGCAGTATGGTTAACTTGGTCGGCAAAAGTAACAAAAGCGCCTGCGCGCGCCTAATTTCTTTATGGTTCAGGATGCCTATATTGTAGATGCTGTTCGCACGCCCATCGGAAAGTACGGTGGCGCTTTGGCCGCAGTACGGCCCGATGACCTGGCCGCCTGGGTGATACGCAAATTGATGGAGCGTAATCCGATTGTAGAGCCACAGCAAATTGAAGATGTGGTGTTCGGTGCAGCTAACCAAAGCGGTGAAGACAACCGCAATGTGGCGCGCATGGCCGCGTTGCTTGCCGGCCTTCCCATTGAAGTGGCCGGCGTTACGGTAAACAGGCTGTGCGCTTCGGGATTGCAGGCCATAATGGATGCTGCACGTGCGGTACGGCTGGGTGAGGGTCACGTGTATGTTGCCGGAGGCGTGGAAAGCATGAGCCGTGCACCATTTGTGCTGGCCAAAGCCTACGAGGCATTTGCGCGAAAGACGGAAATTTACGATACCACCATGGGCTGGCGCTTTGTTAACCCGAAGCTGGCTAAGCTGCATTATCCGTACTCCATGGGCGAAACAGCCGAAAATGTGGCAGAGCGTTGGAAGATAAGTCGCGAGGCCCAGGATGCATTTGCATTGCAGTCGCAACAAAAATATCAGCAGGCCCACGAAGCAGGCCGGTTTAAGAATGAGTTAGTAGCCGTTCTGGTGGAGCAGGGAAAAGAAACCGTTTGGGTAGAGAAGGATGAACACCCCCGACTTACTTCAATGGAAAAGCTGGCTGCGCTTAAGCCGGTATTCCGCGAAGGCGGCACGGTAACAGCCGGCAACTCATCGGGTATAAACGATGGTGCAGCTGCTACCCTGTTAGTTAGCGAGCCTTGGCTAAAACAGCACAACATCAGTCCGATGGCACGTGTGGTAGCCGTAGCTGTAGCCGGCGTGGAACCTTCGTGTATGGGTATCGGACCGGTACCCGCTGTGCGCAAGGCGTTGCAGCGTGCCGGCCTGAAACTTTCCGACATCGGTTTGGTTGAACTGAACGAAGCCTTTGCGGCCCAGGTACTGGCCTGCATCCGCGATCTCGACCTGAATCCGGATATCGTCAACGTCAACGGTGGGGCCATAGCGCTCGGTCATCCGCTGGGCTGCAGCGGTGCGCGTATTACCGCTACGTTGCTGCATGAAATGAAACGAAGAAGAGTAAAATACGGCATTGCTACCATGTGCGTGGGTGTAGGTCAGGGGGCAGCGGTGGTCTATGAAAATGTAAGTGGGTAAACGCAAACATGCCTCGGTTTTTCTTTGAAATTTCCTACAACGGCAGCCGCTATGCCGGTTGGCAAAGCCAGCACAATGCCGTTGGCATACAGGATGTGGTGGAGGATGCACTAAGTAAAATTTTGCGAACACCGCTGAAGATTGTGGCCAGTGGTCGTACCGACACGGGAGTGCATTGCATCCAGCAGTTTTTTCATTGCGACATTGAAAAGTCCTTTCAGCCTGAAATGCTCATGCAACGGTTAAATGCTTTTTTGCCACGCGACATTGCCATACGCAGTATTCGCGCGGTAAAGCCCGATGCCCATGCCCGCTATAGTGCCCGCGAACGCACATACCAGTACCACATCACTACGGTGAAGGATCCTATGCTCATCGGGCTGGCTCTTCCTTTTTACAGACCGTTGGATGTGCCAACCATGAACCGCGCAGCTGCGTTACTATGCGGTGAACATGACTTTACCAGTTTCAGCAAAGTGAACACCGACGTACACCATTTCCGCTGCACCGTGAAGAAAGCGGAATGGACCCAAAAAGGCACCCGACTCATCTTTACCATTACGGCCAACCGATTTCTTCGCGGCATGGTGCGGGCGATTGTAGGCACCCTGCTCGATGTGGGCACAGGGAAAATTTCTGTTTACGACTTTAAAAACATCATTCAAAAAAAAGATCGTAAAGCTGCAGGCGCCAATGCCGATGCGCAGGGCTTATATTTGGTGCGCGTAAAATATCCGTCATCCGTTTTTATTACATCACGAAGCGCACATGGAAAAAGAGCAGGTAAGCAGCGGTAATATTATTGACTTCAGGGTAATCCGGCGACTTCTGGCGTTTGTGCAGCCGTATCGCGGTCGCTTTTATCTGCTCATCTTTCTTACCCTTTCCATAGGTTTGCTCATTCCGTTACGACCCTACCTTATTCAATACACGCTCGACAATCCGGTGGCACAGGGTAACTATTCCGGAATGGTGCAGATGATTTTGCTGCTCATCGCCCTGTTATTGCTTCAGACATTCATGCAGTATGCCCATACCTACCTGTCGGGATGGATGGGCCAACAGATTATCCGCGACATCCGCACACGGCTGTACCGTCATCTGGTCTATCTTAAGTTACAATTCTTCGATAAAACACCCATAGGCCGGCTGGTGACGCGCACCATCAGCGATGTGGAAACATTAGCCGATGTATTTAGCGAAGGCTTGGCTGCAATGGTCAGCGACCTGCTTCAACTGATCTTCATACTGGCCTTCATGTTTTACCAGGACTGGCGCCTGTCGCTCATCAGTCTGGCTACACTTCCGCTGCTGCTTATCGCCACTTATATCTTTAAAGAGAAAATTAAAGTTGCATTTAATGATGTGCGCAACGCCGTGGCCAATCTGAACACCTTCGTGCAGGAGCACATTACGGGCATGAGCATCGTTCAGATTTTTGCCAGTGAAAAACGCGAGTTCGAAAAATTCAAAGCCATCAACGAAGAGCACCGGCAGGCTAACCTGCGGTCGGTGTTGTACTATTCGGTTTACTTTCCCGTTGCCGAAATCATTGCCGCAGCGGGTATTGGTTTGCTGGTGTGGTACGGTGCGCACGGTGTTTTGCGGTTTGAAGAAACGGGCATTACGGTAGGTAAGCTGATAGCCTTTATCCTGTACATTCAGATGTTTTTCCGGCCCATCCGCATGATTGCCGATCGCTACAACACCCTGCAGATGGGTATCGTTAGCACTTCACGTATCATTAACCTGCTTGACGACAGGGAGTATGTGCAGCATGAAGGAAGCTATATGCCCGAAGCCGTGCGCGGTGAAGTGGCATTTAAGCAGGTGTGGTTTGCCTATCAGGATGAACAGTATGTACTGAAAGATATTTCCTTCGAAATTAAGCCAGGTGAAACCGTGGCATTTGTCGGGGCCACGGGTGCCGGCAAATCCAGCATCATCAATCTGTTATGCGGATTCTATGATTTTCAGAAAGGAAGCATACAGATTGACGGGCACGACATACGCGAATACCATTTAGGTGCCCTGCGGAAAAGCATTGGCGTGGTGTTACAGGATGTTTTCCTGTTTTCGGATACCATTTACAATAACATTACACTGGGTAACCCGGAGGTGACGGAAGAAATGGTATGGCATGCGGTGGATTTGGTGGGTGCACGAAAATTTATTGAGCGGCTTCCCGGGCAGTTGCAATATAATGTAATGGAACGGGGTGCCACGTTATCGGTTGGTCAGCGCCAGCTTATTTCCTTCGTGCGCGCCATGGTGTACGACCCGAAAATTCTGGTACTGGATGAAGCTACTTCTTCCGTTGATCATGAAACGGAAGAATTGATACAGGAAGCCATCACCAAAATGATGTATGGCCGCACATCAATTGTTATTGCACACCGGCTGAGCACCATCCGGCGCGCCGACCGTATACTGGTTCTCGATCATGGTGAAATCCGCGAAAGCGGCTCACACGAATGGCTGCTGCAGCAAAACGGCTTATACGCTCAGCTGTACAAAATGCAGTATAAATACGCGGTTTAACCGCGCACCACTAAGCACGTTTCCGTCAATCTCTTATCTTTGTTACTTATGCGAAACGTGTTGTTATGCATCGGCATATGGATGCCGCTGAGTCTGCTGGCACAGAAGCCAAAAGTGCATCATGGCGGCAGAACAGTGCACACACGTTCCAATCATAATTACAACGTCATTCGGATAAACCGGGCCAAGGCACGTATTGTGTGCCCGGTGTTCGAAGATTCAGGTTATCCGTATCACGGTCTGGGTGTAAAACTTGGTGACCCGTTTGCGTTCACCTATAAGTTTTATGCCAACAAGCACTTTTCATTTGGGGTGGACTTCGGGCAATCGGCCAGCGGACTGTACAGTCGCTATTTCCGTGAAAACTTTTTCGAGTACACCGAGCCCGACACGCTGGGTCCCGGCCAAAGCGTTGAGTACCTTACCCATACGGTTAAGACCGACTGGGTGGCCGAAGCCCGCGTTTTGTATCATATCAAAGTAGAAAAGATCAGTCCTGGGCTGCAACTGTATGCCGGTGTAGGCTGGGAAGTACGAAGCCAGTCGCTGAGTTACGATTATTTTATTAATGACGGTCCGCTGGAAAACAAAATCGAGTCGGTCGATGCAAAACGTTTCACCTACGGCATCCAGGGAACCATTGGTATTGAGTATTCTTACTTTCGTCTGCCTTTATCAGCTTTTATGGAGCTGGATGTGTACAACGACTTGTTAAAAGACCCCGGTTACCGGCGTGTGCAGGGCGGAGTGGGTATTCGGTATATTTTTTAATCGGACTTACCCGGTGCTGCTTGCTACTTCTGCGCGTACCTGCTTCTCGTACAAATCCCTGTAAAAACCGTTACGTTGCATCAGTTCATCGTGGGTGCCCTGTTCGGCAATCTGGCCGTCAACCAGCACAATAATCCGGTTGGCCAGCTTGGCCGATGATACACGGTGCGAAATGATAATGGTAGTACGGCCCTGCATAATGCGCTTCAGGCTGTTCAGGATGTTGTGCTCCGTTTTGGTGTCCACAGCCGATAGGGCATCGTCCAGTATCAGGATGCGAGGCTCGTGCACAATGGCACGTGCAATCGAAACGCGCTGCTTCTGCCCGCCCGACAGTGTAATGCCGCGCTCACCAATGCGGGTTTCAAAGCCCTGCGGAAATCGCTGAATGTTGTGCAGCACGTCGGCATCGCGCGCGGCCTGCTCAATCTGCTCATGCGTAAGCTGATGTGTTCCACCGAAGGCGATATTGTTGTAGATGGTGTCGCTGAACAGAAATACATCCTGCGGCACGTAACCAATCTGACTGCGCAGGCAGGTTAAATCATAATCCTGTATCGGAATATCGTCAATCTTTATCTCGCCCGAAGTAACATCGTACATACGGGTTATGAGGTTAGCCACCGTGCTTTTACCTGACCCCGTGGTGCCGATTATGGCCAGCGATTGCCCTGGCTCCACCGTGAACGAGAGGTTTTTAAGCGCCTGAATACCCGTGTCAGGATAGATAAAGTTCACGTTATCGAACGCAATCTTACCCTGCAGTTCGCGCACCAGTTGTTTCTCCGAACGAATTTCCGGCTCGGTACGCAAAAACTCATTGATTCTTTTCTGGCTGGCCTCGGCACGTTGCACCAGGCTGCTGGTGTAGCCCAACGAAGTTACCGGCCAGGTAAGCAGGTTAACATAAATTACAAACTCGGCAATATGCCCGATGGTAAGGTTGCCGGCAATTACTTCTGCACTGCCGGCATAAACCACCAATAGTGTGCTCAGTCCGATGAGTGCGGTAATCAGCGGAAAAAATAATGCCTGTACGCGTGTTAACTTAAGCGATTGCTGTTTGTATTGTTCACTGGCCCGTGCAAATCCGTTAATGGAATCTTCTTCACGATGAAAGGCCTTGAGCACACGAATGCCGCTGAACGCTTCCTGCACAAAAGTGGAAAGCTGTGACTGACTGCGTTGTATGCGCTCCGAACGTCGTTCGATGGAATTGTTTACCAGGTAAATACTTAAGGAAAGGAAAGGTAGAGGAATAAGTGCATACAAGGTGAGTTTTGTGCTTATGGCAAACATTACCGGAATAAGAATGATAAACAGGGTGATGAGCTGCAGTCCGTACATAATGGCCGGTCCCAGGTACATGCGTACGCGGCCCACATCTTCCGAAATACGATTCATCAGGTCTCCGGTATTGTTTCTGCGATAAAAACTGAGCGACAGTTGCTGGTAGTGTGCGAAGATTTCGTTTTTTAAATCAAACTCAATGTGCCGCGACATGACGATGATGGTTTGGCGCACCAAGTACAGAAAAAATCCGCGCAGCAGCGCCATGACCAGAATAAGCACGGATACCAGCGTAAGACTTTTGTAAAAATCCGATGTAGCATCCTTAGCGCCGGATTGCCGAAGTTCCTGAACCTGTTCAACCACCATATCGATGGCCTGACGCACCAGTTGGGCAGGAAAAATCTGAAACAGGTTGGAGATGATTACAAATACGGTACCCCAAATCAGCAGTTTTCTGTATTTGAACAGGTATTTATTCAGGTATTTCAGTTCCTTCATGTAGAAAAATTTGGCCAATGCTTTTTAAAACGAAAGAAAAAACCGAAAGTTCATGCAAACGTTTTAAAGGCATGGAAAAGCAGGAGAAAGCCTGTACTTTTGCTTCGCAAATTAACCGATTCATGGAAGTAAGCGAACTGAAAAAATCCGAAACCGGCCTGTTTGGTGCATTGTCGCAACTGGGCCATGAGCAGGTGGTGTTTTGTTATGACGAACCCACCGGACTGAAAGCCATCATCGGCATTCACAACACCACGCTGGGCCCCGCACTGGGTGGCACACGTATGTGGAATTACGCTACCGAACAGGAAGCGCTTACCGATGTGCTGCGCCTTTCGCGCGGTATGACGTTCAAGGCTGCCATCTCGGGACTGAACCTTGGTGGCGGCAAGGCGGTAATAATTGGCGATGCGAAAACACAAAAAACCGAAGCCTTTCTGCGTCGGTTTGGTAAGTTCATCAACAGCCTGGGAGGAAAATACATTACGGCCGAAGATGTAAACATGAAAACAGCCGACATGGAGTATATTGCCATGGAAACAAAATATGTGACCGGCCTGCCTGAGTCCATGGGCGGAGGCGGTGACCCTTCACCGGTAACAGCCTATGGCACGTATCTGGGTATAAAAGCATCGGCAAAAAAAGTTTTTGGAAACGACAGCCTGAGCGGCCGTAAAATTGCCGTACAGGGTGTTGGTCAGGTAGGTATGCATCTGGTAGAGTATCTGGTTAAGGAAAATGCGCAGGTCTTTATTACCGACATATCCGATGAAAAAGTAAAAGACGTAGCTTCGCGCTTTAAGGTAACACCGGTTAATCAGGATTCGGTTTACGATCTGGATGTGGATGTTTATGCACCCTGCGCTTTAGGGGCTACCCTGAACGATACCACCATTCCCCGCTTAAAATGCAGTATCGTAGCCGGTGCCGCTAATAACCAGCTGAAAGATGAAATCCGTCACGGATATATGCTACAAGACCGTGGTATTACGTATGCGCCCGATTTCCTGATTAATGCCGGTGGGTTAATCAATGTGTACAATGAATATCTCGGTAATTACAACCGCAAGCGCGTGTATGAGCAGGCCGAAAGAATTTATACTACCTGCCTCAATATTTTTGATGTTGCTTCACGCGAGAAAATAAATGTGCAGGAAGCAGCCATCAAGGTAGCCGAAACGCGCATGGAAGAAGTGGGAAGAGTAAGGATACCGCGATAGTTGCCACTATTCTTCAGTAAGAAAATGGAAGCAGGATTTTATCCTGCTTCTTTTTTTACCTGCAAATCATCATGTATTTTTGACCGCTCTTTGAACGTATGCTGAACAGGCGGAACCTCAGAATAAAAGTAATGCAAAGTCTCTTTGCATTTCATCAAAGTCGCGATGCAAACTACCTGTTAGCAATTGACCGTATTAACGAAACCTTTTCACCCGATTTAAATGCCATGGTGCAGCCCGACCGGAAAGAACTGGAAGAAAAAAAGCGCCTGGCGCAGGAACTATTTGATAAAGCTTTTCATAACCGCCAGCTTGCAGTTGAACATTCGGTTGCTGAGGTTGCAGAGGCCGTCAGGTCGGCTTTGGATTTTTACGATCGGGCTGTTCAGAAAGATTTTTCCTGGTTTCTGACCAATCTGGTGAGCGAAGTAGAACGAATTAACCAGCATTACCTGGCGGTGCTTTCACTGGCACTTTCATTAGCCGATGCAGCTGCTGCTGACAAGAAAATCAATCATCGTAATCTGACTAATAATCCCTGGCTTGAGGCGCTTCGTCAGCTTCCGGCTGTAGTTGAAAAGCAAACTACAACCTGGTCATCCCGTCAGGACTTGGTAAGGCGCTGGCTGCGTGATGTGCTGAAAGCCGATGCCGAGTACATGAACTGGCTGGATAAAAAAGAACTCCGGCCCGATGACCAACGGAAAATGTTGCTCTACATTTTCCGAAAACTTATTCTGGGTAAAACACTAATCAGCGAATATTTTGAGTCGGAAATTTTACGTTGGGCCGAAGACCGGGAAATTGTAAAGGGTATGGTGGAAAAAACCCTGAAATCATGGAGCCCCGAATCAGGCACAGCCCTTCAGCTTCACGCCCTGTCGCTCAACTGGGAGGATGACCGCGAGTTTATCGAAAAACTATTTGCCGGGTCCGCTTTCCTGTCGGAAGAATACCGCAATTACATCGCTAAGAATACACGCAACTGGGAAGTTGAACGACTGCCGCTTACCGACCGCGTAATACTGGAAATGGCCATAACCGAGATGGTTTCATTTCCATCCATCCCTGTTAAAGTAACCATCAACGAATACATCGAGTTGGCCAAAAGCTACAGCACGCCCAAAAGCAGGCAGTTTATTAATGGCATATTGGACGTTTTGGCGCGGGAACTCACGGAAGCCGGACACATACGAAAGAGCGGCCGCGGGCTGATTGACAATAAATAGCCGGTTACAATACCGAACGGATTTGGTATTTTTACAGCCCGAAACCTGAATACCCGGAACACGTAAAACTTGCAGGCATGAGTAAAAAAAGCGGAAATCTGTTACTGGCCTTTTTGGCCGGAGCGGCTACGGGAGCCATTCTTGGAATTTTGTATGCCCCCGACAAAGGCAGCAATACCCGTCAGAAATTATCCTACCAGCTGGAAAAATATCGCACCATGCTGCAAAACCTGTTGAACGACCTGATTGACGGCAAGGAAACACCGTTGACCACTGAGGCCCGTTCGCAGGGTCAGCGTGTGGTAGATGACGCCCGCGAAAAAGCCGAACGCCTGCTTGAAGATGTGGACGAACTTCTGGGAAAGATTAAAGGTAGTAAGGATAAAAAATCATAATCGGAATATGAAAACAAAATGGATTACGCTGTTGCTGCTTACCGCAGTGGCAGTAGCCTGCAAAGACAAGGAAGCTGAAAAAAAGATTGCTGCACTTGAAGCACGGCTGTCGCAACTGGAAGGTGGTAAAAACAATAACACCCAGTCGTTTAGTGGTGACGGTCAGGATGTGATTAACGTTGGACCGCAGGAAAAACCCGAAGGACCGCTGCCGGCTTTTGCGTTCGAAAAAACCGAACACGATTTTGGTACGATAAAAGAGGGTGAGGTGGTGAGCTATACCTTTAAATTCAAGAACACCGGTGAGGCGCCACTCATCATCAGCAAGGTACAACCTTCCTGCGGATGTACCGCGCCTGACTGGAGCAGGGAGCCCATTCCTGTTGGTGGAGAAGGTTTCGTAAAAGTAGAGTTCGACAGCAATGGCAAACCAAACATTCAAAGTAAATCGGTAACCGTTACAGCCAATACCTGGCCGCAGGTTACTACGCTGCGGTTCAAGGCCATGGTAACACCTAAGAACCAGTAGTAAATACCTCTAACGAACTTCAGTGCGGCATCCCAAACCAAAAGGTTTGGGATGCCGCATTTATGGCTAATTTTGTCGCCCTAATACAATCAATCTTATGACACTAAACATCCTTCTTCAGGCATCGGCTCAGGGCAGTGCCACCAGCTTCTACATCATGATGGGTCTGATGATTCTGATTTTCTATTTCTTCATGATCAGGCCCCAACAGAAAAAAGCCAAAGAACAAAAAAAGTTTATCGAGGAAATCCAGAAAGGTGACTACGTAGTAACCATAGGCGGAGCCCATGGCCGCGTAGCCGAACTGGAAGGCGATACTGTTGTGCTGGAGGTGGAAAAAGGCGGACGTATTCGTTTTAACAAAAGCGCCATCTCGCTGGAAAACACGCGTGCCGCGCAGCAGAAAAAATAACCCGGCATGGGTTTTTTACAATCGATACTGAATGTACTGCGGTTTAACCGGAAGAACTGGAGGGCCGTGTTGCTGAGCGTTACGGCTGCCATGCTCTTCTGGTTTTTTAATGCACTTAACAAAACCCATTCGGCCAACATCAACTTCCCGCTTCAGTTTGAATACGATCAGGAAAGATACATTCCCGTTAATGACCTACCCGAACGCATTCGATTGAACGTAACCGGAATTGGTTGGGAGCTATTCTGGAAAACCTCCGGACTTAAAGTGGTTCCATTGGTCATACAGCTGGAACGTCCGTCTGAAGTGAAGAAAATCGTTGGCGCCTCCTTGTCACCGTTATTCTCCACCCAGTTGGAAGGCTTGCAGGTAAATTATGTGCTAACCGATACACTATACATCGACCTGGATATTCGGGGCCATAAAAAAATTGCACTGAAACTGGATTCGGCCGACCGATACATTGCGCGGGGTTACATGCTTTCGGGCACCGTTCAGATTGAACCGGATACCGTCGTAATCAGTGGTCCGGAAAAAATTCTTACTGCCTTGCCTTCGGGTTTTGAGCTGGCTGTCCCCGAATACAACCTGCGATCTTCCTTTAATGAAACAGTCGAAATAACCCTGCCTCATCCATCATTAACAGCCATCCCACCGATAGTTAATGTTAATCTGCCGATTGAACCTGCCCGCGAGGTAACCGTTCAACTGCCAATAGAGGTTGTTCATTTGCCTGGTGGTTTTAAACCGGTGCTGGAGGCAGACAAAATTTCCTTAAGTTTTCAGGTGCCGGCATCACGAGCGGATACCGTTTCCTTTCGGGGTATGAAGGCATTTGTAGATCTGAAAAATATTCCACGCGGCACACATAAAATTTTACCAACCCTCACCCATCTTCCTCCGTTTGTTCGGCTTATGAGAACCGATACATTGACGGTTAAGTTTTAATAGTGATGACCCCACTGCAAATAGGTATTACCGGAGGTATAGGGTCCGGTAAAAGCACGGTATGCCGCATATTCCGTGCTTTGGGCATACCTGTTTACGATGCCGACAGCCGTGCGAAAGTCGTAATGACCTCAGATGTAATACTCATCGGGCGCATTAAGCAGGAATTCGGAAGTTTGGCATTTAAAGAAGATGGTACGCTGAATACCGTCTATCTGGCCGAAACGGTTTTTGGTGATGAGCAGCGACTGCGGGTTTTAAACAGCCTGGTGCATCCGGCTGTGGCCAGCGACTATGAAAACTGGCTGCAGACACAACTGGGTAAACCCTATATTATAAAGGAAGCAGCGCTGCTGTTCGAGTCGGGGTCCTACCGAAACCTGGACTATACTGTACTGGTGGTTGCCCCTGTGGAAGTAAGGCTCAGACGGGTGTTACAGCGTGACCCGTTCCGAACTGAAAAACAGATTAGAGATATTATGGCCCGACAGCTTCCGGAAGATGAAGCAAAAAAACTGGCCCGATGTATCATACAAAATGACGACGTTCATCCGGTATTGCCACAGGTTTTAGCGCTGCATCAGCAGTGGCTTACCGGAAACATCCAACAGATTTGACTTGACTGATGAAAAAAACAATAATTACTATCGGCATACTGGCAGCTGTAATTTTTTTAATCGCGCTGCCCAAGCTCAATTTGTTTGGCAATCGCGATAAAGCACCTCAAAGCGGCACAACACCCACAGGCCCACCGCCTCCGCTTCCGGTTAACGCCGTGGTTTTGGCTCCGGCTAAACTGGATAACCGGTTGTTATTTACAGGCTCCATTTTACCCAATGAGTCGCTCGAGCTTCGGGCTGAAACATCGGGGAAGATTTCAAAAATATATTTTGAAGAAGGACGACAGGTAAAAAAAGGCCAACTGCTGCTGGAAATAAATGATGATGAGCTGGTAGCCCAGCTTGAAAAGCAAAAGCACAATCGTAAACTCAATCAGGACATCGAATACCGGCAAAGAAAACTGCTGGAGAAAGATGCGATCAGCCAGGAAGAATACGATAATGCATTGAACCGGCTCAATACAACCATTGCCGATATTAAATTATTGGAAGCCCAACTCGCAAAAACGCGCATCCATGCGCCTTTTGACGGCACCATAGGTTTCCGGTTTGTAAGCGAGGGCGCCTACATCAATTCCAACACCACGGTGGCCACCTTGTATAATCTTAATCCGGCAAAAATTGAATTTAATCTGCCTGGTCGCTACAGTACACAGGTGAGAGCCGGAAAAAAAATTCGCTTCACGGTTGAAAATGACCCTAAAACATTTGAAGGAGAAGTATATGCCGTAGAGCCCCAGATAGATTTGAATACGCGTACACTGAAGGTAAGAGCCAGGGCCGACAATCCGGATGGTGTGTTGCTGCCCGGCCAGTTTGTTCGCGTAGAGCTCATATTGGAAACCATTGAGAATGCTTTACTTGTTCCTTCCGAAGCGCTGATCCCCGATTTACAAGGACATAAGGTGCTTGTAAGCGAAGGAGGTAAAGCGAAAGAACAACGCGTTGAAATTGGTATCCGCACAGACCGCGAAGTAGAAATACTTTCGGGGTTAAAGGCGGGTGATACGGTTATCACAACCGGCATATTGCAGTTGCGACCGGGCGCACCGGTACGCATTACTGTTGTTAACCAACAAAACTAATGGCAAGTCTTTCAACTATCAGCATCAACCGACCGGTACTGGCTACCGTGTTCTCCCTGGTTATTGTATTGTTTGGCGTGATCGGCTTCAGCTATCTGGGTGTTCGTGAGTTTCCCAGCGTTGACCCGCCTGTAATTACCGTAAGCACTACCTACGTAGGCGCCAATGCCGATATCATTGAGTCCCAAATTACCGAACCACTGGAAGAAGCGATTAACGGTATACCGGGTATTAAGAATATCACCTCAACCAGTCGGGAAGGCCGCAGTAACATTACCGTGGAGTTCGACCTGAGCGTTGACCTGGAAGCAGCGGCCAACGACGTGCGCAACAAAGTATCCGGTGCCATGAACCGCCTTCCACCCGATGTCGATCCGCCTGTTGTTGAAAAAGCCGATGCCGACTCCAGCCCCATCATGTTCTTCACGGTGATGAGCGATAAGCGCGATCCGCTCGAACTGTCGCGCATTGTTGAAAATGTTTTTAAAGAGCGCCTGCAAACCATCCCCGGCATCAGCTCCGTACAGATTTGGGGGCAAAAACGTTATTCCATGCGCCTGTGGATGGACCCCATTAAACTGGCTTCGCTTAAACTCTCACCTTCCGATGTGCTGCAGGCAGTAAATCGCGAAAATGTTGAATTGCCATCCGGACGGGTTGAGGGTCAAACCACTGAACTCACGGTACGAACAAAAGGCCGCCTTACTACCGTTGAAGATTTCAATAACCTTATTATTAAAGAGAGTGGCGACCAGGTGGTGCGGTTTAGCGATGTAGGATATGCCCAACTTTACCCGGAAAATGAACGTACCATTTTGCGGAGAGACGGCGTTCCGGGTGTAGCACTGGCCATCATTGCGCAACCGGGCGCAAACAACATCGATATTGCCCAGCGCGTATATCAACGGCTGGAGCAAATTAAACGCGACCTTCCGCCAGACATCTCCTATCAAATGAGTTTTGATTCCACCCGTTACATCCTGGCTTCTATTGCCGAAGTACGCGAAACGATTTTCATAGCTTTTCTGCTGGTATTGTCAATCATCTTCTTATTCCTCCGCGACTGGCGCACTACACTTATTCCCGTGGTAACCATACCCATTTCGTTAATAGGTACTTTCTTTGTCATGTATATTCTCGGGTTCACCATCAACGTGCTTACTCTACTGGGTATCGTGCTTGCCATAGGTTTGGTGGTGGATGACGCCATTGTGGTGTTGGAAAATATTTACACTAAAATTGAAGAAGGCGAAGACCCCAAGTCAGCAGCGAAGCGCGGCTCCACTGAAATATATTTTGCGGTAATATCCACCACAGTTGCGCTGGTTGCTGTTTTCCTTCCGGTAATTTTTCTGGAGGGATTAACCGGAAGGCTTTTCCGTGAATTCGGCATGGTGGTAGCCAGCGCGGTGGTCATCTCATCGTTTGTTTCGCTTACGCTTACGCCCATGATGAGTTCGCGCCTGCTGAAACGCAGGGAAAAACAACCCTGGTTGTATCGCGTTACCGAACCGTTTTTCAATAAACTTACCAGCGGTTACAGCTCGTGGCTCCATGCTTTTATGAAAAGACGATGGCTGGCTTTCGTGATCATTGCAGTGGCGGCCGCGCTCATCTATTATATCGGATCAGGGCTTCCTTCTGAGTTGGCTCCGATGGAGGACCGCAGTGAGTTTCGCATTCAGGCCCAGGCACCTGAAGGAGCTACTTTTGAATATATGGATAGCTACATCCGTGAGCTTACCGCTTTTGTTCAGAAGGAAGTGCCCGAACACCAGGGACTGGTTAGCGTAACAGCCCCCGGTTTCGGAGGCTCAGGCGTTAATTCGGGTTTTGTCCGGGTCATTCTGAAAGACCGTGAAGAACGCGAAAGGTCACAACAGGAAATTGTAGATGATATTACCGCTAAAGTGCGCCGGTTTACCGGAGTTCGTACTTTCCTTACCCAGGCCCAAACCATTGGCGACCGCAGAGGTGGTTTCCCCGTACAGTTTGTTATTCAGGCAGCCGAACTGGAAAAGCTTAAGGAAGTTCTGCCAGCCTTTATGGCGAAAGCCATGGCATCGCCCAAATTTGCATTTGTTGATCTGGACCTGAAATTCAACAAACCAGAAATCAACATTGTAATTGACCGCGAAAAGGCTCGGACGCTGGGTGTTAATGTGATGGATATAGCCCAGACGCTGCAATTGGGATTAAGTGGCTCGCGCTTCGGTTACTTTATCATGGACGGAAAACAGTATCAGATAATCGGCCAGGTGGAACGCGCCAACCGCAATGAACCACTCGATTTGCGAACATTATATGTAAAGAACCGCAGAGGTGAATTGATTCAGCTCGATAACCTGGTAACTACCTATGAGAGCAGCAATCCACCGCAACTGTACCGGTTTAACCGCTATTCATCGGCAAAGGTAAGCGCGCAGTTAGCCAAAGGTGTAGCCCTCGGTGAAGGTATTGCTGAAATGGAACGCATTGCCGATGAGGTGTTGGACGAATCGTACACCACCAGTCTGGACGGAGCATCACGACAGTTCGTGGAAAGCTCCTCATCCATCTATCAGGCATTTTTCATTGCATTGGCTATCATTTATCTGGTACTGGCCGGTCAGTTTGAAAGTTTTCGCGATCCTTTCATCATCATGTTTACCGTGCCGCTGGCACTGGCCGGTGCGGTGTTTTCGCTTTGGTACTTTGATCAGACACTGAATATTTTCAGTCAGATAGGCATCATTATGCTTATCGGTCTGGTAACGAAAAACGGCATCCTGATTGTGGAATTTGCTAACCAGCGCAAGGAACAGGGTATGAACCTGTTCGAGGCTGTAATCGATGCAGCTGAATCACGTTTCAGGCCAATTATCATGACCAGCTTGTCCACCATTCTGGGTATTCTGCCCATTGCACTTGCTTTAGGTGCCGGCTCAGAAAGCCGGGTTTCAATGGGTATAGCGGTAATAGGTGGGATGATATTCGGCACCCTGCTTACACTGTTTGTTATACCGGCTATTTACAGCTATTTCGGCAGCCGCTCGGTTCGCACAGCAACAGATGTTTAAAAGAGTTCATAGATGAAAATACTAATTCGGATTTTGTTGTTCCTGTCCACCGGTTATCTATGGGCACAGGAGCAACTCAGCCTATCGCGTGCCATTGAACTGGGCCTTCAGAATAATCTGGATGTTCAGATTCAAAAGCTGGAAATCGATATTGCTGACCGTAACAATGTATGGGGTCAGGCCGGAGCATTGCCGGTAATTAATTTTAGCAGCAACCAAAACAACAACAACACCTACCGGCAGCCTACCAACCCGTTTGCCGTTCCGGGCCAGAACATTTCGCATAATGTTACGGGGCAACTCGATGTTCAGTTTGTTTTATTTGATGGTTTTTCGGTACGCCTTACCAAACGCCGGCTTGAACAACTGGAAAATCTGAGTTACGGCAATGCAACCCTGGTAATTGAAAGAGTTATTCAGTCTATCATACTGGGCTACTATACGGCATTACTGGAAAAGCAGCGCATGGAGGTGCGTAAGCGCGTGATGGATTTTTCGCGCGAACGCCTCGGCTATGTTAAGCTGCGTAAAGAGCTGGGAGGGGCCATTACGTTCGATGTGCTGCAGGAGCAAAATAACTACCTGACAGATTCAACTAATTATCTGTTACAGCAACAAATCTATATCAATGCCCTGCGTAACCTCAACCTGCTGCTCAACGAACCCATCGAACGCGAATTTATTCTTACCGACTCGCTCACGTTTACCGATGAAAGTTATGCGCTGGACGACCTGCGCAAAAAGATGAGCAGTACCAACTCCAATCTGCGCAATCAGTACATCAATCAGGAGTTGTTGCGCATTAACACCGGAATAGCCATGTCGGACAAGCTGCCTTCGTTTACGCTGAACGTCGGGGCAAACGGTTCATTGGATTGGCTGACGGCCAACTTTGGCAACCGCATCGGTCCGCCGCAGGTTATTGGATACGTAAACGGAGATGTGAATAGCCCGGTCATTAGTAACCAAAACAGTGTGGTGCAATTACGGCAAACCAACGATGGCTATTCGTATGGCGTATATGGCAACTTTGCACTGCGCTATACCTTGTTTAACGGAGGGCAGTTTAACCGCAACATAGAAAATGCGCGCATTCGCGAACAAATAGGTAAGCTAACGATTGACCAACTAAAACTGTCGTTGGAAAATGAGCTATTGATAACTTACGATAACTACAACTTACTACGTCAACTGGCTTCGATTGCCCGCGTTAAACTGCAGGCTGCCGAACTGAATCTGGCATTGGCTTACGAACGCTATAAAAACGGTGCACTCAGCGCCATTGATTTGCGTATTGTTCAGGAAAACTATCAGAATGCGGCGCTTGAAAACTATCAGGCCATCTATTCTCTGCTTGCCCGCCGTACTGATCTGGTAAGATTAACTGGTGGTTTGGTTGATGAATACAACGCGCGGCCTGTAGAATCCAGATAGTTTAAACAACTGCCTGGGCGGGCTCGATCCAGAAGTTGTTATACCCTTCGCCAATGTGAATGCTGAGTTCGCCCAGAGCGAGCAACTCGAGTATGGCCAAAAAATTAAATATCAGGGCAACACGAGTATTGTAGGTCTTAATAATGTCGGTAAAAGCCACGCGGCCGTTGCGGGTAACCTCGTTCATAATGTATTCCTTTTGTCCTTCAACAGTGTAAGGGTACTGAATGACCTGATGTACTGGTTTATTCTTTTCGGCTTCGTATCGTTTCAGCACTTTTTCAAAAACCAGCATCAGCTTATACAAGTCCACATCCTGCAATTCGGCTTCTACATTACTGCTTGCTGCCAGCGATTTGATTTCTTTTAAGAGGTTGCCGCGTTTTTCTTTGGCCAGTTCGGTTTCCTCCATTTTCTGGAATTGTTCCAAAACGGATTTATACTTTTTGTATTCCAGCAGGTGCTTTACCAGCTCTTCGCGCGGGTCAATTTCGTTTCCTTCTTCATCAACCTGAGGTCGCGGTAAAAGCATTTTCGATTTTATGCGCATCAGGGTGGCAGCCACCAGTATAAATTCGCTGGCCACTTCTATGTTCAGGGTTTCCAGATGATGCAGATAGTCCAGAAAATCGTTGGTAATCTTGGCTATGGGGATATCGTAAATATCCAGCTCGTCACGCTCGATAAAGAAAAGAAGCAAATCAAAAGGCCCTTCAAATAGAGGAAGCCTGATTTCAAAGGTGTTTTCCGCGTTCATGTTCCCGCAAAAATAGACAGAAATAAAGGGAATTACCGGCGTGCCGGGAAAATATCCTACTTTTGAAGTAACCTAACCCGACTAAACACTTGACAGTCGTGGTTTGTTTAACGATGTATAATCCTAACCTATGCTGATTACGCCAGGTCCGCTTTTACAGCAAATCAACTCTCCGGAAGATTTGCGCAAACTCGACCCCGATAAGCTTATTCAGGTGTGTGAAGAGTTGCGACAATTCATCATTGATAATGTTTCTGTTTATGGAGGGCACTTTGGCGCCAGTCTTGGTGTGGTTGAATTGACGGTGGCGCTTCACTATGTATTTAAGACGCCGTATGACTTGCTGGTTTGGGATGTGGGCCATCAGGCATACGGGCACAAGATTTTAACCGGCCGCCGTGATGTTTTTCATACAAACCGCATTTACCGCGGCATATCCGGATTTCCCAAGCGCTCGGAAAGTCCTTATGATACCTTCGGTGTAGGACATTCGTCCACTTCGGTTTCGGCAGCTTTAGGCATGGCGCAGGCTTCCAGGTATCTTGGTTTGGAGGATCGCCAGCATATTGCCGTTATTGGCGATGGTGCCCTTACGGGAGGTATAGCTTTCGAAGGGCTGAATAATGCAGGGGTCTCCAATACCAACCTGCTGATTATTCTAAACGATAACTGCATGTCCATTGACCCTAACGTTGGGGCATTGAAAGATTACCTTACGGACATCACTACTTCACGCACGTACAACAAACTAAAGGACGAAGTGTGGAACCTGTTGGGTAAGCTTTCAACCTTTGGCAAAAGCGCACAGGAAATCGTTTCTAAAATTGAAAACGGAATTAAATCAGCTTTACTTAGTCAGAGCAACTTTTTCGAATCACTTAACCTGCGGTATTTCGGGCCGGTTGATGGTCACGATGTGCACCATCTGGTAAACATCCTGCAGGATTTACGCGAAATAAAAGGACCTAAAATTCTGCATTGTGTCACGGTAAAAGGTAAAGGTTACGGTCCGGCAGAAAAAGGAAATGCCACTACCTGGCATGCTCCCGGCACTTTCGATAAGATTACCGGTGAAATACATAAAAAGGTTTACAGCACACCTCAGCCGCCAAAGTACCAGGACGTTTTCGGTCATACACTGGTAGAACTGGCCCGCATGAACGATAAAATTGTAGGTGTTACCCCGGCTATGCCCAGCGGCTCTTCCATGAATATCATGATGAAGGAATTTCCGGATCGCGCCTTCGATGTTGGTATAGCTGAGCAACATGCCGTTACCTTTTCGGCAGGCATGGCTACGCAAGGGCTTATTCCCTTCTGCAATATTTACAGCACCTTTATGCAGCGGGCGTACGACCAGGTAATTCATGATGTTTGCATACAGAACCTTCCGGTGAATTTCTGCCTTGACCGTGCCGGCTTTGCTGGGGCCGATGGTCCGACACATCACGGTGCGTTTGACCTGGCCTACTTCAGGTGCCTGCCCAACATGATCGTTTCTGCTCCCATGAATGAGCAGGAATTACGCAACCTAATGTACACGGCATCGCTGCCGCGAAAGGAAAAAGCTTTTTCCATACGCTATCCGCGCGGGCAGGGGGTTATGCCCGACTGGCGTAAACCTTTCGAGAAAATTGAAATCGGTACCGGACGCAGGCTGCGCGAAGGTCATGAACTGGCCATCTTAACCATTGGCCACATCGGAAATTACGCAGCCGAAGTGTGCAATGAGCTGGAAGCTCAGGGTATTTACCTGGGTCATTACGATATGCGTTTCGTTAAACCTTTAGATGAAAAACTATTGCATGAGGTATTCGGGCGCTATGCTAAAGTGGTAACGGTTGAAGATGGCTGTCTGCAGGGAGGATTTGGCAGCGCCATTCTGGAATTCATGGCCGATTACAACTACCATGCGCAGGTGGTTAGGTTGGGCATTCCCGACCGTGTCGTAGAACATGGTGAACAAATTGAACTTCATGCCGAGTGTGGATTCGATCCGGAAGGTATTAAGCGCACCGTACTCCGGCTGCTGCAACATGTTTCTGTGAAAGTATAGTATGTTTATCTGCGATTTGGGTACCGGAAAACCGGTTGTTCTTCTACATGGTTTTTGCGAAACCCACCGGATATGGCTCAATATTGCACAACGTCTGTCCGGTAGTTTCAGGATATTGATTCCCGACCTTCCCGGATTTGGAAAAAGCGATCCGCTCACTCCGCCATTTTCCATCGATGACGTTGCAACTCATGTCCTAAAGCAACTTGATTTACGAAAAGTTGAGAACATGGTGCTGTTTGGGCACAGCCTGGGTGGTTATGTTGCCCTGGCAATGGCCCAGCTAGAGCCATTACGGGTATCGGGTATAGGGCTGGTTCACTCTACGGCTTTGCCCGACAGCGAAGAGAGAAAAATGAACCGAAACCGCGTGGCCGAATTCATTGGTCAACATGGTACCGAACCTTTTGTCCGCTCATTTTTTCAAAACCTTTTTAGCGACCCCGGGCACATGGCACAAAAAGAACTGACAGAGCAGGCCATAGGAATTTCGCCTCAAACCCTAATCAATTATACCTACGCCATGCGCGATCGTCCTGACCGAATGCCTTTTCTTGCCAGTTATAACGGTAAGGTGATCTATATTGCGGGGGCCAAGGACCCTTTGATTCCGCTCGAATTAATTCAAAACCAGGCAGTTGTTTTAGGTGCTAAGGCCACGGTAGAGGTTCTTGCTGACGCGGCCCACATGGGTCCTGTGGAGCAGGAGAAGGATACGCTGATAGCCATACAAAAATTCTTAAGCCATTTTTAAAAGTCATTCCTTAAGCATGGCAGCAACAGGCCTTGAATTTTAGGCCAAAACTCCTTTATTTGGATGGCTTTTTGGAAGAACAAACGAGGCTAAGTAGGTAATCTGAAAGGCTCATTTTATATTTGTAAACAATAAACCAAAACCCTATGGTTGAAGAACTTGTACAACAATACGAACCCTGGAACCGGTTAGCACAAAATCTGGCCTATGGCTTATGGGCTTTATCGGTGCTGATTGTACTTGGCTATGTGGTAAAACTGGCTACCACCAGCGACCCGAAAGTCAAGTACGACTACATTAACCGTAATGAGATCAATCTCCTGTGGATTGCCTCCATTGTCCTGATTCTCGGTTCCTGCTTTTATGCCAATTCCAATATCACCGAATTGAGCGCCTTATGGATTTTGGTTCGGGTGTTTATAACCGTTTCCATGGGGTTAATAGCTGCGCTGATTATTCAGAATCTGTTAAAGTTTTATTATCCTTTCTTTATTGAAAAACGACTGAAGGCACTACGCTATCGTCCACGCATATCACCCAAAACCGGTAAGCCCATGAAGCTGTTGAGCGAAGAAGAAGAAGATGCTTATCTGGATGAAGGTATGCAGGCTGAAGAAAATGTATTTTCGGTTGATTATGATGTTTGGAAGGACGAAGAAACCGGTTACATAAAAATAGAAAAATACGCCGGCCACCTGCACGCATTGGAATGCCCTGAATGCAATTATCAGACATTTAAGGTTGTTCGCGAGGAAATTCTGAAACAGCCCACGCCCACCGAAGAGGGGGAACTGTTAAAACATTATCAGTGCAGCTACTGCGGTTATAAGGCCAAGAAAACCGTTACGCTTAAAACCGCCTCGAAATTTGAGGGTTCCGCTGCTGCTACCGCATAAACTGAATCTTAATTACTTTCTGCTTGCATAAAAAATCCCGCTTTGGCGGGATTTTTTATTTCATCATTGAAACGGTAATTCAGATGCGGATATCGGCCGGAAGTTTTATTTGGTCGGAGTAAAACTTCATACGGGAATGCGAAGTATCCAGTAGCATTATCTTTTCTATCTCAGCCTGCTTATGGTTAACGAATACTTCAATCAGCAAATTGCCCAATACATATAAGTTAACCTTATAGCCGTAATACCGGATGGCCATGATAAACGACCCTTGCTCGTATAGTGTTCTCACTTTTCGGTCCAATGGCCAGCGGTCAAATTCATCCCACGTAATCATGCATTAAACATACACAAAAGAGCAATGCCTTACAACCCGAAATGTTGTGACTACACAGCAACTATTTCAGATGTTCCTTTAAGAAGGAAACCGTACGTTGCCAGGCCAGCTTTGCCACATCGGCATTGTAACGTGCGGGTGATGTATCGTTGTTAAATGCATGCTGAGCTCCCTCATAAATGTATAACTGATACCGTACGCCTGCTTTCTTCAATGCTTCTTCAAAAGCAGGAATGCCTGCATTAATGCGCTCGTCCATTCCGGCATAGTGCAACATCAGGGCAGCTTTGATTTTCGGAACCTCAGATAGTTCGGGCTGACGACCGTAATAAGGCACTGCCGCACGCAGCTCGGGTACATTCACTGCGAGGTTGTTCGCCATGGCACCGCCCCAGCAAAAACCCACACACCCGAATTTACCGTTACAATCTTTGCGCGTTTTGAGGTAATCAAAACCGCGAATAAAATTTTTCAGGGTTTTCTGCGCATCGAGTTTTTGAAACAGTTCGCGTGCCTTATCGGCATCATCCGGCGTGCCGCCCAGGGGAGCCAACGCATTAGGGGCAAAAGCAAGAAATCCTTCTAAAGCCATTCTGCGCGTAACGTCTTCGATGTGTGGATTAAGTCCACGGTTTTCATGTATGATCATGACGGCTGCATATTTTCCTTTTTTCCTGGGCCGGGCAACATAGGCCTGCATGGTGTCCTCACCTTCGCCCGGATAGGAAACGTATTCGGTAAACAGCCTGTCATCCTGAAGAGGAACGGTGGCAGCTCGCGCATAATTCACTTCAATAAGCGGAAGCACAGCCATGGCAGCCGCGGTGCTGCCGGTTATCTGAACCAGTTTTCGCAAAAACTCTTCGCGGCTCAGCGGCTTGTGCGTGTATTCGTCATAAAGGTTAATGATACGTTGGTCCATAGAGCAGGAATTTTGATAAAGTTTCCTGCCGGAAATTCAATTATCCTAAGAAAAAGGGGTGAGTGGTTAAAAAATTCTAAGAAAGAGAAGGGTGGAAGATGGGACTCGAACCCACGACCCTCAGAACCACAATCTGATGCTCTAACCAACTGAGCTACATCCACCGTTTACCGTATGCAACGGACTCCGCCGAAAGCGGGAGGCAAAGTTACACACCGTCAAGGGATTTACAAATCAGAACTACCGATTGAACGTCAGGCGCATGCCTTTACGGCTCTCATCAAATTTGCCGCGTGCATAAGCCAGGTGCCCCGATACCCAGGTGTACCACACATTCGACCGGAATGTAACGCCTTCAAAAGGCGACCAGCCACATTTTGCCAAAATATTGTCCGGGCTCACCGTCCAGGCATCGTTCAGGTTTACGGCCACCAGGTCAGCATAGTAGCCTTCACGGATGTATCCTCGTTTTTCAATGCCAAAAAGGATGGCCGGATTATGGCACATTTTGGTAACAATCTTTTCTAACGTGATTTTACCCTGATGAAAAAATTCCAGCATAGCAGGCAGACTGTGTTGCACCAGCGGGCCCCCGGATGGCGCTTTAAAGTAGGTTTGCTGCTTTTCTTCGCGCGTGTGCGGTGCATGGTCGGTGGCAATCACATCAATCCGGTCATCCAGCAGCGCCTTCCAGATACCCTCCCGGTCGGATGCGGTTTTTATGGCCGGGTTCCACTTAATGAAGTTACCCAGGCGTTTATAATCTTCATCGCAAAACCACAGGTGATGAATGCATGCTTCGGCAGTGATGTGTTTACTTTCAATTGGGCCTGCATCGAACAATTCCGTTTCGCGGGCTGTGGAAATATGCAGAATATGTAACCGCGTTTTATACTTACGCGCCAGTTGCACCGCAAAGCTGGATGACCGGTAACATCCTTCCGCGCTCCGGATAAGCGGATGGTATTCAATAGGCACATCTTCACCATACCGTTTGCGATAGGCTTCGGCATTGGCCTTTATTGTTGACTCGTCTTCGCAATGCGTAGCGATGAGAAACGGCACTTTAGAGAAAAAATTTTCTAACACAACAGGGTCATCAACCAGTAAGTCGCCGGTAGAAGAACCCATGAAGATTTTTAGTCCGCAAACTTCACGTGGATTAACCCGAAGCACTTCTTCCAGGTTGGTATTTGACGCACCGATATAGAAGGAATAGTTAGCCAGCGAAGTTTGTGCGGCAATCTGAAACTTCTGTTCCAGCAGTTCGCGCGTAAATGCCGGCGGCATGGTGTTGGGCATTTCAAGATAGGAAGTAATACCCCCGGCAACGGCTGCCCTTGCTTCGGTGTAAATAGTGGCTTTATGAGTAAGGCCAGGCTCGCGAAAATGCACCTGGTCGTCAATAACACCCGGTAATAGATGCAAACCATTCAGGTCAATGATGTGGTCGGCGGAAATATGTTGAAGGTCGGGTGCGATGCGTTCGATAAATGTTCCGTTGATCAGCACATCACCGGGAAAAACCCTTCCTTCGTTAACTATATTTGCGTTAAGCAGTAATGTTGTTTTCATTTGCCCAAAGGTAATGAAAGAAGAGACCTCCTTTTCCGGGCTGGGCTTAAATCCGCAACTGGTCCGGGCGCTTGCGGAATCGGGCTATGAACAACCTACGGAAATTCAAAGAAAAAGCATTCCTGCAATTCTTTCCGGTCAGGCCGTAATTGGTATTGCACAAACCGGCACCGGAAAAACGGCTGCATATCTTCTGCCGATTCTTTTCAAAATCAAATATGCCCAGGGTAAAGAACCGCGGGCTGTGGTGCTGGCCCCGACCAAAGAACTGGTTGTTCAGATTGCAGATTATGCACGCTCGCTTGCGCGCTATACCGATCTGCGCGTTACAGAACTGTATGGAGGCGTAGGTACGAAAAACCAGATTGAACAATTGCAGAAAGGCACCGACCTGATTGTAGCCACGCCGGGCAGGTTTATGGAAATTTACCTGAAGGGTGAACTCCCGGTTAAGCAGATTAAAGTACTGGTGCTGGATGAAGCCGACCGCATGATGGACATGGGCTTTATGCCACAGTTGCGAAAAATTTTTGAGGTGATACCGGCAAAACGCCAAAACCTGTTGTTCTCTGCTACTTTTCCGCCTAAAGTTGAAAAACTGGCAGAAGAGTTTATCGACTTTCCGGTGCGCATTGAAGTTACCCCGCAGGCAACCGTATCGTCCCGTGTAGAGCAGCAACTGTATTATGTTCCAAATCTTAAAACCAAAATCAATTTCCTTGAATACCTGCTTGCCAATCCCGTGTATTCACGGGTGTTGATTTTCACCCGTACGAAAGCTACGGCCGATAATGTTTTTAAATTCCTGGAGCGTAAAAAACTCGGACCGGTTCGCGTTATACATTCCAATAAAAGTCAAAACAGCCGAATCAATGCAGTCCAGCAATTAAAGGAAGGTGCCTTGCGTGTTCTGGTATCGACCGATGTTACTGCACGGGGTATTGACATCAGTAACCTTTCGCATGTAATTAATTTTGACGTCCCGATTGTTTACGATGATTACGTGCACCGCATCGGGCGTACAGGCCGGGCATTTCAAACAGGAACAGCCGTTACCATGGCTACCGAAGCCGACCGCTATCATATCAAGAAAATTGAAGCGCTTATCCGGCAGGCTATTCCGGTGTACCCACTTCCTGACGAAGTGAAAGTTGAGGAAACTACGCGTGAGGAGGAACAAAGAATGGCCCGTGAGATTGATGAGCAAAAACGGCGCGAAAATCCGGAATACCTGGGAGCCTTCCACGAGAAGAGGAGAAAGCGTTAACGCAGCTCCTCACCCAGATTGCGCACTCCTGCAGCCCAATACAGCATCGCTTTTTGCTTGCTGTAGTCTGCCAGTAACTTAAGCCATTTGCTTTGGGTTCGTAAAAGATATTCCAACTGGAGATTAATTTTAAAAAGGTCGCTCTCGCCTAATTGAAGGTTCAGTAATTCCGCCTGAAGCAGGCGCTCAAAATTATTCACCATATCCCGCTGATTGGCAACCACGACTGCCGTGGTGACGAGGTTATTGTAGGTGGCCTGCAGGTTGTTGATGATTTGTCTTTCGGTTAGTACACGTTCATACTCCATACTGGTTATTTTTAATTTGGTCTGCGCCAGCTTTGCACGTTCCTTACGCAGAAAAAGAGGCATGCTGAAGTCGAGCCCGAACTTATAATCATCTCGTGGTGAAAAGCGCATATTGCCTTCCGGATCAAAGGGCTGATTAAGCAGAAAATATTTCAGGTCGAGACGGGGCTTTAAAAATTCAGCCGCCAATCTTCGCTCAACGTCCAGTTGAAGAAGTTTAACGGATATTTTGCGCAAATCAGGGTGGTTGTAGCGTGCCTGTGTACGAAGTTCCTCCAGCTCGTCTGTTGATACGACAAACATTTCCGGTTCGGGCACGGGTATCCAATTGGGAGGCAGGTCAACCGGATTGCCCAGGCTGTCCCATAGAAATGTACTGATTACCACGCCGGCATTTAGAAACCCCAACAACGCTTCCTGTTGATCAATCAGGCGTGTTTGCAGGGTAATTTTGGCCTGGATGGTGTCAATTGCAGAAGCTTCGCCCAGTTGGGCGTTCAACCGGGTACGGTTAAATATTTCGCGTGCTACTTCCACACCGCGACCCTGCAACCGGAAATGGTAGTAATGGTAAAACCAGTTCCAGTATTCTTTGGCGGCTTCCAGCAACAGCTTGTTAAGCATGCTAACCTGTTCGGCCTCAGTTAAATCCTTAAATAATTCAGCCTGTCGTAGGGCTGCTCTTCGGGCATCGGTAATCAGACCCTGGCCGACGGGAATAGCCACTCCTGCATAAAGTTGACGGAAGTTAAAGGTGTTGGAAATGTACGATTCGGGATTGAGGTAAGCACCGGTATTTTTTTCAACACCTATAGCGGGATCCACCGGAAAGAGTGAAGGAAATTTAAGTTCAGCATTGAATTTATCGTAATAACGGGTGTTATCTAAATTTTTAGTGATGTAATTTATTTCTGCTTTGGGATCGAAATGGCCGCGTGCTAAACGTATTTCCTGTCGAGCCACTTCGCTCAGCAGTCCGGCCTGCCGGGCAACAGGATGATTGTAGATTACCCATTGGTAGAAATTTTCCAATGTAAGCACCTGGGCTGTGTCGGGAATGATAAACAAGGTGTCGGCAGAAAACTGTGCATATAGCCTGCCGGCTATCAGGATGAATGCAAGTACGGCACGATGCTTAATAAACATTTTCCTCCGTTTTTTTAGCAGGCGATTTTTTTTCTATTACCTCATCCAGTGGCTCTTCATACAAACTCGGCGGGAAGCCGTTAAGCTGTCGCCATATTTCATACCAAATCGGAACATCGTCCAGCATTACCCAGCCTTTAATTCCAGACCCAACGCGTAGTTGTTTCGGCCAGGGTGTGTCGGTTGAATCGGGCACAACCAATAAACGAAACTCGCCCGGACGGGTGTTAACCATATCAATTACCCGCACCACGCCGCCAAAGGTACCCACGGATACGCTGGGCCATCCGGAAAACTGCAGCGCAGGCCAGCCATCGAAAATAATGCGCACTTTTCTTCCTTTACTTACCAGCGGAACATCCATGGCGCGGATGTACATCTCGGCTGCAATGTCGTTACCTACTTCGGCAGCCGGCATAATCATACACACGGCATCACCTTCTTTTATGGTTTCGCCAATGCCGGCTTTCATGGCTTTAACTACAATGCCGTCCTGCGGTGCAATAATCTGATACTGCTGATTGCGGATTTGCATGTTGGCGTATTCATTGCGCAGCTTAGCCAGTTCGGCTTCGGTTTCAAAAATTTCGGCATGAGTCTGGTTACGGTCCGACTCGGCTTTGCTGATTTTATCCAGGTATTCAGCCTGTACACGGTCCAGTTCGATTTGGGCATTGACAAAATCAGCCTGCGCGCCCCGGTATTTGTACTCAATTTCCTGAAACTTGGTAAGGGGTATGTTGCCGGCATCGTAGAGTGCCTTGTTCCGGTCATATTGATTTTTCAGGTTTTCGAAACGAATCTGTTCGGCATCAAGCTTAGCCTTGGCCTGATCAATTTTATTTTTCATGGCTAGTTTGAGGGCGTCAATCTGACGGTTCAAAGCATTTGCTTTATCGCGTTTTGCAACAAGGCCCTGTTCCTTGGCATCGATTTGTTGCTTAAGCCGAACCAGCAACAACGGGTCGAAATATTTTTCGCGTATTTCGCTCAGTGTAATGATGGTATCGCCTTTTTCCACATACTGACCTTCCTGAACGTGCCACTTTTGAATTCTTCCGGCAATGGCTGTTTCGACTGTTTGCGGACGATTACCCGGATTAAACGGTGTTACTTTACCTGTACCGCGGATGTTCTGCTGCCATGGCATAAACAGCATGATGATGAAGATGAAAAGTACCACCATGAAAAAGCGGGCAATGATTATTCCTGCACGCGGTGTTTTAATGGCACGTAAGGAGTAAAGTTTCTCCTGTTCAACAATTCGGTCAATCCGGTTTTTAGAAAGATTCAGCATAGGTTATTCGGTGTACGGATCTAAAAATCCTTGTGTAAGCAGTTCTTCATAAGGTCCTTCAACTTCAATACGTCCGTCTTTTATTACAATCACTTTGTTGCACGCCTGCATAATCAAAGGATCATTGGATACAGCAATCAGGGTCCAGGGTTTGGCCGGGTCGGTAACACACTGAATAAGCTGCACTTTAGCTTCCCGTTTCAGGCCGGTAAAGAAATCATTCAGAATAACGAGATTAGGTTTTTTGGCCAGACATCGGGCGAGGATAAGCTTATGGATGGTAGTGTTAGATAGATTTTTTCCACCGCTGGTTAGATGGGTATTCAGTCCGTCAGGCAACTGGTGAAGTTCATCGCGCAGCCCCACGGCTTCAATGGCCTCCATGGCATCTTCAACCTTGGCCATGGGCTTACCCACCGTAATGTTTTCCAAGATGGTTCCGTCAAAAATATCTTCCTGCGATATATTCTTACCGATTTTATTTCGTAGGTGAGTTAAATCCAGATCGCGCAAAGAGTAGTTGTTGAGTGCAACGATGCCTTCGTAGTTGGTATAAATTCCCGATAAAATGTTTGCCAATGTGGTTTTGCCTGAGCCGCCGGGTCCTGCAAGGCAAACCCGCTCCCCTGCACGAATATGCAGGCTAACACCATTCAACGCATAATTTTGCTGACCGGGATACCGGAATCGAAGATTCTTCACCTGAATGGAGTAGCCGGTTTCGTTCAGACGCTTGGGTAAATCCAGGCCGCCAATTCGTTCAAGCGGTAAATCGGTAACGTTGGCTACTTTATCAACGGCCGTAAGCAGATCGTAGATCACATCCATGTACATGATGATTTTTTCGATGGAATTAAGTATAAGGATGATGACAACCTCGGATGCAACAAACTGGCCGAGGGTTATCTGGCGATCAACTACCAAAATGGAGCCCACAATCAATAAGCCGCCAATAACCAGGGTTTTGAATAAGAGGATGAATGAATATTGGGTAATCAGTACCTGAAAATGTGTTTTTCGGAATTTCAGATAATTGTTCACGTTCTGATCTGTTTTTTTAATGGGCAGGTCGGTACTTCCCGCAAGCTTAAAGGAATGTAACGCGCGTGCCAGCTCCTCGAGCCAGTGAACAACTTTGTATTTGTATTTGGATTCTTCGATAGAAGACCGTAACCCGCGTGGCCCCGTAAAATAGAATATGATAAATAAAAAGGTTAATAAACCGATGCTGAAAAAGACGAAGAAGGGGTGATAAAGCGATAACAGAATGAGTCCGAAGAAAATCTGAACCAATCCCGATGTAAGGTCGATAAGAAGTTTGGGCAATCCCTTTTGAATGGTAATGATGTCGAAAAAACGGTTAATCAGTTCCGGCGCATAATTGCTGATGATGGACTCGGCTTTCAATCGTGGTATCCGGTAAGCGAACTCCAAAGAAGCCTTAGTAAAGATTCTCCGTTGTAAGTGTTCAACCAATGTAATTTGCATGATTTGCAGAATGCCACCAATCAGTACGCCGATGATGATGATGGTGATCAATACATACACCGAACTAAAGAACATGCCCCCGGAGATTAACTCAATGGTTGATTGGATTCCCAGCGGCAGCACCAAACTCAGCAATCCCATGAGCAGGGCATAGAAAAGAATATAATTAATTTGAGAACGCTCGGCATGAAGAAGCCGCAAGAGTCGTGTTACCGGATTCATCTGAATACCCCCGGCTTCTCCACCCAGTTGCATGTCGCTTACTATGCTTTCCTCCGGGAAAATCACCAGGAAGATTACTTCTTCGTTGTCCGGGCAAAACCACTCACCGGCAGGGCGGAATTCGTGTGTATGGCTGGAGTGGGAATCGAATTGTGTTTCCAATCGTTTACGTGCCACCGGATGAATGAGCACAGGTTTGATCAGGCCATCCGATCTGCGAAAAGCCAGCACATACTGACGTTCTTTTTTCAGAAAATCAATAAAGTCGGATGGAGGCAACTGATATTGCAACAACATCAATTGAATTTTGGCGCCCGCCTCAAAAAGGTCGCGCTTAAATTCATCGAACTCTTCAACACTGTAGTTGCGGTTGTTAACCTCCACAAAGTGCAGATTGTCGGCTTTGTAGCTGTGTTTTAATAGCAGGGCTGCCTCGCGGAGAATACGTACGATATGGTGATTATTCAGCATGGATTTCAGGGTTCGATGGTTTTGAATATCAGCAATTTCAGAAATTCCTCAAGTTGACGGTCATGATGATGCGGATTAAACTTGATATCCGTGAGGGAAGGCAGGTGCTCGGCATAAAACAACTGATGAGTGGCCGAAAGCAATACCGTGTTCATCAATGTATGTGGAAAAGGAAATTTCGGATTGATTTCTAGCACCATGGCGGCCAGCTTTTTGCAAACGGCTTTATACGGAATAAAAACACCTTCTTTATTATCGCGGTCAACCTGTTTGGTAAGGTAGGTCTTTTCAAACTCGGCCATAACCAATCGCTTCAAAGCTTTCGGGTCCAGGCCTTCCGAGTAAATGCCTGGCAACTCCTCAGACAACAAAACGCGTAAGCAAGCTTTTAGTCGTTCAGCCGGATTGACCAGGTTTTGTATTACGATGCTGAACCGGTAGTCAAGCCACAACCAATACCAATCGATAAGGTAAAGCAGTAAACGGTGTTTGTTTTCAAAATAGCGGTACACCGACGCCTCCGTACTGTTTATGGCATCGGCCAGCTTTTTAAATGTAAAATGTTCAAAACCCAGCTCATCAATCAACCGAACGCTTTCCATCAGGATTCTGCGACCCAGTAACGAACTGAGCGGGTCGCGCAAGTACAAAGTTTGACTTACCGGAAACCAAAGGGAGGTCATAAAATGATAGTATTACTTTCATAAACGATAGTAATACTGAAAAGTTTAGGCAAATTAGTTTAAAAACTGATTAATGACAGCCCGCAGTTGATGAGCGGACATGAGTCCGGCCTGTTGCCACCGGATTTGGCCGTTTTTAAAGAGGATAAGAGTCGGAACGCCCTGGATACGGTAGCTTTTGGCAGCTTCCGGGTTTCGGTCAATGTCCACTTTAATTACTTTTAACCTACCCTGATACTCGGCTGCGATTTCACGAAGTATGGGAGCCATCATTTTGCAGGGTCCGCACCAGTCAGCGTAAAAGTCCACCAGAACAGGGGTGTTACCTTGGATCAGTTCAGAGAAAGATGCTTTTTGCATATGGACAGAGACTGTATTCCTAACAGTCTTACAACCGTTTAAATTCAACGATGAAGGCATCCGGATAACGCTTGCGCAGTTCTTCGCGCATGGACTCGGCTTTGGCCCGATTTTTAAATTGCCCGATTATCAGTGAATAGAATTTTACTCCGTTGATTACTTTAACCTGAACGGTAATTTTTTTCTGATAGGATTTTTTCAGGTTATCGGTTAGGCGAAGCAGATTGACCAGTTCCTGAAAGGTGCCGATCTGAACACCAAACCCCGTTGGACGGGAACGGTCAATTGCCAGGTTATAAAATTCTTTTTCATCAACCGATACATTACCGATGGGCCTGGCCGGATCACTCACTTTTCCGGTGCCGGGGTCAATAACTTCCAGTTTAACTTCAGCCAGACCTTGCACTATGAATCCCAGTTTTTCGGCTGCGGATTTAGACAAGTCAATAATCCGGTCCTCCACATATGGACCACGGTCATTAATCACAACCTCAACGGTGGCATTGTTCGCCAGGTTGGTTACCCGCACACGGGTTCCGAAAGGAAGGGTTTTATGTGCGGCAGTAAGTTTATTGTGTCGGTATTTTTCACCACTGGCAGTGGGCTTACCTTCAAACCGGTCGGCATAGTAGGAGGCTTTTCCGGTTTGAACCTGGCCAAATCCACAGTTCATGCTAAGCAATATGAACAATACGATAGACAACGATTTATTCATGAACACACCAATTTCCGTTCAAAGGTAAAACCAAATTTCAATGCGTTTGCTGTGGAATACCGAAATTCACCTACCTTTGTCCGGCAAATAACGGATCCAAACGTATTTGCCATGGCAACTACTTCAGCTTCTTCACAAAAGTTTCTTTTCGAAGCGCTTACCTACGATGATGTTTTGCTGGTTCCTGCTTACTCGGAAGTGCTGCCGCGTGAAACCGATGTGAGCACACGGTTATCGCGCAACATTCGTTTGAACATTCCTGTTGTTTCGGCTGCCATGGATACGGTTACGGAGGCTGAACTGGCCATTAGTATGGCATTGGAAGGAGGTCTGGGCTTTATTCATAAAAACATGAGTATTGATGCACAGGCTGAACAGGTTCGTAAAGTTAAACGATCACAGAGCGGACTTATTCTCGATCCGGTAACCCTTAGCATTCACGCTACAGCACAGGATGCGGAGAACATCATGCGGGAATTCAAAATTGGTGGTATTCCTGTGGTGGATGACAACGGTAAGCTGAAAGGCATTATTACCAACCGCGATTTGCGTTTTCAAAAAGACCTCAGCGTACCGGTTGAGCAGATTATGACGAAAGAAAATCTGATTACTGCATCCGAAGGTATTACCCTGGAAAAGGCTGAAACGGTTTTGCAACAGTATAAAATTGAAAAGCTTCCAATTGTTAACAAAAAAGGAAAGCTTATCGGCCTGATTACCTTTCGCGATATTCAAAAGAAAAAAAATAAGCCCAATGCCTGTCAGGATAAATATGGTCGGCTGCGCGTAGGCGCTGCAGTTGGCGTAACACCCGATTTGTTACAGAGAATTGAGGCGTTGAAACAGGCTGGTGTTGATGTTATTACCATCGACACGGCACACGGTCATTCAAAAGGTGTTCTTGACGCAGCTCAAAAAGTTAAACGCAAATTCCCTGAACTGGATGTTGTTGTCGGAAACATAGCAACCGGAGAGGCGGCCCGTGCTTTGGTGAGGGCCGGAGCCGATGCCGTGAAAGTGGGCGTTGGTCCGGGAAGCATTTGTACAACCCGTGTGGTTGCGGGTGTGGGTTTGCCGCAACTGTCTGCAGTATATGAAGCCGCAAAAGCCATCAAAGGCTCTGGTGTTCCTGTTATTGCCGATGGCGGCATTCGTTTTTCGGGCGATATTGTAAAAGCCATTGCAGCTGGTGCAGACAGCGTAATGATTGGCAGCTTGCTGGCCGGTACGGAGGAGGCCCCGGGCGAAGTAATTATTTATGAGGGCCGCAAGTTTAAATCGTACCGCGGCATGGGGTCTATTGAAGCCATGGAAGAAGGCTCGAAGGACAGGTATTTCCAGGATGTTGAGGATGACATTAAAAAGCTGGTACCCGAAGGAATTTCCGGAAGGGTTCCCTACAAAGGTGTGGTAGCCGAGGTGTTATATCAAATGGTGGGCGGTTTGCGTGCCGGTATGGGTTATTGCGGAGCAAAAAATATTGAAGAACTTAAAAAAGCGAAGTTTGTAAAGATTACCAATGCAGGCATTATCGAAAGCCATCCGCACGATGTCACCATAACGCGTGAGGCGCCTAACTACAGCAGGAAATAGTATTGAAACTATTATATTTATCATTATTCCAGGGTAATGGGTTTATGAAAAACACCATTCCTTCAAGTATGTTTACTTACAACTTTATTAATCGTACGGGTGTCCAAAGAGCAGCATAACCTTTTTTCCTATGAACAGAAAAATATTAGCAGTTTTTGCCATGACGGCATTTACGTTGGTTCAATGCTCCGAAAGCGAGGAACCGGGAATTGATCAGCTAAGTGATGAAGCCCGTAATTTTTTAATGATGCGTTTAAGTGGCGGCTATCGGCTTGAAACAACCGCTGCAAATGTTATCAACCGGTCGTTTACATCGGCTTTGGGTCCTTATTACTCAGGCGGACGCACAGTCAACGGCCCTAATAGCGCGTCCGATTCAACCCTGATCGATGATCCCTGGAGTTGGGAAACCTGTGCAGAGGTTACCGAAACTGAAAATGAAGATGGCAGCATTACCACTATACGCGATTATGGGGAAGGATGCGAGGAAGGGTGGGGAGAGTTTAAGTACTGGATGTTTGGTAAACTCATCGAAACCTACCGGTACCTCTGCACAACTAAAGGAACCAAATTACACAGCGACTATTTTTATGATGTCATTTATGATCGTTTTGGAGGCCGATATAACGATGATTACAACTGGTTAATGAATGGCAGAGGTCGTTATGATGGCTGGGCAGAATGGGACACGGTAAATCACCGCTTTTCCGGTGAATTTACCCATGCGGATAACATTGAACATGAATTTAATGGCAACGCCTACGGTTACTCCTCCGAAGGCTCATCATCTTATTCTGAAAAAACATGGGAACAGGCAGCAGGAGGTTTCTATCAATATACCGAAGGTGAGAACTTTTATCGCTCCGATATCCTGAAAAAACTGGTCTTGCGTTTTGATTGTTATAACGAAGCAACAAGCAGGTTCATCTTCACCTTGATCTATTCGTCGGGCATTGAAAAAATAACATATAGTCAAAATGGACGATCGGGCGAATTTTTGATTGATTATGGAGATGGTTCCTGTGACAGTATCATCTACGTAATTGAAAACGGAAGGCGCGTTCGTATAAATTTTAACCAGTTGCTCACCCTTCTTTCCCGGAATTAAAGCAAATCTGCTTTTTTGGTTATACTTGCAAAGCCAGTCGATGAGATTGGCTTTTTTCATTTTGCAGACATGCGCGCCAAAGCCATCATACGACTGATGTTCCTGCTCACCAACGTGACGTGGATCGCCTTATTGCTGTCTGCATTGGCTGTTATGTTTAGTCAACACGCAGGTATTCCGTCGGATATTCCCGAATGGCTTCCACGCGTTCTCTTAGGCATATTTCTGGCAGGTGCTTACCTCTATTATAAGTTTAAACTTGAGCGCGATGAATTGCTGAGCTTTATTGACTTGTTGTGGCGTGTTTTTGCAACCGGCATCGTCGCCACTCTGGTTTCATTAATTCTGAAAATCCTGGAATTCCTTCCCGGTTCTTCACGACTTACAAGTCATTTCCTTTATCAGGAAACGGCCTATCTCATCATCATGCCATTATGGGCCGGGCTGATGATGATTTCATTCACGGCCTGTAAACGATTTATCCTGTATCAGAAAACAAAATGGTCGTACCGGTTCTGGATGATTTTTGAGTATGGTTTGCTGGGCTTATGGATTCTTAGTGCCCTGCCAATCTCCTTAACCGATCGCTTTGATAAGGTCCTGTTGGGAATCTTTGTTGTGCTGGCACTTGTCTTGTCGGCCAACACCAGGTGGGTAGCCTATTTGAATATCCGACAGAAGCTCACCGCATTGACGCTGTTATTTTTTATCATCTTTTTCCATGGTTTTCTTTTCTATACATCAAATACCATAGTCAACGGTTTATATCATCCTGAAACAGGTGTAGTTGATCACCGAGAACACCTGTTGCTATTAACAGTTTTTTTGTTCATTATCGTTTACAGTGTCTTTTCATTTCTGGTTCTAATCTTCAACCTGCCTACTTCATCTGCTTTCGAGCAGAAACTTGAGGAGGTAATGAACTTCCGGCGCATCAGCCAGTCCATTCAAACCGAACAAAGCGAGGAAAGTGTGTATCGCATATTGCTGGAAACCTCGGTAAGTACCGTAAATGCCGATGCGGCCTGGCTTGAAATGAAAACAAATAATCCGGGGGTAAACATATACACCTATGGGATAAAAGAAGAAGAAGCCCGCCAACTTAGCAGCCGGCTTCACAATAAGGAAGTAAAAGGAATATTTGACCAATCGGCCGATAAGACTCACAATTTATCCAGATATCTTAAAGGTTCAAAGTTTCGGTCGGTAATCGCTGCGCCTGTAAAGGTTAAAGATGAACATGCAGGCACGCTGGTATTGTTAAAAGAATTGGCTGATGGCTTCAACAGGGAGATGAAGCAGATTGCGGCTACCTTTGCCAATCAGGCGGGAATTTCCATTGAAAATTTCCGCCTCATGGAAGAGGCATTTCAGAATGAACGGTATAAGGAGGAATTGAAAATCGCAAGGCGCGTACAGAAAAGCCTCCTTCCGCGGCAGCTGGAGCAGGATACTTGTTTTGAAGCCGCTGCGTTTTCTGAGTCGGCTGATGAAGTGGGAGGCGATTATTATGATACATTACGGCTGACGGATGAAAAAGTGGCTGTTATAATTGCGGATGTATCAGGCAAAGGCACAACTGCCGCTTTTCACATGTCGCAAATGAAAGGTGTTTTTCACAGCCTTGCCGACAGCAGCATTTCACCCGAATACTTCATGCGACGTGCTAACCGCGCCTTGGCTTACTGCCTGGATCGCGGCTCATTTATTTCGGCTGCATATTTTATCATCCATACCCGCAACCGCATGGTGTATTATGCCCGGGCTGGTCATTGTCCGGTGCTGTACTACCGGGCAGCCGACAGGAAAGCAACCTATCTCAATGATGAAGGCGCTGCTTTGGGCATGGTAAGACATGCAGGATACGATCAGCTGATTAAACAAAATGAATTTTCGTTCGAGCCCGGGGATTTACTCATTTTATACACCGACGGAATTACTGAGGCAAGAAACAGTGCGGGAGAAGAATTTGGATTTGACCGGTTAAGTGAACAGATTAACCAATTGTATCACCTGCCGGCGGATGCCATCGTACAAAGCGTAATTGAAAATTTGTATGCATTTACCGGCACAAAAAACATTAACGACGACTATACGCTGCTGGTAATCAGATTTAGATGAACAAAATGCAATACCAATTGGTTTACAGACCATTATCAACTAAATGCAATAACTAACGTTTAAATAGTACATCTATGGTTCAAATTAAGCGAATGCAGCAGGATGGAACAGATATAATTATCCCGGTAGGTGAAATTGATGCGGCTTCATCCATTGAGCTCGATCTGACCATTGCAAAAAGCATCAGTGAAGGCAACACACGCATTCTTATCGATTGTACCGGCCTGGAATACATTTCATCGGCAGGATTGGGTGTTTTTATGTCGTATATCGAGGAGATGCAGGATAAAAATATCCGTATGGTGCTTTTTGGATTACATCATAAAGTGGCCAATACATTTAACATTCTCGGCCTCAACCGGCTGCTTACCATAGTTCAAACCAAAGAAGAAGCCCTACAGGCAGTCAAGGCATAGTATGAAACATTCTTATAAAGTTGGTTGCAGCATTCAAAACCTGCGGGGTATACGTGAATTTATTCGCGGTGCGTTGCGTCCTTTCGGAATAAGCGAAATGCAAATCAGCGAACTGGTGCTGGCCATAGACGAGATGAGTTCTAACCTGATGATTCATGCACATCAGTGTAACCCGGATGATTTATTTGAGCTGACGATCGAAGTGCAACATGATAAGGTAATAGTTGAACTGGTTGACGAAAAAAACGTCTTCGACATCAACGCGTTTAAAGAACCCAGCCTGGGTGAACTAATCAGCGAAAAACGAAAAGGAGGCCTCGGCATCCGTCTGGTTAAATCCATTATGGATTCGGTAGAATACCAGCAGCGCGATGGCCACCATGTTTGCAGGCTCACAAAAAAATTGCAGAAAACCTAATTTTGCGGCTTTTCCGGAACTATGATTCGTCTGTTCAGACTTGCCGTACTTATTGCCACCAGTTCTTTTTCACAGGTCAAAAATCCGGTTGTCATTACGGTTAACGGTAACTCCGTTTATGCCGATGAGCTTGCCTATCTTTTCCGCAAAAACTATCCCGAACGCAAGGACCGCACCCGGGCCAAAGTAAACGAATACCTTAATCTCTACATTCGCTTTAAATTGAAAGTTGAGGAGGCCATTAATCGCGGTACGGATACTACCCGGCAATTTTTAAAAGAATATAACACGTATAGAAACGAGTTACGCAAAACCTATCTGCATGAGGAGAAGCTAACCGACAGCCTGCTGCGCCTCACTTACGATCACCTTAAGGAAGAAATCAGTGCGGCACATCTGCTTGTTGCCGTTTCGCAGGACGCTTCACCGGCCGATACCGCACGTGCGTGGCAACGCATAAACGACTTGTTGAACCGGATTAAGAACAATGAACCTTTTGAAGAACTGGCTGAAAAATTTTCGGATGATCCCTCCGCCCGACATAATCGCGGACACCTTGGATACTTCACCGCTATGCAGATGGTTTATCCTTTTGAGGCGGCAGCCTACAGTGGTAAGCCCGGTGATGTAGTGGGTCCGGTGCGCACGCGTTTCGGTTATCACCTGATTAAAATAGAAGACCGCAAGCCTACTCGCGGAGAAGTTGAAGTAAGTCACATCATGTTACGCAATACGACCGGAAGGGACGAAAACCAAACCCGCAATCTGATTTTTGAAATTTACGAGCAACTGAAAGGCGGAGTGCCCTGGGCAGAATTATGCACCAAATATTCCGAAGACCTCAACTCAAAAAACAACAACTGCAAGCTGAGGCCATTTGGTGTGGGCGCTTTTGCACAGGTACCCGAGTTCGAATCGGTTGCCTTCTCGCTGAAAAATCCCGGTGACATTTCCGATCCATTTAAAACAGCCTACGGCTGGCACATCATCCGGCTTGAAAAGAAAATACCGTTACCGTCTTTCGAGGAGCTAAAGAACAGTTTACGCAACAGGGTTGTACGGGATGAACGCATGCAAATTGCCCGCGACAGGTATTACGCTAAGCTGAAGAAAAGATTCAGCTTCTCCGAAAATGAAAAATTCAAATCAGTTGTGTTCGCAACTGCCGATACATCGCTAACCAAAGGCAACTGGAATCCACGTGCACTTCCTGTACATGAAACATTACTTGTTTTGGGGGATAAAAAAATTTCCGTGGGCGACTTCGTTCGGTTTGCACGATTGAATCAGGAAGCCACTACCCTGAAGCCCGATGAGTACATGAAGCAACTCTACAGAAAATTTACCGAATCGGTGCTGGATGAACAGGCAGAGAACGAAGTCTTGAAGAATAAGCCGGAGTACCGGTTTCTGATGAAAGAGTACTACGAGGGAATACTGCTGTTCGACATAATGGAAAAAGAAATATGGAACCGGGCAGCCGAAGATACGGCCGGGTTGAGAAAATATTTTGAAGCCAACCGCAGTAAATACCAGGCAGCTGGTCGGGTTAAGGCGGTTATCTATTCCGCTTCCACTGCCGAAGCACTGAAGCAGTTAAAAGTTTACCTGGAAAATAAGGATTCGGCTGCGGCAGCTCAATGGATTAGCGACAAACGCATACGCCGCGATGCAGGAAAATTTCAACGCACCGACCGCGCCATACTTCAGTCAGTTGCATGGGAGCCGGGCCTCCATGAAGCCGAAAACAACGGAATGTATTACCTTGTGCACATTTTGCAGATAATTCCTCCCGGCCTGTTGTCGTTCGATGAAGCGAGAATCACCGCCATTTCCGACTATCAGCAGGAACTGGAGGAACGCTGGCTTTCGGACCTACAAAAAAAATATCCGGTAATTATTCATGAAAAAGGACGTAAACAACTTATCCGCATGTTGCGCAGGTAGTTGGATGCTTTTAATGATTTTTTCCATGTTGTCTTTTCAGGGTTGCGACCTGATCCGCATGAAAGGTCAGACAGATGCGGCAACAGAAACAGGGCAGGTTGCCGTGGCCCGGGTAAATAAATCCTACTTGTATAAAGACGACCTGGCCGGCATTGTTCCACCCGGCACTCCATCCGAAGACAGTGCGGCCCGGGTTCAGGCTTATGTGAATAGCTGGATTCGTAAACAGCTTCTCATGCAGGAAGCGCTGAAAAAAATCAACATCAACGAAGCCGAGCTGGAAAGAAAAATTATGGATTACCGTTACAGCCTGATTGCTTACGAATATCAGGCCTACTACATACGCCAGCATCTGGATACGGCTATCAGCAATGCCGATATTGAAAAATACTATAGGGACCATCCGGACAATTTCATTCTGAAGCAAAACATCGTGCGGGCCACATTCATCAAAGTGCCGAAAACAGCTCCGCGAACTAATAAAATCAAAGACCTGATTCTCTCGAGAAAAGAAAAAGACCGGGACGAACTGAAGTCGTATTGCCTTAGTTTTTCGGCTGCCTATCACCTGAGCGACTCGTCCTGGATGGTTTTTGATGAACTGGTTAAAAACACACCGCTGGCCGAAATACCCAACAAGGTTCAGTTTCTGAGGAATTACAATTATTACGAAACTACTGATGAGAATTATCTTTATTTTCTGAAAGTTGACGAATACCGTATATCCGACAATATTTCACCAATCGAGTTTGTACGCGATGAGATAAAAAACATATTATTGAACAAACGCAAAGTGGAGCTGGTGCGGAAACTGGAAGATGAGATCTACACAGAAGCCCAGCGTAATAAGGAGTTTGAAGTGTTAATTAAGCAGTAAGATATATGCGATGCACGTGGATAATAATCTTCTTCATGATAATTAATCTGGCCGGTGCGCAGGATGACGGAGGCTTTGTTATTGATAAAATCATTGGTAAAGTTGACAACTACATTGTGTTGAAATCTGAATTGGATAAAGCCTATCAGGAATATATTTCCAACGGCGGCCGGCCGGGTGAACAGGCGAGGTGTCAGTATCTGGCCCTGCTGCTGCGCAACAAACTGATGATGGCCAAAGCCGAAATTGATTCGGTGGTGGTGTCCGACAGTGACGTGGATGCAGAAACCAGCCGTAGGATGAATGTTATACTAGCCCAGTACGGCGGGTCGCAGCAGGAACTTGAGCAGAAATTCAATAAAACTTTTGAGCAGTTTCGCATTGAACTGCGCGACCAGATTCGCGAGCAGATGGTAATAAATGAGATGCAACGCAAAATTACCAAAGACATCAGCATTACACCGGCAGAAGTCAGACGCTTCTTCAACCGCATACCGAAAGACAGCCTACCGTTTTTTTCTGCTGAAGTAGAGGTGGCTCAGATCGTGCGCCTGGCCAAGGTAAGTAACGAACAGAAAGAACTCACCAAACGCCAGCTCATGGACTTGCGAAACCGCATACTGGCCGGTGAAGACTTCGGAAAGCTGGCCCGCGAATATTCCGATGACCCCAGTGTGACTGCCAACAATGGCGACATGGGTTTTGTGGGTCGCGGCATGATGGTGCCCGAATACGAAGCCATGTGTTTTAAACTCAAACCGGGTGAGATATCCATGCCGGTTGAAACCATGTATGGCTTCCACATCATTCAGTTATTGGAAAGAAGAGGTAACGAATACCATTCGCGCCATATCCTCATTTCTCCCGCTCCGTCGAAAGATGATCTGGCCGCTGCCGAGCGCTTCCTCGACAGCCTGCGCAACCGCATACTGATGGATTCGATTACTTTTCAAAAAGCAGCACGCGAATATTCCGATGATACAGCCACAAAGGGAAATGGCGGATTTTTTACGGATAACGAAGGCGGTCTGAAAGTTCCGGTTGACGAGCTGGACCCCGGTGTTTACTTTGCCATCGACACCATGAAGGTTGGAACCATTTCCCGACCTCTGGTTTATCGCACCGATAACGGCAAGGATGCCGTACGCATACTTTACTATAAAAATCGTATTGCTCCACATGTAGCCGACCTGCAGAAAGATTGGGAAAGAATTCGCGCAGCGGCCCTTAACGAAAAGCAAATGAAGGCGCTCGAAAAATGGTTTAACAAAGCGCGTAAGGATGTCTATATCAGTATTGACCCGGCCTACGATTACTGCGGTATATTGGATGATTGATGCGCTGGTGTAAAACTTCAGGCCCCGCGTGGTGGTTAATACGTATGTTTACCCGTTAACTTGAGCAGCATGACAAAATTTGCCAACGATGTAGAGGCAGCCGATGCGCTGGCCGATGCGTACCGGAAACTTTCAGCCGAAATCGGGCGCGTTATTATCGGACAACACGAAGTAGTCCGCCTGGTACTTACCGGCATATTTTGTCATGGTCATTCCCTGCTGGTAGGCGTACCCGGTCTGGCTAAAACCCTGCTGGTGCAAACCATAGCCCAATCGCTCGACCTGCAATTCAAGCGAATTCAGTTCACACCCGACCTTATGCCATCGGATATCGTGGGCGCTGAAACATTGGATAAAGAAAGAAACCTGCGCTTCGTAAAAGGTCCTGTGTTTGCTAACATCATACTTGCGGATGAAATTAACCGCACTCCGCCCAAAACCCAGGCTGCCCTTCTGGAATCGATGCAGGAATATGCCGTTACCATTGGTGGGGTACGATATGAATTACCCAAACCCTTCTTTGTACTGGCCACGCAAAATCCCATCGAGCAGGAAGGCACTTATCCGCTGCCCGAGGCGCAGCTCGACCGGTTTATGTTCAATATTCAACTCACCTATCCGGCATTTAAGGAAGAAATAGAAGTAGTAAAAAATACTACGTCGGACGAACAACGTGAAGTAACCAAACTGCTGAATGCTGCCGATATTGAAACTTTCCAACACCTGGTGCGCAGGGTGCCCGTACCGGATAATGTGGTGGAATATGCAGTTAGCCTGGTAAGCAAAACACGTCCGGGCACAGCCACCGCCTCGCCTCTGGCAAACGAATACCTGGAGTGGGGCGCAGGGCCGCGGGCCTCTCAATATTTGGTGTTGGGGGCTAAGTGCAACGCTTTGCTCAACGGCAAATACTCGCCCGACATTGAAGATGTACAAGCTGTTGCCAGGCCGGTGTTACGTCACCGGCTGGTGCGCAACTTCAAAGCCGAAGCCGAAGGTATCAGCGTGGATAACCTGGTGGAGCGCATTATGGCATAAGCAACTGCGTAGGCAGGCAACTTAACGGCTTTAAGATTCAGGGTTTCTCTTTTCTTACCGGTATTCTTACCATAATCAGATAGTTAAACCCCCAGGTTGTTGTTTTAAATGTTCCTCCATAACCGGGCACATCATACACATCCGGTGAATCGTTGCTGTTGCTGTGCAAAGCGAATTTATACCGAACCGTATAGCCCATCCAGATAAACCGGTACATCTTTACCCGCAAACCACCGGTTATCTCCAGCCACCCGGCTCTGCGGCCGGCATCCGATTGTATGTCAGATTGAATACCCCATACCGGATCAGTTACGGTGCGCTCCACTTGTTCACTAAAAACACTCCGGCCATACCGGAATCCGAAAAAGAGCATGTTCCGGTCAGGGTCTTTCTTTAAAAAATTAACATCAATACCCGCCCGAAAATAGTTACCCGAGTTGGTGTACCGGCTGTCAGTACCTTTCAGATTTCGTTCCCATTGGCCGATATCGGCAGTAAGATAATAGCGGTAAAAATCCACATCGGCACTAAACTCATAACCGCTGAACCGGTTATCTGTTATCGAATAAAGAGGTGCAACTACATCCACCCCTACACGGATGCCAGTAGGAAAGAAACCGGGCTTTACCGTGTCGGCTTGCTGCGCAAACACCACGATCGGCAGTAAAAGAATAATATGGTTAACGATAGATTTCAATATGAACCACATTGGATTGGGTAAGTGAGGACTCAACAACACGTACGGAATCGAAATCGGTGAACCGGACCTGAAGGTTGCTGATGCGCAGTTCACTGAAACAATTTTCATTAATGAAACGCATACTGCGCTGATACCGCACTTTTAAAACCTTATTCTCTGTTGGAAAACGAAACACAAAATCAGTAGTATCGGCAAAAGGATTTACGGCTACTACAGCCGGCGTGCCGCGCAGGGTATCAGGCCGGTCGACAGGAACCTGCTTGTAAAAAACGCTGTCGGCCCCGATAGCTTCGATGTGGTAAATAACCACCGTGTCGGCAGCGCCACTACCGGCTTTTTTAAAAGCGATTCGCAACGTGTTGTCAGCCTGACTGATGCAGTCGGGCTTATCCAAACACGCAGGTAGAAGTAAAGCCGCAGCGAAAATCCAGCGCATGGGCGTAAATATAGGCTATGAACGGCACGTGCCGGGCTTTATTTTTAACTTTGCAGCCCGTGAAAACCAAAGGCAATAAAAAAGTTAAGGTAAACATCGTTACGCTGGGCTGTTCCAAAAACCTGGTGGACAGTGAGGTGCTGCTTACCCAGTTGCGCGGCAACGGCATTGATGCCCGCCACGAATCCACAGACGATGATGCGCACGTGGTAATTATCAACACTTGCGGCTTCATTGATAATGCCAAACAGGAATCGGTCGATACCATTTTACGCTATGTGGATGCGAAGCAGGAGGGACTGATAGACAAAGTATATGTTACGGGTTGTCTGTCGCAACGCTACAAGGATGACCTGGAAAAAGAAATTCCCGAAGTCGATGCCTGGTTTGGCACACGCGACTTGCCTAAGTTGCTCAAGCAATTTAAAGCGGATTACAAACAGGAGCTGGTAGGCGAACGGATACTCACCAATCCGGGCCACTACGCTTATCTGAAAATATCGGAAGGCTGCGACCGGCCCTGTTCATTTTGCGCCATACCTTTGATGCGCGGCCGGCATGTATCGCGGCCCCTTGAAGAACTGGTGCAGGAAGCCCGGAACCTGGCGCGCAATGGTACAAAAGAGTTGTTACTTATCGCACAAGACTCAACCTATTACGGATTAGACCTCTACAGAAAGCGTACACTTGCTGAACTGCTAAACCGGCTTGCCGACGTAGAAGGCATAGAATGGATTCGGTTGCACTACGCGTTTCCCTCCGGTTTTCCCGAAGATGTGCTGGAGGTCATGGCATCGCGGCCCAACATTTGTCGTTACCTTGATATTCCGTTACAGCACGCCTCAACACGCATGTTGCAAATCATGCGCAGAGGTATAACGCGCGAAAAAACCGAACAATTGCTATCCCTGATTCGCGAAAAAGTGCCGGGTATTGCACTGCGTACAACCTTAATCACCGGCCACCCCGGTGAAACCGAAGCCGACTTCGAGGAGATGATGAATTTTGTGGAAGCACAGCGATTCGAGCGACTCGGGGTATTTACCTATTCGCATGAAGAAAATACACATGCCTATACGATGAAGAACGATGTGCCTGCAACAGTAAGCCGGCAACGAGCCGATGAGGTCATGGACTTACAGGAACGCATATCGGCCGAACTGAATGAACAGAAAGTCGGGCAGGTCATGAGAGTGCTCATCGACCGCAAAGAGGGAAGCTATTACATCGGTCGTACCGAATTCGATTCACCGGAAGTTGATAATGAAGTTTTGATTGAAAGCCCTGATAACTATTTGCGCATTGGCGATTTTGTTCATGCCAGAATAACCGGTGCCGCCGAATTTGACCTCTTTGCAACGGTGGTGTAATTTTTTAAAACCGGTATGCCCGAAAACCCGTTACTTGCCTTATGTTTAATCGCTGTTAACATATGATATCGGGCCGTGTTTCATTTGAACTTACGCGGGTTTTTACGCCTCTGTTTCTTGACTACATTAACGGCCTGGACATACTTAAACCGTTTTATAACAGGTTTCCATCGAAGGAGTTGTTCAGTGCGCAACTGGCTGAAAAGTCATCGGGTTATCCGGTAAAAACACGGCAGGTGCTGGTTCAGGTTTTACAACGCCAGTATAGTCAGCTGGAGGTGGCCGGTGCAGTGCAGGACAATCTGATGGCCTTGCGCGAGGAAAAAACTTTCACCGTGACTACCGGGCATCAGTTGAATATATTCACAGGCCCCTTGTATTTCATCTACAAAATCATAACGGTAATCAATACATGTAAAGAACTTAAGCGTCTTCATCCCGATTACCGCTTTGTGCCTGTTTTCTGGATGGCTTCAGAAGATCACGATGTGGAAGAAATACGCTCGGTGCGGATTCATGGCAAAATCTACAGCTGGGAAACAAATCAAAAAGGAGCTGTCGGCCGGTTTTCAACTCAAGGCCTGGCCGAACTGGCCGGGCAAATACCTGCCGATGTAAAAGTTTTTCACAAGGCATACGCCGGATTCGGTCGTCTGAGCGATGCCGTTCGTTGTTATGTTAACGACCTGTTTGGAAAATATGGACTCATTGTAGCAGATGGTGACGATGCAGAACTGAAAAAACTGTTTGTTCCGGTAATGCAGGATGACATCTTTTCCAATACGGCTTACCGGCGCGTGATGGAAACCGATGAAATACTGAAAGATCGGGGATATAAACCGCAGGTTTATGTTCGGCCGGTGAATTTGTTTTATCTCGGGGATGACGTGCGTAGCCGCATCGAACGTCTGGGTGACAATTATCGGGTTACTGATTCGGAACTAATATTTACGCCCGATGAATTGAACAGCCTCCTGCGTGAGCATCCGGAAAAGCTAAGCCCCAATGTTATCCTCCGCCCGCTTTATCAGGAATGTGTGTTGCCTAACCTGGCATATGTGGGCGGCCCGGCAGAAGTGGCATACTGGCTACAACTCAAGAGTTTATTCGGGCATTATCAAATACCTTTTCCGATTATCATGCCGCGCAATTTTGCCTTACTGGTCAAACAGTCGTTGTATCGGAAACTGCAAAAGACAGGTCTGTCTTTCGAAGAGCTTTTTATTCCGTTGCAGGAGCTGCTGAATGAAGTAGCGCTGCGCCATGCGCCTGATCATATCCGGTTGAACGGTCAGAAAGCAGCCATTCTGAATCAATTGGAAGCAGTTCGCGAAAACGCAAAACTTATTGATCCCACGCTCAGTACCATGGTGGCTGCTGAAACAAAACGCATGTTGAAAACCCTTGAAAAAATTGAACTGAAGATGCTCCGTGCTGAAAAACGAAAACAGGCAGACCGGCTACGGCAGGTTACCGAACTGAAGGAGGCGCTGTTTCCGAATGGAGGCTTGCAGGAGCGAATTGAAAACTTTCTTTCGTTTACATCCGGCAACCCGGAACTGATCGATGCCCTGATTGGTGCTTTCGAACCGTTTGATTATCGCTTTAATATTTGTCTGGTAAATGACTAAAGCTGAAATCCGGAAAATTTTTTTACAAAAGCGACTGGCGCTTTCCGAAGCAGAATATTTGCACCTGAATCAATTGCTGTGCGACCGCTTCTTTGCGTTAACCGACTTGTCGGGTGTTTCGGTGCTGCACATCTTCCTTCCCATCGCACAAAAAAAAGAACCGGATACCTGGCTCATTGCCGACAGGTTGCGCAGGGAGTTTCCGCAAATTCACCTGGCTGTTCCGCGCATGGACGGTGATATTCTGGAACATTTTCTTTTGGAGAGTCCTACTCAAATTGCACCAAACTCCTGGGGCGTTCCGGAGCCGCAGCATGGACAACGTGTGGCTGTTGAAAAAATTGATATGGTGCTGGTGCCCCTCCTTGCATTCGATGTGCAGGGGCATCGCATAGGTTATGGAAAAGGCTATTACGACCGTTTCCTTAAAAATTGTCCTCCCCGCGCACAACGTATCGGGTTAAGTTTTTTTCCACCGCTACAACATATTACTGCAACCAATAATGACGTGAAGCTGACTTCCTGCATTACACCTGAAGATTTTTTTGTGTTTGCCTGATGACTTCTTTAATCAGCCCGGTACCTTATTGTAAAAGTTTTTTTTGCTGTGAAAGGTATGCCTTCTGTTGTAAGTCCCTCGATCTCCACTACAAAAGTACCGACATCATCCGTAGCAGTAAAAGTAAAATTGGCTTCCCCTTCTTCATTCAGCCGTAATACCGGATTGAAATAAAGGGTTGATCGCAGCCGGGGAGCCCGGCTGTTATACTCCTGCCAAAACTCAGGTTTTTTCGGGAAAGAGATAGATTGACTTAAGCCTTTGATTTTTAAAGTTCGGGATGATGCCGCAACTTTTGTCGCATAGTCGGGTAATTTGGTTTCAACAACCACAACTCCATTATGCGAAAGCGATCCCAGTTTTCCGGTTTTATACTGCGAATAATAAATTTTGATTTTATCCACATCAGAAGGTTTGAGTTGTAAGAAAAAATCGGCCTGATCGGTTATCGCGCCGTCAATTATGAAAAGCGGGCTTTCCTCACCGGAACGCGCCAGTTCAGGTATATACATGCGCAACGTTTCACGCCCGCCTGCTTTCCGGTATTGCAGATAAGGAATGATTTCATGTAGGGTCTCCTGCATGGTTGGAAAAAGAATGTAGTCATCCAAATCAACCATTGCATCGGGCTCACCCAATTCCTGCTCAATCAGGTTTTCGGGCTTGTTTTTTGGTTTTTCAGTCTGGCCAAAATAGCGGTACGATTCGGTTATCTGCCGATGCTGACGTGCATAGTTGTAGTAATGATCAGGAACAGAGGTTGTATTGCATGAATAGGCCAAAGGCGGGTATGTATAACCTGGATTATGTAAAGCCAACACAGCTTCGTTTAGTTTTTTGTTGTTCTTTTCAATTCGATAAAATAGGTCAGCTTCGGTGTAGAATGGAAATAAAAAGGATAATGAAAAAGCACCTTCCTCATTGGTGTTGATTTCATAGAAATCGTTGGTAACAGAATTCAGTAAACTGATCCTGAGCCGGTCTTTAACCGGCTCACCGGTATCACGGTTAATTACGTTTCCGGATATTTGCTGATAACCCGTAAAGAGGTGTTGGTGCTCCGGCAGTTTTCCCGATACATCTTCCCACCGGTACCAGAGCCATTCGGATGCAATAAGCAGAAGGTCGGAAAGATGAGCTGAGTTTTCTAACGGACGAATGTCACGGGTCCAGCGGATATAATCATCAATCGAAGTATGAATTCCTGTTCTTTGCCGGAAAAGATCCTGGTTGTAAACGGTGGCAGAAATTCTGGCCTGAACCGGATTATTTTGCAGGTCAGAAACCTTTAACCGGACACGTATGGACTGCCTTGTTTGGAATGACTGGGAATCGAGCAACAGGTTACACTTCACGGATTCCGAATAGGGGTTGTAAAAAACTCGTGTTGCAAGCGTTTCACCCGAAAGCCGGTTAACCGACAGGTAATTTATTCCGGGAGCCAATGACTTAGCCGGAAATGTAAGCATGGCCATATTTTTTTCCGAAAATTTTACCGTTGCACGAAGCGCAAGGAGATTGTGGTGACTGACCAGCACCTGCAGTTCCTGATTGCGCAGAGCCGACTCCACAGGAACAGTCAGAATCAGCCGATGTAATCCGGAAGATGAAGAGGATGGAATAAACATAACAGCTACTCCGTCAGGCTTTGCCGGGATGGTTGTAACTTCGCGGTTAACCTTGATGGTATATGTGCCGGCTACCGGTGGAGTAAACAATACAGAAGTTAAGCCTGATGAATCGACAGGCTGTTGCATTAAAACCTTTCCGGATGCGTCTTGGATGACCACGCTTCCTGACAGGGTACCTGTTACTATGATTCTGTTTTGAACGCCAGCCACTAAAGTCCCGCCTTCGGCTTTGGCTTTCAATGCACCTTGTTTGCTGCATTGAAGAGCATGTGATCCGGAAATGAATAATTCACTGTTGAAAAAAAATTCCTTTCCAAAATTCTTCATCCAGTCATTATAGGCATACACCTTGTATAAGCCAGGCTTAAAACTTTCCGGTATCGCCAGCTGATTCCCTCCCCAGCCGTCACGTATGCGAAACTCCTGATGAAGAACGACATGGCCGTCCTCACTAACCACATCGATATACATGAGCTGAAAATCCTGAATGGGAAGCAAAGATGCAGCATCCAGTAAAGCTGCCCGGAAATAGGCGGTATCGCCCGGAGCATAAGTCGGCTGATTAAAATGAAGATGCGCCACCACCGGTTTCCGGTATGCGTAGTAATTCTGCAGCTGTTCGGAAATGGTTTGAGCGCAGACCGAATAACTACACAGGAAGATTATAAAAGCAATTCGCATAATCTTACCAGAATGGAGGTCGTTCAATGGATGCCTGTTTATTTCTGAAAATAAGCCGGCAATCTTCGGCAATTACCGGAGGATTGGGCAGAATAAAGGGCAAGTCACTTTTTTGGATAAACCTGGACTTGCGGGCAACATCCGAAAAAGCAACAATGCCAAACACTTCTTCTGCCGGATTATCCACATTGGTGATGTTACCCTTTACCCGAATTACGTTGGGCTGAAAAATGTTACTCACACTTTGCTGTTGGGCCTCTACGCGTTTCCAGAAGGAGTAAACCGACTGCGTTACACTGAACTGCTCGGCTTCAACATAGTATTTATAAGCAAAACGCCAGGGTTCAACCGGAACGCGCCCGATATAACGATTGCGAAATTGGTTGTTTTCGGCAAACTGGTTACTGGAAACAACCGCGACAGGGCTGTATTCGGTAATCCAGCAGGAGCAGCATAAACAACTGTCAGCACAGGGTGGAGGATCGGGCACTTCACACAGGCAAACCGGATCAATCCGTGTTTTACTGGCCGGGTCGGATTCAATTTGGAAAATTCCTTTCCAGCGCCAGCGCAGCAACCCGCGGCTGCCCGGAGCAGCGGCTGCATCGAGATAAAATGCAACAGAATGCTGAGGTTGTGCCGGGTCGGTTGAATTGATGGAATTCAATTCAACGGCAATTTTTAATGAATTAATGGTTCCGGCAGGAAAAATCTCCTGTGTATCCGATCGGTATTTACGTCCGTCGGCCAGTTCAATAAATAAGGTGTAAGACTTTCTGATTTCGGCCTGCCAGCCGGCAGGTGTCAGGTATTTTCCATCAGTCGATTCGGTAAGAAAAACGGTATCATCCTGGGTTATAATTTTCAGTATGGCATTACTTACATACTGCCTGTTGGAATAATCATTGGACAGAGGATGTGTGGTGGTGAGCACAACCTGGTGAGGCCCCGGCTCCGTGGTAATCAGCCCGTCAACCACCAGGCCCGGCTGATGTTCCAATTCCGGAATGCGATAGTTTTCAACACAACCGCAAATGAGCAATAACAAGGCAACAAAAATTTTTTCTTTCATCGCATATCGCTTTAAAACTTAAGCATATAAGTTACCGAAGGAACAATCGTTCCGATTACGGCAAGTTGATAGGGCTTAAGAATGCCATATTCGTCTTCCCGGAAAAAAACCGAGTAAGGATTTTTCCGGGCGTACACATTGTAAAACGAAACAATCCACGTACCGTCCCAGATTTTTTTTCGTTTGTGATTGCCCTCGATGATGAAAGCCAGATCCAGCCGGTGATAATCCCTAAGCCGATAGGTGTTCCGTTCCGGGAAATCAGAAATACCGATACCATCCACATAGTAAATGTGCGCAGGAAGCGACAGAGGTCGGCCGGTATGGTAGGTAAAGTTCCCGGAAAAGAAGTGCCTGCGGCTTATACCGTATCGCCAGCTAAGGTTAACAATATGAGGCTGGTCGAAATTAGCCGGAAACCAGCTTCCGTTGTTGATTTTTTCGGAGTCAAAGCGACCGTTTATTTTCCGTAAGGAACGCGAAAAGGTGTAATTGATATTTCCCTGTAAGCGTCCGCGGTTTTTGGTTGCCGAAAGCTCTATACCATAAGCCCTTCCTGTTCCCGGAAGAAGGGCTGTTTCCAGTTTGTTATTGAGAATGAGAAGTGCCCCGTCCTTGAAGTCCAGTACATTAACCATGTGCTTATAGAAGCCCTCGGCAGAAATCTCAAAAAGATTATCATTTAAAATTTGAAAATATCCGGCCGAAATATGATCAGTGCGCTGAGGCTGGATATATGTATCGCTCAGTTTCCAGATATCAGCAGGGGTAACAGCCAACGTATTACTAATCAGATGTACGAACTGATACATCCGGTTAAAGCCGGCCTTTACCGAACGTGTTTCGGATAATTTATACACGGCTGAAATGCGGGGTTCGGCACCCTGATAAAAACGGATAACCTTTCCGCTGCCATAGGTTCTGAACCCGTTGATATATTCCTCTTCCCTCGGCACATCGGGTTGATAGGTGAAAACCGTATCCGGTCCCATCTGCGCATACAAGGCATATCGAAGCCCCAAGTCAACATTGAGACGAGGTATAACCTGAAAAGATTTACCCACATATGGAGCAGCTTCCACAGCTCTTTCGGCAGGAACGGATTGCTCCGGCACATTCGAAGCCGGAGAGAGGGGCTTGAGTACCCCGGGATAAAAAGTGTACCAGGTGCCCTGAAGTCCGAAGTTCAGCGGAAGGTCATCGCCATAGCTGAAATCGGCCCGGAAAGAAGGATAGAACATCGAATAGGATAGCCGAAAGGCATTGAGCATAGCGGGTTCCTCCACACGATAGGCGTAAGTGCCGGTTCCAACCTGCAGTGTGTAGTAAAAGCGGGGATTTACGTTACGACTGAAGCTTATACTGCCTAGGGCATTGTTCCATTGAAATAAGGTATCGGTTATCAGTCGCATGCGGTCGCGACTGAGGTAACCGGAGAAAGTTAGTTTCGATTTTTCGGAAAAATTGTGGGTCAGTTTAACCGATCCATCGTAAAATGAAAGCAAGCTGTTCTTCAGTGAAGTATAGTTTGAATTAATCGTATTGAGCACCCAATCACTGTAGGTTGAACGAACGGAAGTCATCAGCGTGGTTTTTTCCTTCTTTAGGGGGCCGCCCAGTGAAAAGAAAGAAGATAGAAAGCCAATACCTCCGCTTCCTTTCCAACGATTCGGATCGCCTTCGCGTGATGTTACCTCCAAAACTGAAGAGGCCCTTCCGCCGAATTCAGCCGGAATACTTCCTTTATAAAACCGCACACGCTGGACGGCATCGGCGTTGAATGCCGAAAAAAAACCTAAGGCATGCGTTGTGTTGAACACCTGAATTCCATCATACAAAATCAGATTTTGATCGGGTCCGCCACCACGAACATTAAAACCACCGGCTACCTCACCAACCGATGTAACACCCGGTTGATTCTGAAGCTGCCGGACAATATCCACTTCGCCTAAAAAAACCGGAGAGCGCTTCAGATCGGTAACCTTCAGGGTGGTGGTGGTAAGGGATGAGTTAACAACAGCCTGATCGGTAACCACAACTTCATCCAGCATGACAGGCACTTCTTCCAGCACAAAATCTACCTTGCCATTCGAATAGATTTCCAGATCAAGTACCTTCTCCGCATAGTTGTTATGACGCACACTGAGTACATGGGTTCCGGCAGTCAAGGTTAGTGTAAACTGTCCCTGCTCCGATGTTGAAGTGCCGGTTTGCGCTGTTAACACCTCGATAGTGGCATTTTTTACCGGGAAACCTGTTTTATCATCCGTAAGCCGGCCTTCCAGCTGTACTTTTTTCCCCGTTCGGTATTCAACAGGGTTACCAATAACCACCCGTTGAACACTTCTTTTCCTGGCAGTTGCCTCTTCCAATAATTTAGCGCGCACCATAGCTATGGTGGGATCTTTTACCAGGATAATACCATAGTCGGCCAAAGGAAAATAGCGGATATCCGAATCCGTCAGTATCTGCTCAAGTATTCGGCCTACGGGCATGTTTTCGTAGGGTTGTTCAATGTACAAATGCACAACCCAATCGGGGTTATAGAAAAACTTTATTTTTCCCTCTTGCTCTGCTTTTATTACAAAATCGGAAAACGATAAGGGCAGCTCGTTTGGACGAATGGTTATTGCCTGGTTAAAAGGCATCTGCGCATACACAACCAGTACACCTGACAGAAAACATATGAATGCACACAACTGCCGCATTTCAAGCCTTTAAGTTTGCGAATCATGGAGTAATATGCAACCGAAGTTACGTTAGTGCTTAACCGCCCGCAGCATATGCTTTTTGCCGGGCGGTCCGGGTAAACGTTCAACGGTCATTCCGCATTGCATCAGGCTTCTGCGCACTTCGCCTTTAGCCGAGTAGGTTACCCACACGCCTTGGTGTTGTAACGATGCCGTTGTTTTGGCAAGCACATCAGGGGTCCAGAGTTCAGGCTGTTTGGAAGGAGCAAAAGCATCGAAGTAAACAAGATGAAAATGGGATTCAGGTATACGCACTTCCTGAATGGTGGTTTGCAGCTTGGTAAGTTCAAAATGCTGATTAAGCGATACGGTTCTGTTCCACTCGCTGCGATGCAGCAGAGCGAAATCATTTTGCTGTTCAGCCGGTGCATAATTTAGGTTTGACCATATCGCTTCCGGTAGTGGGAAGGGCTCTACGCAGGTATAATGCACCGTAATACCCTGCGCCAGGGCTGCCTGAAAAGTGAGCCAGGCATTCAGTCCGGTTCCGAAACCAACTTCTAAAAGAAAAATATTTTGAAGGCCTGAGCGAACCACAAACTCCAGGCCGTTTTGGATAAACACATGCAGCGATTCCTGAAGTGCTCCGTGCCGTGAATGGTAGGTTTCATCCAGCTCTTCCAGATAAAGCGTATGGCTACCATCTGCTGTTAACAATGGTTTGATATTCATAATGCTTGCTGAATGAGGCATACGGCATATGCACACACACCCTCTTCGCGGCCAACATAACCCAGTTGCTCATTGGTGGTGGCTTTAATCGAAACGGCATCCTCACCGATGCCCAGCAGCGGTGCTAACACGGCTTTCATCGCAGGAATATGCGGATTGATTTTTGGCCTTTCCAGACAAACCGTGCAATCCACATTTACTACCTGCCAGCCTTTTTCTTTAAGTTTTTGCATTACTTCCTGCAGAAAATACCGGCTGTCTTTTCCCTTCCATTGCGGGTCGGTGTTAGGAAAGTGGAAGCCAATGTCGCGCAATCCGGCAGCCCCCAGAAGAGCATCGCAAAGTGCATGAAGCAGCACATCGGCATCCGAGTGTCCGGCTGCACCTTTGGCCGACTCCAGCCGGATGCCACCCAGGTAGAAAGGATGATTTTCTTTCAAAGGATGTACATCAAATCCAAAACCTACGCGAAAGTTCATGCGGCAGAAGTTGAGCAATAATGCATTACCGAACAATTCTTTTCCGTCAGCAACCGGTGGGCAGTTTCCTGCAGTGCATGAACAGTTAACTGCTGGTAACGGTTTCGCTCCCAATTCACCCGTCCGGTGTCACCGGATAAACTTGCAAAAGCAAGATTGATGGCACGATTCAGTACTTCCACTTCCTCAAACTCCAACGACATGAGCATTTGGTTTTTCACTTTCGTGAGCTCTTTTTCGGTGATGCCCTTCTGCAGTAAATCAGTAATAATGTGCTGAACGGCTTCCTCACCCTGTTCCGGTGTTATACCGCGTTTCAACCTGCCGCTTACAACAAGAAGTCCCGGGTCAATCGAACCCGTAACATAGGCAGAAATTGATGTAAATAACTCTTTTTCTTTCACCAGTTCCACATATAACCGACTCGATTCACCGCGCCCCAGCAGGTCACTCAGCAATTCGGCCGGATAATATTGGTCATCGAACCGGCCCGGCATGTGCCAGGCCATATACAGGGCATTTGCAGGAACGGCAGCCTCAGTCCTCAGGAACTGTTTGTGCACCTGCGGAGGTTCCTGCGGTAAGTGCCGTGGCTTTTTAGGCCGGGACGGAATGGGTCCAAACCATTCGGTTGCGAGGCGCCTTGCCTGTTCGGCTGTAACTTTTCCGGCAACCACCAATACTGCATTGTTGGGTATATAATGTGAATAAAAAAATTCACGCACATCATCCATGGTGGCCTGCTCAATATGCGAAGGGTCTTTACCAATGGTTGCCCACTGATAGGGATGAACTTTGTAGGCAAGCGGGCGGAATTTCAACCAGGCATCACCGTAAGGCTGGTTGAGATAACGCTGCTTAAACTCTTCAACCACTACCTTGCGTTGAACATCCAGCACTTTTGGATCGAACGATAAACCCAGCATGCGGTCACTTTCCAGCCAGAAGGCCGTTTCGATATTCGATGCAGGCAGCACGACGTAATAGTTGGTGATATCGTTACTGGTAAAAGCGTTGTTTTCACCTCCTGCCATTTGCAATGGCTCATCGTAATCGGGTATGTTTACCGAGCCACCAAACATCAGGTGTTCGAACAGGTGGGCAAAGCCGGTTTTTTGCGGATGCTCATCGCGTGCACCCACGTCGTACAGTACATCCAACACGGCAATCTCTACATTTGGGTCCTCATGCACAATGACCCGCAGTCCGTTATCCAGCGTAAATTCTGAGAAGGGAATCATACGGGCATGAAGATACTTACCCTTTGAAGAGAATACCAAAATAGGGCAAGGGTAGTTCCGAAATGACGGCTGGCCAGTAAATTTACGCCCCATGAATTTTCAACGTAAATCTTTAACCGACAGCCAGCTCAGGGCGCTTTATGAGGCATTATTAAGACCCCGCCTTATCGAAGAAAAAATGCTGGTTCTGCTGCGGCAGAATAAAATCAGCAAATGGTTTAGCGGTATTGGCCAGGAGGCTATTGCAGTAGGTGTAGCCGAAGCGCTTGAACCGGATGAGTTTATCTTGCCTATGCACCGAAATCTGGGCGTCTTTACCTCGCGAAAACTTCCTCTGGACCGCCTCTTTGCGCAATGGCAGGGCACCCTGCACGGCTATACCAAGGGCCGCGACCGGTCGTTTCACTTCGGAACGAAAACACACCACATCGTAGGCATGATTTCTCACCTGGGCCCGCAGAACGGTGTGGCCGATGGCATCGCATTAGCCAGCGTGCTGAAGAATGAGAAAAAAGTTACCGTGGTGTTTAACGGAGATGGCGGAACCAGTGAAGGCGATTTTCACGAAGCGGTGAACGTTGCTGCCGTATGGGATTTACCGGTGATTTTTCTGATTGAAAACAACGGCTACGGACTTTCCACCCCCAGCAGTGAGCAGTTTCGTTGTAAAAGTTTTACCGATAAGGCTATTGGATATGGTATCGAAGGAGTTCAGGTGGATGGAAATAATATCCTTGAAGTTTATACAACCGTTCAGGAACTGGCAGCTTCTATCCGTGAAAAACCGAGGCCCGTACTGTTGGAATGCATCACATTCCGCATGCGCGGACACGAAGAAGCTTCGGGAACCAGGTATGTGCCTAAAACCCTGATGGAAGAATGGGCAAAGAAAGACCCGGTTGAAAACTATGAAAAATTTTTATTGAGTCAGGGTATTTTGAGCGCTGAGGAGGCAGACAGTATAAAAAAGAAAATAAAGAAAGAAATTGAAACCGGATTGAAGGTGGCATTTGCCGAAACCTATCCCGAGCCCGACACGGAGCGTGAACTCAATGATGTATATGCTCCACACACATCAGTAGAAATAAAGCCACAATCCGATAAAACTTCCGAAAAACGTTTTGTGGACGCCATACGCGAAGGATTGTGGCAAAGCATGGAACGCCATCCGGATTTGGTTTTAATGGGCCAGGACATAGCCGAGTACGGAGGTGTATTCAAAATTACTGAAGGCTTTGTGCAGCGCTTTGGTAAAGCACGCGTTCGTAACACCCCGTTGTGTGAGTCCGCTATTTTGGGCGCTGCGTTAGGGCTGTCGGTAAAAGGAATGAAAGCCATGGTGGAAATGCAGTTTGCTGATTTTGTTTCCGAGGGCATGACCCAAATTGTAAACAACCTGGCCAAAATACACTGGCGTTGGGGGCAACATGCCGATGTGGTGGTGCGTATGCCCACGGGGGCAGGAACAGCCGCAGGGCCATTCCACTCGCAAAGTAACGAAGCGTGGTTTTTTCACACCCCCGGTTTGAAGATTGTTTATCCATCAACACCTTATGATGCAAAAGGCCTGTTATGTGCAGCCTTTGAAGACCCTAATCCGGTAATGTATTTCGAACATAAATTGCTGTATCGCTCGGTTAGGGAGCAGGTTCCGGATGATTATTTTACGGTTCCGATTGGAAAAGCCAGGCTGGTACGCGAAGGAAGGGATTTCTCCATTATAACATATGGTTTGGGTGTTCATTATGCGCTCGAAATCCTCGATGGCTACCCTGAAGTTTCAGCTGATGTACTGGATCTTCGCTCACTGCTTCCGTGGGATAAAGAGGCCGTTGAGCAAACCGTTCGGAAAACGAACCGGGTACTGATTGTGCATGAAGATACACTTACCGGAGGAATAGGTGCAGAAATCAGTGCCTGGATTACCGAACACTGCTTTACCAGTCTGGATGCACCGGTTTTGCGGGTGGCCTCACTCGATACGCCCGTACCATTTGCTCCGACCTTAGAGGCTAATTTTTTACCAAAAGGCCGAATTCGGGATGCGATAAACAAACTCCTGGCGTTTTAGCAAAAGGGTTAAGACCTCAAAATTGATTACCTTAGCTGTTCGCATTTCAGTTTTGAGCCTGTTCCGGACATATCGTTCTATGCTTAGGGCAACGGCACTTTTCATGGTGCTTTCAGGTATGCCCATCGCTTCAGCCTGGGCACAAAATACCAAGGGCGATCAGCCGGTGCGAACTACGCGAGAGACCCGCTTTAAACCCAAATCATCTAAAAGTCAAAAACAAGGCGGCGTTTTGCAGCGGATAATTCCCGCCCGGAAATCGCCAGCCGCAAAATCACAACCGGCCGGTAAAACGGGCAAGCCTATCCGGCCCGTTTATTCCGGAAGGCCATCAGAAGAAAAGGCCTGGAAAGGTAATGCGGCCGGCAACCGGCTTACCGTGCGTTCGGCAACCGGCCGCACACGCAACGTATATCCGCAACGCGGAAGATTCGTGCACAATCCATCGCCCACCCCCGACAGGTCGCAGGAAAAATGGCGGGCAGTAAAGCCGACCCGTGTTTATGTGCGCTCAGCTACCGGTCGTACGCGCAATGTTTATCCGCAAACCGGTCGTTATGTTCATAATCCTTCCCGAAATCCGCAGCGCTCCGAACAACGCGTTGTGTCGAACAAGTCCATCATTGCACGAAACCTTTCATCGCCAAGTCTGGATGAGCCTCCGCGCAAAAAGAAACGTGTAGTCCCTGCTTCGGCCTCACGGCCGTATATCACACGTAAAAGCATTAATCCCTATGCCGGTTTCTGGAACCGCAAACAAAAAGGCGAGCGGGCCTATATTGGCGACATAGCCGGAAGAAGATTACGAACAAAAAACTATGAGTCTCCGAGGCCGCCGGTTCAGGAACCGACCACAACACCTTATTATGGAAGGAAGCGGGTAGGCGATCGTCCCTACAAAGGACCTCCGCTGGGTGGCTACATTTCAGCTACCCGAACAGGACGCGCCTGGCAGGGCGATATTGCAGGCAGAAAAATCAGAGGACGGAATTTTTCAAGTAAATCTAAAATCGAGCAAACCGGGCAGCCGGTACATCCACCCCGGCTTTCAAGACAACAACAAGGTGACCGGCCTTACCGGGGAACATTGCCCGGAGGGGGTTATAAAACGATTACTCGGCCCGGAGAAAAAAGAGTGCAAACCTCACCCTTGCCACCACGATTGCCAGGGAAAAATGCCAAAGGCATAGATACCTGGAGCGGAAATATGCGCGGAAGAAAAACATTTGCTGATCAGGGCATTGGCTTTGCCGGCACAATTAAAGCACGCAAACCACTGAAGGGAGGGGGAAGTATAAGCGGTCAGTTATGGAATAACCGCGGTCAGCCCGTTCCCGGCAAGACACCCGGCATAGGAGCGCGTAGAATAGATACCTACTCCGGCAACATTCGCGGACGTAAGGTATTTGGTGATCAGGGCGAAGGATATACCGGTTCGATAAAAGCCCGCAAGCCGCAAAAAGGTGGTGGGAGCATAAGTGGTCAGTTATGGAATAACCGCGGTCAGCCCGTTCCTGGCAAGACACCCGGCATAGGAGCGCGCAGAATAGATACCTATTCCGGCAACATTCGCGGACGTAAGGTATTTGGCGATCAGGGCGAAGGATATACTGGTTCGATAAAAGCCCGTAAGCCACAAAAAGGTGGTGGCAGCATAAGTGGCAAAATGTGGAACAATAACCAACAACCTGTACAGGGCAAAATGCCGGTTGAATTACCTGGAAACTTTCCGGGTAAATACAGACTGTTTGATTTGAAACCTTCGCAGCGCGATCAGGGCGAAGAGTACACCGGAGCACTTAAAGCCAAGCGCCCGAAGAAAGGCGGTGGAAGCGTGAGTGGAAAATTGTGGAACAACAGGGAGCAACCCATACCCGTGCGTACGCCCGACGAATCAGCTGCCAAAGCTGCCCGCTATGCCGGCAACATAAAGGCCGGTAAAAAGGAACCGGATAAATCTGTTGGCGGCTTTCCGGGAAAACATCATCAGTTTGATTTCCAGCCCGATATGCGCAACCAGGGTGAAGCATTTACCGGGTACACGCGGCTTTCCCGCTTTAAGCGGAATTATCTGAAGAACCCGAACCAGGCAGAAGAGGCCATTAAGAAGCAAAGACCCGATAAGCATACTTACGAAGCCCAAGGCTTGCAGGTGCGTGTAAAACGACAGCCCTATGTCGATAACGAAAACGCAGCCGATGAGGCTCTTGATAAACTG
>JANWWN010000049.1 GCA_025055435.1 Cyclobacteriaceae bacterium | reverse complement strand
TCCTGTAAGGTTGATAGTGCGTGACAATACCAACACATGTAGAGATACACTCAGAGATACTATCCATGTATATAATCCTATAGCAAATTATGGATTAGACAAAAAGTATGCCTCTTGCCCTAATCCTCCTTTCTGCGATCCAGACGTTCCGATAACAGGAATTGAATACTTACTTTTGGCTGGCGGAGCTTTAGGATTAAGGAGATTGTGGCGTAACCGGAAAAAGTAATCTGGCTGTGCTTACCCGTTTTATCCGAAATCTTAAAATCCTTCCCCGATGGGTAATCATTGCGCTCGACTTATCCATCATTTCATTTTCTGTTTTTCTGGGGTATCTTCTTCGCTTTAACTTTTCTGTCTCTGAATTACAGATAAATAATGTTTACTCAGGGATTCTGCTTTATACCACCATGGCTTTTCTTGCCATACTCATAACCGGCAGCTATAAAGGCATAATCCGCTATACGGGAATTCAGGATGGTGTGCGGATATTCTTTATGTTGGTGCTGACAGCCGGGTTGGTCACACTCATTAACTTTTTTAACGACCTGAATTACCAAACCTATATTATTCCGTACTCGGTAATTCTTATAACATTTCTCTCTTCCTTTCTTCTGTTGTTTAATTACCGGTTACTGGTAAAATATCTTTTCTCGTATTACCGTAACTCGGTAACCCGAAAAAGCCGGGTTCTTATTTACGGTGCCGGTCACTCTGGTATGATTACTAAGCAGGTTATCGATGCTTCACCTGATATGGTGGTGGTTGGGTTTATTGAAGACGATGCGCATAAAACCGGTAAATTCCTTGCCGGCTCACAGATTTACCCGGTCGAGAAACTTGAAGATTTACTGGATGAATTGCAAGTAAATGAACTGGTGATCACGATTAAAGACCTGGGTTATGAAAAAATATCTTCAGTTGTAGATATCTGCCTGCGAAACCGGGTAAAAGTCAGAAATATTCCACCGCTCGACAGATGGGTAAGACAGGAGTTAAGCATTAAGCAAATCCGGGAAATAAAAATTGAAGATCTTCTGGAACGCGAAGCTATCCGTTTGCCCAGCGAACATGTTGCCCGCGAACTTTCAGGAAGAATAGTTTGCGTCACGGGTGCTGCAGGGTCTATTGGCAGTGAGATTGCTCGTCAGGTTCTCAATTACAGTCCTTCCAGGCTGATTTTAATTGATCAGAATGAGTCAGCATTGTTTGAACTGGAAAGAACAATACGGCTGATAAGTAGACGGGTACCTGTATTTCCCTATCTGGCAGATATAACCAATGAAGCCAGGATGTTATCCATCTTTGAAGAACATAAGCCTCATCTGGTATTTCATGCAGCGGCTTATAAGCATGTTCCGCTTATGGAGAGTCATCCGGCTGAAGCTGTATTATGCAATATTCTCGGTACGAAAATCGTGGCTGATGTTGCCGTAAAAACTGGTGTTGAAAAGTTTGTGATGATTTCAACGGATAAAGCCGTAAATCCCACCAGTATTATGGGATGCTCCAAGCGGATTGCAGAATTATACGTTCAGGCTTTGAATAATCAGGTTGCCATGCAAGGCAACAGTCATAAGCGAACGGCTTTTATCACTACCCGCTTTGGTAATGTATTGGGTTCTAACGGCTCAGTTATTCCGATTTTTAAAAAACAGATAGAGGAAGGCGGCCCGGTAACCGTAACGCACCCGGAAATCACCCGATATTTTATGACCATTCAGGAGGCTTGTCAGCTGGTATTGGAAGCAGGTGCCATGGGCAGTGGGGGTGAAGTGTTTATTTTTGATATGGGACAGTCAATAAAAATATTGGATCTTGCCCGTAAGATGATTCGCTTGTCCGGCTTTGAACCTAATAAAGATATTCAAATTGTATTTACCGGCTTACGCGAAGGCGAAAAGCTTCATGAAGAGTTGTTATTCGAGAAGGAAAACCTGTTGCCGACCCACCATCATAAAATTATGAAGGCCCGTATATCGGAAGTGCCTTATCAGGAAATCAACAACATGATTGAATTGTTTTGGGAATTGATCAGTGATCGGAATGAGTTAAAGATGGTAGCCTTAATGAAAGAACTCGTTCCGGAATTCAAAAGTAACTACTCGCGTTACGAAGTGCTGGACAAACAGCTATAAAATTCCCTGTTTCTTTACCGCCGTCTTTTGTAATAATATTTTCTTTTCCGGTTGTAAAGTTTGCGTTGTCCACTACCCAGGATAAAGTTGTAAGGGAGGTAATATTCAGCTTTTATCATCAGGTGGTAGTAACTGTCTTTTGCATTAGGGTTTCCCCGCTGGGTGCCTGCCGCTACAGGAGAAAGCCCTAATTCAGGGCGGCGGTCTGATAAAGCTTGGGCAATGGGATCCGAAAATGCGCCAGGCCCAAGATGAACGGTGCTCACGTCATCCAAGTAATCGGTGAATACTTTACGGTAACCTATTTCCAGGCTGATATTCAAAAACGGATCTACCATATAACGCACACCGCCTCCATAGGGAATAACAGGTTGAACACGACTGTATTTTACACCTTCCGTACGCAAGGGCTGAAGTGCGTAACGCTTCCCTTGGTACTCAGTGGTAGGATTAAAATACAAAGCTGAAATACCTGCAAAGCCATAGAAATTTAACTTCGGACGTTGGTAGAAGCGATGGCCCATGGCAAATAAATTAAACTGGCCGATCACAGATAATTCAAAGTTGTTGGACAGAAAACTGAGGTTTCTTTTTCTTCTGCTGTTGTCGTCTGCTTTTGCATCATCGCCCTTCAATTGAAACCAGTTTAATTCCGCCCTTGCACTTATACGATTGGTGAAGTAATACTGTAGTCCGGCTGACAGACTAGGTCTGGCGTCAAAATAATCTCCAGGATTTGCCAGTTCTCCAAAATAGGTAGATGTGCCTATTCCGCCTACTGCAATCAGACTACGTTCCTTACGTACCGCATAAAAACTCTGTCCCTGTGCCCATCCTACGAATAAGAGCAAAATGACAGCCGAAAAGAAATATTTCATAAATCCTATCTTTCACCAAGATAAGACAAATTCTCAAAAATTCAGGCTTCGCCTAGCACTTCTTTTACTTTCCTTGCCGCATCTTTTAACAAAATAGCTGAGTAAACCTTTAATCCTGATTGTTCTATAATCCGTGCACCCTCTTCGGCGTTGGTACCCTGTAAACGAACAATAATAGGTACGCGGATATCGCCAATCTTTTTGTAGGCTTCCACCACACCGTTGGCTACCCGGTCGCACCGCACAATACCTCCGAATATGTTAATCAATATTGCCTTTACATTCGGATCTTTTAAAATAATTCGGAAGCCAGCCTCCACGGTTTCAGCACTGGCGCCACCCCCCACATCCAGAAAGTTGGCCGGCTCACCTCCTGAGAGTTTAATAATGTCCATTGTTGCCATGGCCAATCCGGCACCATTTACCATACACCCTACGTTGCCATCTAATTTTACATAGTTTAATCCTGCCTTTCCGGCTTCCACTTCCAGCGGGTCTTCCTCGGTAATATCGCGTAATTCGGCCAGGTCTTTATGACGATATAACGCGTTGTCATCCAGGTTTACCTTACAATCTACGGCAAGTATTTTATTATCCGATGTCTTAAGCAACGGATTGATTTCAAACATGGAAGCATCCAGCCCTACATAAGCATTGTAAAGCGCATGAATGAATTTTACGCCTTCCTTAAAGGCATTTCCGGTCCAGCCCATGGCAAAGGCTATTTTCCGAGCCTGGAAAGGTTGCAGGCCAAATGTTGGGTCAACCCATTCCTTCACAATTTTCTCCGGATGGGTGGCGGCCACTTCTTCTATGTTCATGCCGCCTTCGGTCGATGCCATAATTACGGGCATTCCTTTGGCGCGATCGAGCAGAATGCTCATGTAATATTCCTTAGGCTCACTTTCTCCTCGATAATACACATCTTCGGCAATCAGCACCTTGTTTACCTTTTTGCCTTCCGGTCCGGTTTGCAGGGTCACCAGTGTTCCGCCTAAAATACCTTTCACTTTATCCGGCACTTCATGTATGCCTTTGGCTACCACAACACCCTTCGATCCGGTTTCCTTAATCGTGCCTTTTCCACGGCCTCCGGCATGAATCTGTGACTTAACAACAAACCACTGTGTTCCGGTTTCGGCCTGAAGCTCCTTAGCTGCCTGAACGGCTCCATCCAGTGTGTCGGCAACAATGCCGCGCTGAATTGCAACACCAAACTTTTTCAGTATTTCCTTGCCTTGGTATTCGTGTATGTTCATGAAAGTGTAATTTGGGGCAAAATAGCGGAATTTGAGCTTTAATCAAATCATCGAGCATGAATAACGCCTTAATGGTGCAGGCTGAAGAAATTACAAAATCATACGGGACACTTCGGGTGCTGAGAGGGGTATCACTTTCGGTAAAGAAAGGAGAAGTAGTTGCGGTGGTAGGTGCTTCGGGTGCGGGTAAAAGTACCCTGCTGCATATTTTAGGTACTCTCGACTTGCCAGACGGGGGTCATTTGATGATTAACGGCACCGATGTGCTTAAAATGCATGGAAAATCGCTTGCTTCTTTTCGCAACCGGTCAATAGGGTTTGTGTTTCAGTTTCACAACCTGTTACCTGAATTTTCTGCCCTGGAAAATGTTATGATTCCCGGATTGATTGCGAAGGAAGACGAAAAACGCTTGCGCGAAAGAGCTGTTGAATTGCTTACCATGCTGGGCCTTGGCGAACGTCTTACACATAAACCGGCTGCTCTTTCAGGTGGGGAGCAGCAGCGTACAGCCGTTGCACGGGCGTTGATTAATAACCCGGCGTTGATCCTTGCAGATGAACCCAGTGGAAACCTGGATTCAAAAAATGCCCATGAATTACACCGGCTTTTTTTCGACCTGCGGGAAAAGTTAAATCAAACCTTTGTTATCGTTACCCACAATCCGGAATTTGCAGCGATGGCCGACCGTAAACTGGAAATCCGGGATGGTGTAATTATTTCTTAAAAGGTGATTATATCCTGCGCTTAATGTATTTCATCTGAGCTTTGGCACCGTGCGGGGTAAGTTTGTTTTGCTGCGAGTAGGCGGGGCAGTAACTGGTTTCAAAACTGCAGGAAGACAACAATGCACCCAGCAAAATAATAGCTGCAATCAGGATTACAATTCGTTTCATCATTCAGTTGTTTATCAATCAATGGCCCAAAGGTATAGCAAGCTATTTGGGTGAATAAGGTAGATTCATAAGCAGACTATTTCATGTAAGGTGGATGAATCGATTATCCTGCTGAATGCATCTTTTCGAGAATTTTTCAATTTTTTTAACTGCAGGTGCTGTATGTGTACTTAAAAAGTAAATTTTTTGATGGAGATAAATTTCCCTGATCTTCAATTACTTATCCGATAACCTATCCATGAGCGGGAGCACATTTCGGGTAATTTCTTACATGATAGCTTACCCTTTGTTTTTTTGCATTTTTTTGAGAAATCTGCAATGCCCGGTTCAGCTTACTGTTGCTGTCTCTTCAATTTCGGATACTTCCATGAGCCCGTCATTCCGCAAACCGGTAAGTAAGACGGTTTTCATTTCGTTGATAAGTAGCGGGTCGTATTTGGCGGACACGCGGATATAATTTTCGGTAAAGCCGTGCATACGGCCGTTTTCCACATCATTTTCAAATAAAACAGTTGCTGTTTGACCAATATGTTGTTCGTAAAAGGCCCTTCTCTTTTTATCAGATAAGATATGGAGCATTTTTGAACGTTCGTTGCGCTTAGGTAAGGGCACGACTTCCGGCATGCCCGCGGCCAGTGTATTGTCCCGTTCGGAATAAGTGAAGACGTGGAGGTATGAAACTTCCAGCTCATTGATAAACCGGTACGTTTCAAGGAAGTCTTCATCGGTTTCACCGGGAAAACCCACAATCACATCGGTACCTATGCAGGCATGCGGCATCAGGCTTTTGATTTTTTCGACCCGGTCGGCATACACTTCACGCAGGTAACGCCTGCGCATGCGCTTCAGAATTTTATCTGATCCTGACTGCAGCGGAACATGGAAATGCGGGGCAAAGCGTTTGCTCGCAGCAACGAAGGAAATAATTTCATCCGTGAGCAGATTGGGTTCGATGGAAGAAATCCGGAAGCGGTCAATGCCGTCCACTTCATCCAATGCTTTTATTAAGTCAATGAATCGCTCTTCTCGCTTACCATTACGGATACCGAAATCGCCCGTGTTTACACCGGTCAGCACTATTTCCCGCACTTCGGTTAATGCGATTTCCCTGGCTGTCTTCAGGATATTTTCTATCGTATCGCTTCGGCTGTTGCCGCGCGCCAGCGGAATTGTACAAAAGGAACACGAATAATCGCACCCGTCCTGAACTTTGAGAAAAGTGCGCGTTCGGTCCCCCATTGAAAACGAAGTAGTGAAGCGGTTGGCTTTTGTAATATCAGAGGCCAAAACCTGAGGCTTCTCCTTTCTGACAAAACCATCCAGCAGGTCCAGCAACTGAAATTTCTCCGCTGCACCGAGCACGGCATCCACACCCGGTATTTCCGCTATCTCCTGAGGTTTTAGCTGGGCGTAGCAGCCAATAATGGCTACGTAGGCATCGGGTGAGATGGAACGTGCTTCACGAACGATCTTCCGGCACTTCTTATCGGCATTTTCGGTTACCGAGCAGGTATTGATAATGAAAATATCGGGCTTATCGGTAAAGTCGGTTTTTCGGTAGCCGCGTTGTTCGAACAGCCGCGAGAGCGTGGATGTCTCGGCATAATTCAGTTTACAACCCAGCGTGTAAAAGGCTACCTTTTTCATCGGGCCACAAAGGTACGGCGGCCGGAGGGCTTAAAAAAATCCGTATTCAATCAGCCTGCGGTGGTAGTTAACCTGCCCGAGGTGATAGTTGAGGTGAGCGGCAAGGTGAATCAGAAAAAATGTTGTGCTTACTTTACCCATTGGCAATTCAGTAGGAAAGGGCTGCGATAGCAATGAATGATCCAGGTGGCTGAGGGTATTGTGCACTACGGCCCGTGTCTTTTCAGTTTCTGCGAGCAACTGGCTACGTGCTACATTTCGGGCGGAGAATTCATGATCGCGGTTACGCTTGTAATCCGTTCCACCCAGCACATGGCCGATGAAATGCTGAAGGTTGCCGCATAAGTGCAGGCACAGGTTACCTCCCGGATTCTTTATTTCACCGCACAGTTTCCAAAGCGAAGCTTCATTAGGGTAATTTTCGATTTCTTTTTTCAGTTGGGTCAGGTCGCGGTCGAAAACGGTAATAAGGCTGTCGATGAATTCTTTTTCCATATATCTAGGTGGGTGCGCGTCAGGTGAAAGAAGAATAACAGGAAACGGTCACTAACAACGAATAAATTTAAATCGAATTCAGATACTCACTATAATGCGCGATTCGGTTTTCCAATACAGCATTTACCTCGCTGAAATTTGCGGCATTGGATAAGCTGCCTTTCACGCTGATGTAATATTTGATTTTTGGTTCGGTGCCGCTGGGCCGCACGGAAATTTTAGTTCCGTCTGTGAGATAGAACTGAAGTACATCCGATTTGGGAAAATCCAACGCGGATTTCTTTCCGGTGGTTAAGTCCAGCTCCATACCGGTTTGATAATCCAGCAAACGCAGCACTTTTTCACCGGCCATTTCTGCGGGTGGCTGATTTCGCAGCCGTTGCATCAGGGCTTTCATTTCGGCTTCGCCCTGCTGGCCTTTTTTAACAACGTTAATCAGTCCTTCCCGGTATAAACCGAATTTCACGTACAAATCAATCAGCCAGTCGTATAATGTTTTTCCTTCATCGAATGCTATTGCGCTCATGGCAGCAAAGAAGGCGCAGGCTGAAACCGCATCTTTGTCGCGAACAAAATCGCCTACCATGTAACCGTAGCTTTCTTCTCCGGCTACGATGAATTTTTCCTTTCCTTCTTTTTCTCGGATAATGGAGGCGATGTATTTGAATCCCGTCAGGGTATTATAGCATTTCACACCATAGTGAGCGGCAATCGTGTCAATCAGTTCGGTGGTTACTATGGTTTTGGCAATGAAGCCGGTTTTTCGCTCGTTATCGGAAAGGTTATGAAGGATGAACCAAACCAACAGGCTAAGTGCCTGATTGCCATTCAGCAACACGTAATTCCCGTCAGGTTTACGCAGACCAATGCCTACGCGGTCGGTGTCGGGGTCGGTAGCCATTACCAGCGAAGCGTTTAAAGCTTTGGCTTTGCTGAGCGCCATTTCCATGGCCGAGGCTTCTTCAGGGTTGGGTGATTTAACGGTAGGGAAGTTCCCGTCAGGTTTGCTTTGCTCATCAACCAGGTGTACCCGGGTAAAACCCATCCGCTTCAGGCATTCCGGAACCATGGTAATGCCTGCACCATGAAGGCTGGTGTACACTATGGGCAGGCTGTGGTGCTTCTTAATGATTTCAGGTCGGGGTATGCGTTGAACAACTTCGGCATAATAAGCGTCATCTGCTTCCTGACCGATGGTATGAATGAGTGCCGTACTGCCATCGAATTTTACTTTGGCAAAATCATCAATGGCATTTACTTCTTCAATAATGTTTTTATCGTGAGGTGCAACAATCTGTGCGCCGTCTTCCCAGTACACTTTATAGCCGTTGTATTCGGGGGGGTTGTGTGAGGCTGTAATTACCACGCCCGCCTGGCATTTCAGGTGACGTACGGCAAACGATAACATGGGTGTCGGCCGGAGTTCGGGAAAAAGCCATACTTCTATGTTGTTGGCAGCGCACACACCTGCGGTAACTTCGGCAAAGTAGCGGCTGTTGTTGCGGCTGTCGTGGGCTATGGCTATTCTGATTTTATTGTTACCATGAACTTTCTTCAGGTAATTGCACAAACCTTGTGTTGCCATGCCCACGGTGTAGCGGTTCATGCAGTTAGAGCCGATGCCCATGATGCCGCGTAAACCACCTGTACCAAATTCGAGATTTTTATAAAATCGGTCTGTCAGGTCGCTCCCGTTGGACTGTTTTAACAGGGCATCAATTTCTTTTTTGCTTTCTGCGTCTAACGCTGCGTTTTGCAGCCACTTATGGGCACGTTCGCGTGCCAGTTGCTCAATATTCATAATGGGTGCGATTAAAGGTTACCGCGCAGAGCCTGCTCGCGTTCGATGCTTTCGAACAAGGCTTTGAAATTTCCTTTGCCAAACGATTTGGCTCCATTGCGTTCGATGATTTCGAAAAATACCGTGGGGCGGTCCTGAACCGGCTTGGTAAATATCTGTAGCAGATAGCCCTCTTCATCCCGGTCAACCAGTATGTTCAGCTTTTTCAGGTCGTCCAGATTTTCGCTGATGGTTCCTACCCGTTGTGGTACATCATCATAATATGTTTCGGGAACGTAAAGGAACTCCACACCCCGCTTGCGCATTTCGCTAACGGTAAAGATAATGTCATCGGTTGCCACGGCAATATGTTGTACGCCAGGTCCGCGGTAAAAGTCGAGGTACTCTTCAATCTGCGATTTCTTTTTACCCTGAGCCGGCTCGTTAATGGGAAATTTGATATAGCCGTTTCCGTTCGATACTACCTTCGACATCAGGGCGCTGTATTCGGTTGAAATATCTTTATCATCAAAAGTTACCAGCAGGCTAAAGCCCATTACCTTGGAATAAAAATCCACCCAGTGGTTCATCTTACCCAGTTCCACATTACCCACGCAGTGGTCCACATATTTCAAACCGATGGGCTGAACTTTAAATGTGCTTTGGCGGGGTTTATAGCCCGGCATGAAAGGGCCTTTGTAGTTTTTGCGTTCTACAAACGTGTGGATGGTTTCACCGTAGGTCTTGATAGATGCGGTCACCACTTCACCGAATTCATCGTTAAGCACCTGCGGTATTTGCGCAATTTCAGCTCCTCGTGATACGGTTTCTTCAAACGATTTACGGGCATCATCCACCCAAAGGGCCAGCACCTTCACGCCATCACCGTGTTTTTTTACATGTTCGGATATTTCTGAATCCGGATAAAGCGAAGATGTAAGTACAAGGGTAATTTTTCCCTGCTTCAGTACGTACGAGGCGCGGTCGCGCACACCCGTTTCAGGACCTGCGTAAGCAATAAGCTCGAAGCCAAATGCAAATTGATAAAACATGGCTGCCTGTTTGGCATTACCCACGTAAAATTCGATGTGGTCAGTGCCGTTGATGGGAAGAAAATCGTGTGCCATATGCCTGTACTTGTTGGAGAGGTAAAGTTACTATTCATGCGTATAATTTTTTAGGGAAAATTGGTTTTTACCTATGTGGTTGCGTAAGATTGTGCAAATACCGGAATTATGGCGGAAGTTGATTTTAAGGCGCTGAACAATGCACTCGAAGAAATTGTAAAGGTGCGTGCCGAGCTTAATAAACTGGATTACGACAATCCACGATACGATGAGGAGGAAGAAAAACTCCACGACCTGGAGGATGACTTTCAGGAAAATTTCGGTCGTGCGCTGGAAAAAATTCTTCAACAGGTACACAATCAGTATTGTCCGGAAAGCGATGTACTGATGCCAATTGCCTACCTGGGAGAAGGTGTTTCGGTTGAATTGAAGTCGCAGCCGGGCAAAGATGCACGCATGCGGCTGGACGTCAATCCGCTGCGTATTTTCATCAGCCTTCGCGGTAAGGAGCAATTGGTTTGGGAAGCAGGAAAGTAATTCAGGCGAAGCCCAGCTTTTTTCTTACCCGCTGCAAAACCTCCCGGGCAATTATGCGTGCACGGTCTTCACCTTGTTGTAATTTTTTTTCTAATTCTTCCGGGTTGCTCATGTAGTAGGCAAAAGCTCTGCGGGGTTCTTCAAACTTTTTCAGAATAAGTTCATAGAGTTCCTGCTTGGCATGGCCATACCCATAGTTACCGGCCAGGTATTTCTGCCGCATGGCTTCTTGTTGTTCCGTAGTTGCAAGCAGTGCATAAAGGGCGAAGGTGGTGTCTTTGTCCGGGTTTTTAGGTGCTTCGAGAGGAGTGCTGTCGGACACGATGGATCGGACCTGCTTTAACAGTTCTTTTTCCGGTGCGAATATGTCAATGACGTTGCCGTACGACTTGCTCATTTTTTGCCCGTCGGTCCCTGGAATGGTCATGACGTGTTCTTCAATTTGTGCTTCCGGCACCACAAAGGTCTCGCCATATAAATTGTTGAAGGATGAGGCGATGTCGCGTGTAATTTCCAGATGTTGCTTCTGGTCTTTACCTACCGGCACCACTTCGGCATCATATAGCAAAATATCCGATGCCATTAACACCGGGTAAGTAAACAGCCCGGCATTTACATCCGATAGCCGGTCGGATTTATCTTTAAACGAGTGGGCGTTGGCCAGCATCGGATAAGGCGTAAAGCAGTTCAGGTACCAGGTCAGTTCGCAAACCTCGGGGATACGCGATTGCCGGTACAAATAATTTTTCTCCGTGTCGAAACCAAATGCCAGCCAGGCGGCAGCTACGGCCTGCACGTTTTCCTTGCGCTGGTTGGCATCGCGAATGGTAGTAAGAGAGTGCAGGTCGGCTATGAAGAAGAAGGATTCGTTTTGTGGTTGTCGGGAAAGTTGTATGGCTGGTAAAATGGCGCCCAACACATTTCCCAGATGCGGCTTGCCGCTGCTTTGTATGCCTGTCAGTATTCGCATAGACCTGCAAATAAAATCAATATTGTATTGTGATGAACGTGTTAACTTTGCAAAAAAAAATATGAAGCGGATTGGGGTGGTGGTTCTTGTATGGGTTTCCTGGATAGTTGTTGCACAGCAGGCCAAACCCTTACGGTTTTCAGAAGAAACCTTTGATTTCGGCACCATCATGGAAGAGGATGGTCCGGCCACGCATACGTTTGTTCTAACCAATACCTCCAATCGTCCGGTTACCATTCTTTCGGTAAAACCATCGTGCGGATGCACGACACCGGAGTGGACACGCGAACCGATTATGCCCGGAAAAACGGGTATTGTGAAAGCACAATATGACCCGAAGGACCGTCCCGGATTTTTTCATAAGTCGCTTACCGTTACCACGGATTTCGACAGCCAGCCAATAACGCTTTATATTAAAGGACAGGTCCAATCGCGAAGCGGAAGCGCGTACACCGAGTATCCGGCTATCCATGGCAGTTGGCGCCTGCGCAGCTTGGCGATTAATCTGGGTAAGATTTTCCGAAAAGATGAATGGACCCTGCGTTCGGTGGAATTTATAAATGCAGGTGATAAACCGGTGAATTTTGCCGGAAAAGTTGACGCACCCGAATGGATTCAGGTGGATGTGCAACCCAGGACGGTGCAACCAGCCCAGCGTGGCGAAATAAAAATAAAATACAATGGCCTGAAGCGCGGGTTGTACGGCTTTCACTCAGACAAGATTGTGATTCATACCGATGATGAACGTCTTCCGTTGAAGGAATTTACATTGTACGTAACCCTGGAAGATTACTTTGTGCCGCCAACACCTGAAGAGCTGGCCAAGGCTCCGCAACTGAGACTCCCCGTTTATCTGTTCGATTTCGGAACAGTTAACGGAGCGGGCAAAGCACTCACACGTGAAATTACCTTTTCCAACACAGGAAAATCCAATCTGGAAATCCGGGCTGTGCAGGGTAATTGCACCTGCGTGCAGGCAAGTACCGATAAAACTTTTTTGAAGCCGGGTGAAACCGGCTTACTGACGATCACCTTCAACCCCGAAGATCGCAGAGGCTTACAAAATAAGTCAGTAGTCATTTATTCCAACGATCCGCAAAACCCGGTGCAGCGCGTCACTTTTACGGCAACTGTTAATTGAATAATTCTGCCGACACAAAAATTATTTTTTGATTGTTACTACATTTAGGCATCTAACCAGTTGACATGAAATCAGGAAAGGCACGGAAGAGTCTGGACCTCTTCAGAGTGGCCGTATTCTATGACGGCTACTATTTTTATCTGGCCAGCAATTACTACACCTACATTCATTGGCGCAGAAGTCGTCTTCGCATTGAAGGCATACACGAATACATACGTCAGTATCTGGCGCAGGAAGAAGGTCTGGATTTGCGTCAGGTGCAGATTGTAGATGCGCATTACTTCCGCGGCAAGCTTTCGGCTGAGGAAGCGTCAGCGCGCGGGGATTTGTTATACTCCGAAAGGCTGTTTGAAGATGTGCTGATGGATTCCGGAATTACCACCCATTTTCTTCCCATTCGCGAAGTAAAGGGCCGGATGATTGAAAAAGGAATTGATGTATGGTTTGCACTCGAAGTGTATGAGAATGTCCGGCTGAACGGATACGATTATGTGGTGCTGGTTACCGGTGATGGCGATTTTGTGCCGCTGGTTAAGAAACTCAACCTGGCGGGTGTAAAAACCGTGCTTGCTTACTGGAATTATGAATATGCGGAGGAAGACAGCGAAAGAAAAATGGTGAGTCAGGCCAGCCAGGAGCTAATAGACTGGGTGTATATGCCATTGTGTTTGTCGGATGTGATTGATGAAGACCCGCACGGCAAGAGCCAGAGCGTTAATGATTTGTTTGTTGCACCCGCCAAAAGGCAGTTCACTTCGGTGCGCGAAGCGCTGGAGAACATTCCGAATAAGGGAGAAAGGCGGGAAGGCCCTATTTTATCTTTAAAATCGGGTTACGGTTTCATTAAAGCGCCCGAGATCAACAACGTCTTCTTTCGCTACGATGCCCTGGAGAATGTGGACTTCAACGATTTACAGGTGGGCGATATATTGGAATATACCATTGAACCCGCTCCCGATGGATCCGGAAGGTTTATTGCCCGGCGGGTGAGGTTGGTCAGATAAAAATGAGAGAGGTTAATCAGGTAAATGCCTGAATGCCCGTAATCTCTCTGCCCAGAATCAACAAGTGAATGTCGTGTGTGCCTTCGTAGGTAATTACGCTTTCCAGATTCATCATGTGGCGCATGATGGGGTACTCTCCGGTAATGCCCATGCCGCCATGTATCTGCCGGGCTTCGCGCGCGATTTCCAAGGCTACCTGCACGTTGTTGCGCTTGGCCATGGATATCTGGGCAGTTGTGGCTTTGCCTTCATTCATTAACACCCCCAAACGCCAGTTCAGCAACTGGGCTTTGGTGATCTCGGTGAGCATCTCGGCCAGTTTTTTCTGAATGAGCTGGAAGGATGCGATGGGCTTACCAAACTGGATGCGTTCCATGGCATAACGCCTTGCTGATTCGTAACAATCCATGGCTGCACCAATAGCCCCCCAGGCGATGCCATATCGTGCAGAGTCAAGACACATCATGGGTGCACCCAGTCCGCTTTTACCTGGCAGAAGGTTTTCCTTAGGAACCTTAACGTTATCAAATACCAGTTCACCCGTAGCACTTGCGCGAAGCGACCATTTGCCGTGCGTTTCGGGAGTGGTGAAGCCGGGCATGCCGCGTTCAACAATCAGGCCGTGAATCCGGCCTTGTTCATTCTTTGCCCATACTACCGCTATATCGGCTTTTGGTGCATTCGATATCCACATTTTGGCTCCATTCAATAAATAATGGTCGCCCATGTCTTTGAAGTTGGTGACCATGCCACCCGGATTGGAGCCGTAATCAGGTTCGGTTAAACCAAAGCATCCGAGCCATTCACCACTGGCCAGCTTAGGAAGGTATTTTTTGCGCTGGGCCTCCGTTCCAAACTTATAAATGGGATACATTACTAAGGAACCCTGAACGGATGCAGTGGAACGCATGCCGGAATCTCCCCGCTCAATTTCCTGCATAATAAGCCCGTAGGATATATAGTCCAGTCCACCGCCTCCATACTCCATGGGAATAGTCGGCCCGAAAGCACCGATTTCACCAAACTTTTTTACAATCTCGTACGGAAAATATGCGCGTTGTGCCCAGTCTTCGATGTAGGGTGTGATTTCCTTCTTAACAAAATCGCGGATGCTGCTGCGAATGAGTTTTTGTTCTTCTGTAAGCAATTCGTCTATTCCATAGAAATCCGGATGCTCGAACAAATCCTGTTTCAAAGATTTTTTGGTATGACTTTCTGCAGTGTGTGTTGCCATGGATTTATTTACTTTAGTGCCCTGATGCCGGTTTATCCGGATTTAAAGCAACAAATTTAATTAATCCTTTCTGTGAATCCACAACAATCAACAACCCCGGAAGATTTAACTGTTCAACTGAAAAAGTTGCAGGAGAAATACGCAGCCATGGGGCAGGACCTTTCATCGTATCTGGATGGGCTGTTGTATTCGGATTATCTTACCTATTGGGAGTATATTCATCTTGATACCCTGTTGAGTCTGCAAACACCGCGCACGCGGTTTAAGGATGAACTGGTTTTTATCATCTACCACCAGATAACCGAATTGTATTTCCGGTTAATTCTGTGGGAACTTGAACAAATATCACAGCATATCCATCCGGATGAAAAATTTCTGAACGAGCGCCTTACACGGATTATCCGATACTTCAGAAACCTGGAATTTTCATTCGACATCATGACGGAGGGCATGGAAAAGGAACAGTTTCTGAAATTCCGAATGGCCTTGTTGCCGGCCAGCGGTTTTCAGTCAGCACAGTACCGCCTGATTGAAATCATGGCTACCGACATGATTAATCTGATTTCACCGGACCGGCAACACCTGATCCGTAATCCGGATGACGTTGATGAAATGCTCGACCACCTGTATTGGCGAAAAGGTGCCACCGAACTGGCTACCGGTCAAAAGACACTTACGTTGCGGCAGTTTGAGGAAAAATACATGGAAACATTCCGGCAGACCGGAAAAAAATATCGCCTGACAAATCTTTATCAGATTTATCGAAAACACTATGCCGGCAATGCAGTTATCATTGAAAAACTTCGCGCGTTCGATACGCTGGCCAATGTGCTGTGGCCATTGGCCCATCTGAAGTCTGCCGGTAAATATTTACATAAGGACCCGGAAGATATTAAAGCTACGGGCGGCACCAACTGGCAGAAGTATCTCCCTCCGCGGTTTCAGAAGATTATTTTCTTTCCGGATTTGTGGAGCGCAGCCGAGAAGGAGGCGTGGGGCAGTGCAGCTTTTGTGCAAAAGGCAACTTTGTAAGCATACCTCATTTTACAAAAGCGGAATTCTGCTCCGGATTTGGAAATTTTTACAAATCCGGAATGAAAGTCCGGAATTGTATAATTTTGTTATTAACCTTACGGTGACACACAACGTAAGGCCTTTGCCAGGTAAGGCTATCCCGGTATGCGGCTTTCGGTAATTCTTCTCGTTTGTTTTCCTTTTGCTTTCCTGATTGCGCAGCCCGCCATCCGGAAAACATGGCATGATGCCGGAAAGCAGTTTATCAAAGAAATTTACCAGGTAAAAGATACCCTGCGAAACATCCGCCATGGCCGGTATACATCTTACTTCATTAATGGCAACATCGAATCGCAGGGGTATTTTCAGAACAACCAGTCAACCGGAATCTGGGAATTTTTTTATGAATCAGGCAACCTGAAAATGCGCGGAGCATTGCAAAACAATACCAATGCAGGTCATTGGGAATTTTTTTATGAAAACGGCAAAAAAAGCATGGAGGGTGTTATGAATGGCCGGCTGCGCGAAGGAAAATGGAACTATTATTACGAAGATGGTCCATTGAAGGAAACCGGAAGTTATGTTGCCGGAAAAAGACAGGGTATATGGAAATCGTATTATGAAGACGGAACACTGAAAAGCGATGGTGAATATACTGATGACTACGGTGTAATAACCGAATACTACCACTCAGGCAAAGTTTCGGGCAATGGCCCGAAAATAGGTTCGCGCAAGGTTGGAAGATGGCGCTATTTTAATGAGGCCGATGGTACCTTAAGCAGTGAAGGCGAGTATGCCGAAGGCCGAAAGAACGGGGAATGGGTGAGCTATTATCCCTCTGGTAAAGTTTCGGTGCGCGGAAACTATGAGCAGGGTGAGCCTTCGGGTACGTGGAATTACTATCACGAAAACGGACAGATTAGCTCCTCCGGTGCTTTTGTTCAGGGAAGGAGAGATGGCTATTGGATCAGTTTTTCGCCCGACGGAAAAAAAACATGCGAAATCAGTCTGGTGAACGGAATGGGAGTGTATCAGGAGTTTTATCCTTCCGGCAAACTAAAAGTGTCAGGGAAACTTGCAGATGACCAGCGTGAAGGCGAATGGATTTTTTATCGCGAGGATGGGTCACGCGAAGGTGTATGTCAGTACGAAAAAGACAAAGGGCGGTACACCGGATTTTATCCCAATGGCGCCTTACAGATTCGCGGAGAGATGGAAGGCGAAAAAAAAGTGGGTTCGTGGGAGATTTACGATCCATACGGCAAGCTTACCGGATATTATAAACCATATTACGATGAGCCCAGGCTGATGGATGAAATCGTTCGGTTAAGCCGAAATACAACTTACAATGCTAAAAATGCCCGTCGGGGCTTTGGCTACTTTACCGAGCGAACAAATGAGTTTAAAGGTATCATTCTGGGAGGTAACCCCATGTTTGTCTTTGCTGGTCGTCTGCCCATGTCGGTCGAATTTTACAACCAGGAGCGGTTGGGACATGAATTTGAATTTACCGGCATACGTGATCCCTTTTTCGTAGCTGACCAGAATATTGCTAACGATAAACTTTTCAGACGCGGTTATTCCATGGCAGTTCGGCAAAAGTTTTATAATCCCGTTAAAGCCGGCATGTGGTATTTTGCGCACGAGCTTCGATTTACCAATCTCGGCCACTTTATCAACGAGGAAATTGCGCCCGACAATGTGGTTACTTTTAGTGCATCGGAGCAACGCATACAATACGGAGTTTTAACCGGGTACCGTATCATGCAGCGAAATAACCGTAAAGGATTCACAATGGACTTGTTTATTGGACTGAATGCAGGATTCAGGAATTTCGATGCCTCACCGGTCAGCCGTCCTTATTTTAATTCAGTTAATCAAAAGCCGTTGGCCGTAACGCTGCAAGGTGGCTTTCATATTGGCCACGTTTTTTCTGTCCGATAAGGATTACCTTTGCAACAACATTGAAGGATAACTACCTTCTTTACTATGCAGGTCAGGGAAATTGTGCTAACGCCTTCCGAGGCATTTGATGAACACATTTTTAATGAAATACTCTATCGGAAATTAGGTGTTTCTTCAGTTGATTATCAGGTAATTCCGGTAAAGCGTTCAATTGATGCACGCGGGAAACGTGTGGTGGTGCGCCTACGTGCGGAAATTTTATCGCGTAATGAGCAGCGGCCTATTATCAGTTATAAAAAACCCGAAAACCAGGTGGCTGCGGCACAACCAATCATAATTGTAGGGTCGGGTCCTGCCGGATTATTTGCTGCGTTGCGGGTCATTGAAAGCGGCTTTAAGCCCATCGTGCTGGAGCGCGGATCGCCTGTTCAACTACGCAGGCGTGATTTGGCTGCCATAAATAAGCACCATATCGTAAATCCGGAGTCTAATTATTGCTTTGGCGAAGGAGGGGCGGGCACCTATTCTGACGGAAAGTTGTACACGCGTTCAACCAAACGCGGAGACGTGCAACGCATTCTTGAAATATTGGTTGTTCACGGTGCCCGAAACGATATCCTGTTTGATGCACATCCGCATATTGGTACGAATAAACTGCCAAAACTGGTAGAAAGCCTACGGCAAACCATACTGGCATGTGGAGGTGAAATTTTCTTTAATACGCGCGTAGATGATTTACTCATTCGAAATGGTGCAATTGCCGGTGTAGTAACAGATAAAAAAGATAAAATGGAAGCCCGTGCAGTAATTCTTGCCACGGGGCATTCGGCCCGGGATGTATTTACACTCTTGCAGAATAAAGGAATAGGAATAACGTGCAAACCTTTTGCACTTGGTGTACGGGTTGAACATCCGCAACAGCTTATTGATTCGATTCAGTATCATTGTGCCGGTCCGCGCGATCGGTGGTTGCCGGCCAGTTCGTATAGTCTGGTTCACCAGTTCAAAACCCATAAAAAACGCGGAGTTTTTTCCTTCTGCATGTGTCCCGGTGGCTTTATTGTTCCCGCTGCTACTCATCCGGGCGAAG
>JANWWN010000048.1 GCA_025055435.1 Cyclobacteriaceae bacterium | reverse complement strand
CGCGGAGGCAGATTTCTTTTTTACAGTAGTGGCAGAAGTTTCATTTTTCAGGATTTGCGAAGCATGATTTCTCGTATCTACCTTATCGATGACTTCTTCGATAATACCGTCTTCATTAATTAAGAAAGTTACACGTGCCGTACCCATGTACTTTCTTCCGTACATGGATTTTTCAACCCACGTTCCGTAAGCCTGATGAACCGACTTGTCGGTATCGGCCAGCAGTCGGAAAGGAAGTTTTTCTTTAGCGATGAATTTGCGGTGCGATTCTTCGCTGTCAGTGCTTACACCAATTACCTCATAACCATTTTGTTGGAGGATTTTATAATTATCGCGCAAATTGCAGGCTTCGGCCGTGCAGCCGCTAGTCATGTCTTTGGGATAAAAATAGAGCACCAGTTTTTTACCCTTGAAATCTTTTAATGAAACAATTTTTCCATCTTGATCCTTGGATGTAAAATCAGGAGCTTGTTGGCCGGGTTTAAGTGCCATAGTGATTAACGGTTTAAAGCAAATGTAGTGCAGCCTCTTAGCTTAGTCAATGCTTCGGGCATTTTCTTTCGTTCATAATTTTGGAGACTTCTTCCAACATCTGCTGACTTCGCAAAAGATTGTTGCGGTTAATTGATGGTGCTGGAAAATAGCTGCTCATTTCCGGCGTAATCTGTTACGGTTACAATCAGTTGCCCTTTAAGCGGACTGCGTGGAATAAGCGGCTCAGCCTGAAGTGTCCGGGTTTTTTCATCGTAATTCAGGAGCAACCACTGGCCATTGAGCGTAGCCTGGTAATCTTTTATTCCCGATAGGTCATCGCGTATCCGCAACCGGATTTCACTTCGGTTAACTTGCAAGGGTGTGATTACAGGAGGGATACTATCAGTTAAAATAACAAACTGACCAAAGTCGCGGGTGGTGAAGTTAATGGTGTTGTTTTTCCACGTTCCTCCCATGTAAACGTAACCTTTTCCATTTAATCGGTAAACACTTGCTTTGGCTGTTACAGCCGGTGGAGTAGCAGGCTTTAACGTAACCTGAACCGATTGCTTTAAAGGAATTCGCTGGTCGCCAATCTGATAAGTTACCGTTGAATCTTTCCGGATAATGGGTTGACAGGTAAAGTAAAGAGTATCGAACAGATCGTTTGGACCGAATCGAACATCGAGCACATCGTTACTGAAAAGATAATCCGTTTGTGGCGGAACCATTGCCCGAAAGGGCGGGACTATCTTTCTTCCACAAATTACCAGTGAATCCGGGAGTGGCTTGCGCAGATCAAGTAAATATACCGTTGTGGCGGAGTTAAGATAAGCTGCATCCATAACCATAGGCTCGCCATTACGCCACGAGAGGGCGTTAACCGGGCAGGTGGGTGCGCTGATTTTCCATACATTCCTGTCGGTGGTCCACTGTATATCCTGTACGGGCTCAAGCCATGTAACAGCAACGGGCGGCGGGCTGGGCTTAAGTGTAAAGGTTAAATAAGTTGTATTGTCGTTTACGTCCGACAGTTTAATCTTTATCTGAACAGGGTTTTCGCCTGAAACGCGAACAACACCTTGATTGAGTGCGATGTGGTAAAACGGAAGCTGATTACCCTGATCAACATACAATTTGTAAAACATGTTGCCACTTTCCCGGAAGGTTGGGAAGTTGGTGGCAGTAAATATCTGCCGGCTGTCGTTCAGATTCAGTCGTGTGATGGATGCCTGGAATATCTGTTCATCATCCGCATATACTTCCATAAAATTAATTCCGCATTTATATGCAGGATGGTCAACAATATCATAGGCCAGAATTTCAAGGCCGATATCCCCCCAGGCTAATATGGGTTCGTTTAGCTGGTATTGATTGCCGGATCGGGTGACGTAAAATTCAGTTCGTGCAAACACATCATTTACCCGGGCATATTGGTTCATGGGCCGCAGCGCAATTTTCCTCACCACCGGTGGTGTTTTATCGCTGATTTCCGAAAAAGCAAAAGCAGCAGGGTTCAGCGCAAAGTTTTCTTCATCTCTGATGTCAAAGTGCAGGTGTGGTCCTGCCGAGCTCCCGGTGTTGCCTGCATAACCTATTGTGTCACCGCGATTAACCGGAAACTGGTTGTTTCTGAAATACAGGTCAACCGTTGATGATTTTCTTCGGTAACGTTCCTGTCGTACATAATCCTGAATGTCTTTCCGAAAGCGATCCAGATGCCCATACACAGTTGTATATCCATTCGGGTGTTTAACATACAGCGCGAGGCCGAAACCTCCGGGAGTCACCGTAGCACGTGAAATATAGCCCGATGCAGCCGCCAGTACCGGCCACCCGATCTGGTTGTTGGTGCGAATGTCAATACCGGTATGGAAATGTGTAGAGCGCAGTTCACCCATGGTACCAGCCAGAGATGCGGTAGTGCCTGGACGAATGGGAAAAAGAAATGACTCAGAAGGAGTTTCGCCCTCGCTTAACTGAGCCTGCGATTTTAAACTAAGTGCAACAAATGCCAATACCAATAAAAGAAAATCAGCGAACCTCAACTTCCAGTAACTTTTCATTTTCTATAAACGCATGCAGTACGTTTCCAGGTACAACGGGGCCTACGCCTTTTGGTGTTCCGGTAAAAATCAAATCACCCTGACGAAGTGTAAAAAATTTTGAGAGATAGCTTATGATATATGCAAAACTGAAAATCATTAATCCCGTATTACCTTCCTGTCTTGCTTCACCGTTAAGGGTTAGCCGGAAGTTGATATTGCTCAAATCCGGGAAGTTATTTACCGGAATAAATTTATCAGAAACCGGGGCAGAGCCGTCAAAACCCTTGGCGATATCCCACGGCAACCCTTTATCCTTGGCTTTTTGCTGCAGGTCGCGTGCGGTGAAGTCAATGCCAATGCCAATGGATTCAATATAGGACGCGGCAAATTGTTCAGGGATATTCTTTCCGTTTTTTCCGATGCGCAAAACCAGCTCGGCCTCATAATGGATATCGTGCGAAAAATCAGGGTAATAAAATGGTTGGTTGTTTCGAAGAAGAGCGGTGTCGGGCTTGGTAAAAATTACCGGTTCATCCGGACGTTCGTTGTTCAGTTCTCTGATGTGTTCCACATAATTCCTACCAACAGCAAAAATGCGCATAATGGTTTTTTATTTTCACAAAACTATGAACAACTTTACCGAGTTGTTAACCATTGGTAGAAATTTATGTGGCTCAGAATTTCAGTATTTGTTTATCTGACTCTTTTGGTTGTTGCATGTGCCTCGGTAGCCGTTACGGGCAGAAAGCAACTTGCCCTGGTTTCGAATGCCGAAATATTGCCCATGGCTGCCCAACAGTATGAAGAAGTGATCCGGCAGGGGCCGCTTTCGAAAAATCAGGAACAAACCGAGATGATCCGCAGGGTAGGTGTGCGTATTCAAAAAGCGGTGGAGCAGTACATGGCTGAAAAAAATATGTCTGATCAGCTGGCAGGGTTTGCCTGGGAGTTTAATCTGATTGATGACCCGAAGACGGTAAATGCCTGGTGTATGCCCGGAGGAAAGGTGGCTTTCTACACCGGTATTTTACCAATATGCAAAGATGAAACAGGTGTGGCCGTAGTTATGGGACATGAGGTGGCACACGCTATCGCCAACCATGGCAGGGAAAGGATGAGTCAGCAAATGGTTGCGCAGTTTGGAATAGGAACCCTGGCAGCGTTGATGGGACAGAACCCAAGTGCAGGAAAGGATTTACTCTTGCAGGCTGTAGGCATAGGTACCAACCTCGGGATATTAAAATTCAGCCGGCAGCACGAGTCCGAAGCCGATCACATGGGGCTTATCTTTATGGCAATGGCAGGTTATGATCCGAACGAAGCACCTAAGTTCTGGGAGCGCATGACCGAAATGAGCGGTGGCCAGCAGCCTCCGGAGTTTCTATCCACACACCCTTCGCATGAAACCCGCGTTCGTGACCTCCAGAGCTGGATTCCTGAAGCCATGCAGTACTACAAAAAGGGAAACTGATAATCCGGGATGCGCATCGCACTGTTCCTCGTTTTTCTTTTGTTCTTTTCCATGGCATTTGCTCAGACGCTTACCGGTGCATGGAAAATGAAAACTTCGAACGGAAACGAGGTGATTAAAATTTTCAGCGAAAACTATTTTATGACAGGCGCCTGCACTTCTGAGGGACGCTTCCTCTATGCTTCCGGAGGTACTTATACTTTTAAAGGAAACACCTTAACCGAAACGTATGATTTTTTTACTGCCGACAGCACTGTTACGGGAACGTCACGTAGTTATGCTGTGAAATTAAGCAGACAATCAATGAACCTTAGCTCCGGAACAACAAAAGAAGAATGGAGCAGGGCTGACGAAGGTGCAACTGTTTTGTCCGGGGCGTGGCGGTTTGCGGCAAGAGTGAATGATAATAATACAGTCGGAGAACGAAGAAGCGCTGACTCTCCGCGCCAGACAATCAAGATTTTATCTGGTAAGCATTTTCAGTGGGCAGCATTTAATAGTCAAACCAAACAGTTTATGGGCACGGGCGGAGGTACTTATACGGTTACAGACGGAAAATACACCGAAAACATCCGCTTCTTTTCCAGAGATGACAGTCGTTCGGGTTTGTCGCTTACTTTCGATTGCCGGATTGACGGAAACGACTGGTACCACAAAGGAAAAGGTACCACAGGCAATCCGGTTTATGAGGTATGGGAGCGACTGAAGCGCTGAAGCCTGGAAACTGATTTAACGTTTAAAGCCTCTTAATTTAATTTCAGTAAGTTTTCGTTTGGTATCCATCGGGAAATCACCGTTCATCATCCAGTCGTAATACGAAGGCTCATCGCGCAGCACATCAAGCACTTTTTTGTTTTTATGCTTACCAAAGTTGAATATCTCTTCTCCTTTTTCATTGCGTATAATCCTTCCGGCCAGGTCAACCATTTCCGATGAGGTAAGCCGCGCGAGTTCTTCCATGTCATTTTTAATTTCTCCGATTTTTCTTCCGTTGCCGTCCAACACCGGCTGGTTTTCGTAGCGCTTGATTTGCGCCATCAGTACCTCCATCGAAGCAGCCGTGTCTGCTTCTGCCGAATGAGCTTCCTTCAGTTCCCGACCGGTATAAAACCGGTATGCAGCCGAAAGCGTCCGTTTTTCCATCAGGTGGAATATCCGTTGGGCATCGATAATTTTTTTTCGGGTGTAATCAAATTCTACACCGGCACGTAAAAATTCTTCTACCAGCAAGGGCAGGTCAAACCGCATGATGTTAAAGCCGGCCAGGTCGGCTCCTTCAAACAGTTTGGCATATTCTCGGGCTACTTCTTTGAAGGTGGGTAAGTTTTTTACATCCTCATCGGTAATACCGTGGATGGCAGCCGCTTCAGGTGGTATTGGAATGGTAGGATTTAGCCGGTGCGAGCGTGTTACCTGCTCCCCGTTAGTCTGGATGCGAATAACGGCAATTTCAATGATGCGATCCTGTGTTATATTGGTTCCGGTTGTTTCCAGGTCGAAGAAGCAAACGGGGTTTCGAAGGTTAAGGCGGATCATGTTCAGATGTTAAAGTGGGGCAGGGCTTCGTAAAATTTTTCAACCGGTATGCCGATTCGCCTCAACAGTTCGCGAGCAGCAGCCATACTTTCAAAATTCTGGGTGCCGAAAACTTTAACCGGAACACGTTCGGAACCCGTCAGCACAAAATGCTTTCCGCTCTCGCTGTTGTGCGGATGTATTTTAAATGGAACCGAAGTTACATCGGTGCGGTGTTTTGCGCCAATTACACTGGCCAAAGTGTTGTTTTCATTGTACAACAGGATGCCGGCTTTAGGTGTGTTATCGGCAAATGCATCAAACTGGGCAACGTACTCCTCCTCGGATGCATACGTACCCGTTGGCTCCCAGTTTATGCTGGTTATTACCCCGATGTGGTGATGGTAATGCAAAAAGCCCGCTTTTTTGTTTTGCGGCCCGGATAATTCCAGGCCTTCAATAATCATCAATGGAGCATCGCTTAATGCGATATGCCCTGAAAGCCAGTGGATGGGGCTCTCAACCAGATAATCAACCGGTCGGTTAAAGTATCTAAGTGTGTGTATAAGTAAGGCGGTAAGATTTGTTCTGCCACGACTACCGGCAATCACAATCCGCTGCTTATCCTGTGCAAGCTGATAAACCAGTTCAGGATAAAAGTAAACCGGAATACCCAACGCTTGTGCCTGTTGTATCTCCGGGTTATCATCCTTAACCTGAGAACTGATAATTACGGCTTCCACCGTTGGTTTGATTTTCTCGGAGAACCATCCGGTTCGGTCGGGCATCATACCAGCGGCCCTTAACTCAGTAACCGAAAAATCGGAAAAGGATTCATCGGATCCGGAAACAATAAACCCTTTTTTGTGGAGGTGGATAGCAAGACTGCTGCACACAGGACTTCCGATGCCGGTGAAATGAATCGTAGAAGGAAGGGTCATGCGGTGAAATTGGCCGACAAAATAACACAATTGCAAGTTTCTTGCAGCACAAACAAAAATCTGTCAAAAGTTGACGCACCGATTATCTTTATTTGCCGCGACAGAATGTGTGTACAAAATGTTAATGTAGTTGTGCATGACGTGCGGACATGTGTTGAGCGATTGTAGGTAACGCCATCGGGTATTTCTGTACGTTTGTCCGCTCAGTCAGCAAACTATTCAACAACCACGCGACATGGAGCAAGGCCGATCAACGTCATTGCGCGGCAGTAAAAACCTGCCGGGAACCGGTAAGAGTAAACTACTGGTTCGCGATCTGTATGAAAGCACCGGCAAGTTGCCGCCGCAGGCGCCTGATCTGGAAGAAGCTGTGTTGGGTGCGCTCATGTTAGAAAAGGGCGCGCTCAACGCAGTTATCGAGTTTCTTAAACCGGAGCATTTCTACTCCGAAATTCATCAGGCCATTTATTCGGCCATTGTAACCTTGTTTAAGAGCTCTGAGCCGGTGGATATGCGCACCGTGGTTAACCAGCTGCGCAAGGAAGGCAAACTGGAACTGGTTGGCGGCTCCTATTATATTGCAGAGCTAACCGCAAAAGTCAGCTCAGCGGCCAACATCGAATATCACGCCCGGGTGATCATTGAGATGGCTATTAAGCGCAATCTCATTCAGATTGCCTCACAGATTCATCACGATGCTTACGAAGATACAACCGATGTATTTGAACTGTTAGACCGCACCGAACAGGCCATCTTTGAAATATCGGATTCAAACCTGCGCAAAAACTACGATACCATGAAAAACCTGATGTATCGTGCCGTGCAGGATTTGCAGAGATTAAAAGAGCATAAAGATGGACTAACCGGTGTGCCCAGTGGCTTTTTGGCGCTTGACCGGATAACCTCTGGCTGGCAAAATTCGGATTTGATAATTGTAGCTGCCCGGCCGGGTATGGGTAAAACAGCATTCGTGGTTTCGGCCATGCGCAACGCTGCCGTTGATTTTAACCGGCCCGTAGCCATTTTTTCCCTCGAGATGTCGTCTATCCAACTGGTTAACCGTTTGATATCAGCCGAAGCCGAACTGGAGGGAGAAAAAATCAGAAAAGGACTGCTGGCCGATTTTGAATGGCAGCAACTGGTTCATAAAACATCGCGGCTTTCGGGAGCGCCTATCTTCATTGATGATACGCCCGCACTCACCATTTTGGAACTGCGGGCCAAGTGCCGCAGGCTGAAAGCCGAACATGATGTCCAGTTGATTATTGTTGACTATCTGCAACTCATGCGAGGCGACACATCCGGTAACCGCGAACAGGAAATCGCCTCTATCTCGCGTGCTTTAAAAGGCATTGCCAAAGAACTTGCCGTTCCGGTAATTGCTTTGTCACAGTTAAGTCGTGGGGTAGAAACGCGCGGTGGCATAAAGCGCCCGCAATTGAGTGACCTCCGGGAATCCGGCTCCATTGAACAGGATGCCGACCTGGTTATTTTCCTCTATCGTCCGGAATACTATGGGCTAACAAAAACCGAAGATGAGGAGCCAACCCAAAACATGGCGGAAGTGATCATTGCCAAGCATCGCAATGGCTCCACCGGGACAGTTAAGCTGAAGTTCCTTGGCAAATACACCAAGTTTACTGATTGGGATCAGTCAGGCGATCAGGGAAGCGGTCCTGTTAAACTCCCCAGCCGGATAAACGAACAACCACCGTATGATGAACCCCCATCGCCGGAGGAAGACAATAACGTGCCATTCTGAAGTTAAGCCGACTCGAGCTCATTTAATACTGTCTGTAACTCCCTCAGTGCGCGGACATCACCCTGTTTACGCGCCAGGGGTATGGCTCTATTTACTAAAAGGCTTCTAGCCTCTTCGATTTTGTCAGATTCTATTTTCCACGTAATAACGGTTTGCAGGGCCGGCAGGTAGTCCGGTTTGGACTGCAGTAATTCCTCCAGCATTTTTTCAGCACTATCCGGTTGGCTTTTGCGGTGTTCAAGAGCTATGGCATAGCGGATAAACACATTATCGGGTTCGGATTTAAGAAATTCGTTCAACTGCCTTAGCCTCTCCGTGTTCATGGTTATTTGATTTTTTCTGTTCCTAATTTCAAAATTTATCCGCTATCTTGAGCCGGCAAAAAGAACTGCTTTTTTTTAACCTGATTATGAAGATTTTAGTCTGCATTTCACACGTTCCTGACACGACCTCCCGTATAAACTTCACCGATAACAACACCCGTTTTGACACGACTGGTGTGCAGTTTATTGTAGGGCCCTACGATGATTATGCTTTGGCGCGGGCAGTTGAACTGAAAGAATCCCTCGGTGCATCGGTTACGGTACTAAATATCGGCACTGCCGATACCGAGCCTACTTTGCGCAAGGCTTTGGCAATCGGTGCAGATGATGCCATCCGGGTTAATGCCCAACCAGTGGATTCGTATTTCGTTGCCGCGCAAATTGCAGCACAGGCGCGTGAGGGCAACTATGATTTGATTTTAATGGGCCGCGAATCCATTGATTACAACGGAGGGGTAGTGCATGCCATGGTGGGCGAGTTGCTTGGTATGCCATCGGTTTCGCCTGTGATGAAATTGGATATTGAAGGAGGCATTGCAAAAATGGCCCGGGAAATCGAAGGAGGAAAGGAATACCTGGAGGCCCCATTGCCTCTGGTATTGGGCTGTCAGGAGCCCATAGCCGAATGGAAAATACCAAACATGCGCGGTATTATGTCGGCCCGTACCAAGCCTTTAAAAGTAGTTGAGGCGGTTCCGGCCGACAGCGGAGTTCAGTTAAAGCAATACGAATTGCCGCCACCAAAAGGGGCGGTTAAAATGATTCCGGCTGACCACGTTGAAGAGCTGGTCCGGCTGTTAAAAAACGAAGCTAAAGTTTTGTAGAAGGAAGACTTAAAATCTGAACATTAACCTTTAATCCTTAACCACTTAGTCCTGAAATTTTGATAGCCACGTCATGAATATCCTGGTATTTGCAGAATTGTCCGAAGGAAAAGTAAAGAGCAACTCTATTGAAGCCATTGCTTTTGCCCGTGCCTTAAGTAAATCGGTAACGGTTGTAGTTATGGGCAAATCCGATGAAGAATCACTTTCCGGCTTAGGTAAATACGGCGCGGTGAAAGTAATATGGGCAGATGACGACCGGTTAAGCGCAGGTATTATTCAGGCTTACGCGTCCGTCATTACCCAGGTTTTCCATGCAATAAATGCAGATGTGCTGGTAGCTGCTGACTCATCTCTGGCTACTCCGGTTGCGGCACGCGCTGCGATTAAATTGCAGGCTAGTCTGGCAACAAATGTGGTAGAAGTTCCTCAACCTGGCGAAAACCTGGAAGTAAAGCGAGGTATTTTTACAGGCAAAGCTTTTGCTCGAGTTATACTTAGCAAGCCTAAAAAAGTAATTACCATTAAAAAGAACGCAGCTGAGGTTAAAGAGCACGAGGGAAGTGCAACCGTAGAACGCTTTAGCCCACAACTTAATGATGCCGACTTTAAGATACGGATTCTGTCTTCGGAAAAGGCAACGGGACATATTCTTCTGCCCGAGGCGGATATCGTAGTTTCCGGGGGAAGAGGAATGAAAGGTCCGGAACACTGGGGAATGCTGGAAGAGCTGGCGCGCGTACTAAATGCAGCGACCGGCTGCAGCAAGCCGGTTTCAGACATGGGCTGGCGTCCGCACCACGAGCACGTGGGACAGACGGGAGTGAAGGTGGCTCCGCAGCTGTACATTGCCGTAGGAATTTCAGGAGCTATTCAGCACTTAGCGGGAGTCAACTCCTCCAAGTGTATTGTCGTTATAAACAAGGACCCTGATGCACCCTTTTTCAAGGCCGCCGACTATGGAATTGTTGGTGATGCCTTCGAAATAATTCCTAAATTGACAGAAGCAATTAAAGCAGTACGATAAGTGAAAAAGATTCGGTTAGAAATTCTCGGTTTGTCATCCAGCCAGTCACAGGCAGGCTCTTTTGCATTGGTGTTGGGAGAGGCAAACGGCAATCGCAGGCTGCCGATCATTATTGGCATGTTCGAAGCGCAAGCCATTGCCATTGAAATAGAAAAGATTATTCCCAACCGGCCGATGACGCACGACCTGTTTAAATCGTTCGCCAATAAATTTCACTTTACCATAGAAGAGATAATTATTTCAGATCTGAAAGAAGGCGTTTTCTTTGCCAAGATTGTTTGTTCCGATGGCTTGAAGCAAACTGAAATAGATGCCCGTCCGAGCGATGCCATAGCCATAGGTCTGCGGTTCGACTGTCCGATTTATACCTACGAAAATATTCTGGCCGAGGCCGGCATTGTACTATCCGATGAACCCGAGGAGGAAGCACCAAAAACCAAATCACGCAGAGGTCGCGAGTCATCGGGCAAAGCGGAGGATATCAAAAAATACTCAACCGATAAGCTGAACGAATTGTTGAAGGAGGCCATCGAAAAAGAAGACTATGAGCGGGCTGCAAAAATCAGGGACGAATTAAGCCGAAGAAATTAACTATTCCGGCATGGAATACCTAAGGGGAGCGCTGGGTTTGCTGGTCATTATCGGACTGGCATTTCTTTTTTCGTCCAGCCGAAAACAAATTGATTGGAAACTGGTAGGGGCAGGCGTGCTGATGCAGGTAATTTTTGCATTGCTCATTTTTAAAGTGCCGGTAGTACGCTCGGCTTTTGAAGTTATCGGAAATGGCTTTGTTAAGTTTCTCAGTTTTGCGCTGAACGGGGCCCAGTTTCTGTTTGGCGATCTGGCCAAAAACAGCGACGCAGTTGAAGGAACACGGCACGGCCTGGGCTTTTTATTTGCTTTTCAGGCATTACCCACAGTTATTTTCTTCTCATCCGTAACAGCCGGCTTGTACTACCTGGGTGTCCTGCAAAAAGTAGTTTATGGCTTTGCCTGGGTTATGACCAAAACCATGCGTCTTTCGGGTGCGGAAAGCCTTTCTGCAGCCGGCAATATTTTTTTGGGCCAAACGGAAGCGCCCTTACTGGTCCGGCCATTTATTACCCGAATGACGCAATCCGAATTGCACTGCCTTATGACAGGCGGTATGGCTACCATAGCCGGAAGCGTAATGGGTGCTTACATTTCTTTTCTGGGCGGAACCGATCCCCAGCAACTTATTAAGTATGCCACCTATCTGCTTAGCGCCTCCATCATGAATGCCCCTGCGGCTATCGTTATGGCTAAGATTTTTTTACCCGAAAGCCATCCGGAAAAAATTGACACCCGGCTGGAAGTAAACCGCGAGTCTATCGGAGTTAATCTTGTTGATGCCCTGGCTACCGGTGCCTCCGACGGGTTGAAGCTGGCTTTAAACATCGGTGCCATGTTGCTGGCATTTATTGCAATTATTTATGCCGTAAACTGGATGCTGGTTGATGGACTGGGCGAATGGCTATCACTTAATGAATGGGTAAGGCAATCTACCAACGGAGCTTTTAGTGGATTTTCTCTGCAGTATTTATTCGGTCAGGTGTTTCGCGCATTTGCCTATATCATGGGAGTTGACTGGAGCGAAACTTTATATGTAGGCAGCTTCCTGGGGCAGAAACTTGTTATTAACGAATTTGTAGCATACCTAAACCTGGCCGAAGTAAAAGCCACCGGCGTGTTAAGCGAAAAGGCAGTACTTATTTCGACCTATGCACTTTGCGGGTTCGCCAACTTTAGTTCAATCGCTATCCAGATTGGCGGCATAGGAGGGATGGCGCCATCACGTCAGGCCGATTTGTCACGCCTGGGATTGCGGGCATTAATGGCCGCTTCGTTGGCTACCATGATGACCGCTACAATAGCCGGAGCTCTTTTCGGCTAACAAGCCCGAATGTTCATCCAACCTGCGGAAAGTATGTCAGCGGAAGCGTATAACACCCGATTAATCCGATATCTCGCCAACTATTTAACCGAAAACCGAAAAACAACCATTGAGCAGGTGCTTAGTCACCGGACCAGAAAGGTTACCATAGCCCTGGAAGATATTTATCAGCCGCAAAATGCCAGCGCGGTGGTGCGTACCTGCGAATGTTTCGGAGTGCAGGATATTCACATTATCGAAAACACAACATCCTATCAGCTCAATAAAAAAGTGCTGAAAGGTTCCTATAAATGGGTTAATCTTATCAGGTATAAGCAGAAAAACTCGGATAATACCCTTGCCTGCATTCAGGCACTACGCAACAGAGGCTATCGTATTGTTGCTACGGACCCTGCCGGCAGGGAATCGTTAGAGGAATTTGATTTCGGGCATGAAAAGGTTGCTTTGGTATTTGGAAACGAAGATAAGGGTGTTTCATCTACGGTTTTAGAAAACTGCGATACCATACTTCGCATACCGATGAAAGGCTTTACCGAAAGCCTGAATGTTTCGGTAAGTGTGGCGGTGTGTCTTTACCAAATTATGTTAAAACTCTGGAAAAGCGGAGATTACGGGCTTTCGGAAGATGAAAAAAATGAACTAAGACTTAGTTGGTACCGGAAATCCATTCGCGGTTCAGCCATGATTGAGAAGCGGTTTCTCGAATCCCTTCATTAACTTTGTGAGTCAGTTGGCTTTAATAAGATGAAATTTCTGTTTCGGACGCTGTTGGCAGTGTTCTTGGCGGGTGTGGCCGTGCTGATTGTGCTTAATGTATGGGTAGTGCAATCAACAAAGCATTTGGTTTACAATAAACCGCAGGATGTACCTCAGTATAAAGTAGGATTGGTTCCTGGTACGAGCAACCGACTTTCATCGGGAAGCCCCAATGCCTATTTTCAGCAGCGGATAGAGGCAGCAGCGCAATTGTTTAGGTTAAATAAAATCCGGCACATTATCGTTAGCGGAGATAACCGCACGAAATACTACAACGAACCGCTGGAAATGAAAAAAGCGCTGATAGCCAGCGGCGTTCCCGCTTCGGCCATTACACTCGACTATGCCGGGTTACGTACGTTGGATTCCATCGTTCGTAGTAAAAAAATTTTCGGTCAACAGCGCCTTATCATCATAACCCAATCCTTTCATGCATACAGAGCGTTGTTTATTTGCCGCTTTGAAGGTATTGATGCAGTAGCCCTGGCTGCCGGAAGCGGTGAAACTGACCCGTGGTTAAGTACGTTACGTGAATATTTTGCGCGCGCTATTGCCGTGCTCGATTTATATATTCTGAACACCCAACCCCGTTTTCTCGGTGAACCGGAATTTTTGCCGCTAACCGATGAATAAGTGCCCAACCCCCTCATAAATTTTATGGTTATTTTTACCCGGTTTAGTGTATGAACGCTGTGATGCGCATTTTTTTCCTGTTCCTCGCTTTTCAAGCTTTCCTGGCCGGCGCCCAAACAACGATAGTCCGTGGTAAAGTTACCGATGCCTCCTCGGGCGATCCGCTCCCTTTTGTAAATATCATCTTCAAGGGAACCAGCATTGGAACGACAACGGATTTTGACGGAAATTATCAGATTGTTACGTCCAACCCTACGGATTCACTCATTGCTTCATATATCGGCTACAAACCCAGAACCAAGGCAGTGGTAAAAGGACGTGAGCAAACCATTAACTTCCAACTGGAAGAAGAAGTTACCCGTTTGCGCGAAGTAGTTGTTGTTGCCGGAGAGAATCCGGCATTCCCAATCCTGCGCAATGTAATCCGAAACAAAGAACGAAACGATAAACGAAGCCTGTCGGCTTACGAGTACGACACGTATTCAAAAATTGAAATCGACATTGACAACATGACGGAAAAATTCCGTAACAAAAAAATCATGCAAAAGATAACCCGGGTGCTGGACAGCGTTGCCGTGATTGCCGGGGAAGATGGGCAGCCAGTGTTACCGATTTTTATTTCCGAGAGCATTTCGAGGTTTTATTACCGAAGCAATCCGGATATGAAGCTGGAAAACATCAAGGAAACCAAGATCAGCGGTTTGGGTTTTGAAGACGGTTCGCTAACCAGCCAGTTAATTGGCCCCACTTTTCAGGAATACAATTTTTATAAAAACTGGCTGACCATTCTGGAAAAAGATTTCGTTTCGCCCATAGCAGACGGATGGCGCTTATACTACGAGTACGACCTGATGGATAGTGTTTACATCGGTGAGGATTATTGTTACCGTATTGACTTCTATCCGAAAAATCCCCAGGCCCTGGCATTTACCGGAACGATGTGGATTACCAAAAACGAATTCGCTTTGCGGCAAATCGAAGCAACCATTGGCAAACAGGCTAATTTGAATTTCATTGAAAAAATCAAAATTCAACAGGAATTGATGCCTACCGAAGCCGGACCGTGGCTGCCGGTAAAAAACAGGGTACTCATCAACATTGGTGAAGTGCGTGACGACTGGGCCGGAATGCTGGCAAAATTTTATACATCAAACAAGAACATCGTTATCAATAAACCCAAAGAACCGCGCTTTTATGAAAAACAAATTCTGCTGGACGAAGGCTACATCCTGAATCAGTACGATGACGAACATTGGAATCAGCTTCGCCACGAGCCGTTATCCGAAACGGAGAAAACAGTGTATAAGATGATCGACACCCTTACCAACATTCCGGTAGTACGCACCTATGTGGACATTGCAAAGGTTATCATCAACGGGTATAAAAAAGTTGGGAAGGTTGATATTGGTCCTTACCTCAGGTTATTTGCCTGGAACGACATTGAGGGCTTTCGTATCCAAAGCGGATTCAAAACCAACTACCATTTCAGCCGCAAATGGGAATTCGGGGCACAGCTCGGCTATGGGTTTAATGATAGCCGGTTGAAGTATTCCGTATATGCCATGCGCATCCTCGAGCGTAAGCGGTGGACGGTGGCCAGCATTCGCTATCGCCACGACCTGTGGCGCGTAGGCATTGATGATGAAGCGCTGGCCGACAGCTACTTATTTCTGGCTGCTACCCGTTGGGGTTATTTTCGGAGAGGATATTACTTCGATGAGCTTCGGTTTAATTTTCAGCGGGAACTCATCACCGGAGTCTCGCAACGTGTGGCATTCCGCTATAATACATTCAGGCCGGTATTTGATTTCGGTTATTATACCAATCCAGGCGACCTTACTTCATTGCAAAATCAATTTGAACGCGCTGAAATTGTTTTTGAATCGCGTATTTCGCGCGATGAACTGTTTCTTCAATATGACAATGAACGTGTGAGCCTCGGTCCGCAGAAGTGGCCCATCATAACGCTTCGCTATAGCCGCGGATTAAAAGGTGTAATGGGTAGTGATTTTTCTTACGATAAATTCCGGGTTTCCATACTTAAAAAACTTCCTATGGGACCGCTGGGATATGGCAACATCACCCTTACGGGCGAATACACCGATGATGTGCTGCCTTATCCGCTGCTGTCCTGGCACCTGGGTAATGAAACACCTTTTTATACTGATTTCCTGTATAACCTGTTAAACTTTGGCGAATTTTTCAGCGACCGTTTCGTTTCGTTACAATACCGCCATCACTTTGAAGGATTTATTCTCAATAGCATACCCTTAATGCGCCGGCTCCACTGGAGGCTTACCGGATACGCCAACGTACTGGCCGGCAGCTTATCGGAGGCCAATCTGGCTATCAGCGACCCGTTACCTTTTCCTCCCGGAAATGCAAACCTCAGCTGGAACCGGCCCTACATCGAACTGGGTTATGGTGTAGAAAACATTTTCCGCTTTATTCGCGTGGATTTCATTCACCGGCTCAGTTATCTGGAAAACGAACGGGCAAGAAAATTTGGCGTACTCTTTACGGCACAATTCAAGTTGTAACTTCGCAAGACTTGCAGGTCATTTCGAATCACCACCTATATTTGCCAACTGATTGATTTGAAATGAACATTAAGATTACGCTGCCGGATGGAAGCATTCGTGAGTTTTCCAACGGCGTTACCGGAGCTGAAATAGCCCGCAGTATTTCAGAAGGACTGGCCCGAAACGCGCTGGCCATTGAAGTAAATGAAGAAATTTGGGATCTGTCACGCCCGATAACTTCCGATTCAAAAGTCCGAATTCTTACCTGGAATGATGCCGGAGGCAAAAAAGCATTCTGGCATTCTTCGGCTCACCTCATGGCCGAGGCGCTCGAAGCATTGTATCCGGGCGTGAAGTTTGGCATTGGCCCGCCAATAGAAAACGGTTTTTATTACGATGTTGATCTGGGTGGCAGGCCCTTTGGCGAAGACGACCTTATAGCAGTTGAAAAAAAAATGGCCGAGCTGGCGCGCAAGGAAAGCCGCTTCATTCGCAGCGAGGTGAGTAAGAAAGATGCGCTTGAATACTTTGAAAAAAAAGACGACCCCTACAAAATCGAACTTATTCAGGAACTGGCTGATGGTTCCATTACTTTCTATCAACAGGGTAATTTTACCGATTTATGTAAAGGTCCGCATATTCCGCACACCGGTTTTATCAAAGCAATTAAATTACTGAATGTAGCAGGCGCGTACTGGCGCGGAAATGAAAAAAACAAAATGCTTACGCGCATTTACGGTATAACCTTTCCAAAGCAGAAAGACCTGGATGATTACCTGCTGTTGCTGGAAGAGGCTAAGAAGCGCGACCATCGTAAAATCGGAAAGGAGCTGGAGCTGTTTACTTTTTCCGAAAGAGTAGGCATGGGATTGCCGTTGTGGCTCCCGAAAGGAACTATTCTGCGGGAACGGTTGGAACAATTTATGCGCAGGGCGCAGGTGAAGGCCGGTTATGACCCGGTTGTAACTCCTCATATCGGTAGCAAGATGTTATACGTAACATCCGGCCACTATCAGAAGTACGGCAAAGACTCGTTCATGCCCATCCGCACACCGGATGAGAACGAAGAATTTCTCCTTAAACCGATGAACTGTCCGCACCATTGCGAAATCTACAGTTCAAAGCCCAGGTCGTATCGTGATTTACCGGTTCGGCTGGCAGAGTTCGGAACAGTTTATCGCTATGAACAAAGTGGAGAATTGCACGGCTTAACCCGGGTTCGCGGGTTCACCCAGGACGATGCCCACATTTTTTGCCGACCCGACCAGGTAAAAGAAGAGTTTATAAAAGTGATTGACCTGGTGTTGTTTGTTTTCAAATCGCTGGGCTTTGACCAGTACACCGCACAGATTTCGCTGCGCGACCCCAACGACAAAAGCAAATACATTGGTGAGGATGAGTTGTGGGAAAGAGCCGAGCGTGAAATTCAGGAGGCAGCCGATGAACGCGGCCTTAAAACAGTTGCAGTAAAAGGCGAGGCTGCATTTTACGGCCCGAAACTCGACTTCATGGTTAAAGACGCACTGGGCCGAAGCTGGCAACTCGGAACCATACAGGTTGATTACCAGTTGCCTCAGCGTTTCGGGCTGGAGTATGTAGGTGCGGATAACCAGCGCCATCGGCCGGTTATGATTCACCGCGCACCGTTCGGTTCGCTGGAACGCTTCGTGGCGGTTTTAATTGAACATTGCGCGGGCAACTTCCCGTTGTGGCTGGCGCCTGAACAGGTGGCGGTTCTGCCGATTTCAGAACGGTTTAATGCTTATGGAAATTCAGTCATGGATAAGCTTAAATCGTTGGATATCAGAGGCTTTATTGATGACCGGGATGAGAAAATCGGAAGAAAAATCCGCGATGCCGAGGTTCGGAAAATACCTTACATGTTAATTGTGGGTGAGCGTGAAGCCATGGAAGGAAAAGTTGCTGTGCGAAAGCATGGAGCCGGCGACCAGGGCAGTGTTTTGCTGGATGAATTCATCCGTAAATTTCAGGAAGAAGCTGCTGTACCCGGAGAAGGCTAATTTTTCTGAAAGATTTTGTTTCTTGACCAGATTAGCGATATTTGCACCCTTTCCGATAAGCGGCAGGTTTGGTGCCGGCATCGGATGGTATGTTTAACTTAAACTAAAGGAGAGTATCATAAACCAGACAAACAGACCTGTCTTTCGCAAAGGGCCACCGCGTAAGGAAGAGCCCTATCGGGTTAACGAAAGAATTACCGCGCCAAGGGTGCGGTTGGTTGGCGACAACGTTAAGGTTGACATTTACCCGCTTCAGGAAGCATTGAAAATAGCCCAGCAGCAGGGCTTGGATTTGGTGGAGATTTCCCCAAATGCCGATCCACCGGTTTGTAAGGTAATTGATTACTCGAAGTTTAAGTACGAGCAGAAGAAAAAGCAAAAAGAGATCAAGGCGAAAGCCGTTAAGGTGGTGGTGAAGGAAATCCGCTTTGGTCCGAATACGGAAGAACACGACTTTAACTTCAAGCTTAAACATGCCATTAACTTTCTTCAGGAAGGGGCTAAAGTTAAAGCAACCGTCTTCTTTCCGGGGCGTACCATCGTGTACAAGGAAAGAGGTGAGATTCTGCTGCTGAAATTTGCTCAAGCCCTGGAGGAGTACGGAAAAGTAGAACAAATGCCTAAGCTGGAAGGAAAGAGGATGTCGCTGATTATTCAGTCGAAAGGAAAGGTTGTTAAGGAAAAAAACAAAGCCGAGTAATATGCCCAAAGTAAAAACGAAATCCGGAGCAAAGAAGCGCTTTAAGGTAACAGGCACAGGTAAAATAATGCACAAACGTGCCTATAAAAACCATATCCTGACGAAGAAAGAAACCAAACAAAAGCGCAGGCTTAGCCGCAAGCAAGTTGTTAAATCAACAGATGTGGTAAATATTAAGCCTATGCTTCCTTATGCTTTTTAAGTTATCGCCCGAGCGGTAACCGGTTTATATGTTTAACCCGGCTGCTGTGCTTAAGTCTCGTGCTTACGCATGAGCGCCTTCAGCCAAAAACGATGATGTACTATGCCCAGATCAGTTAACAATGTAGCGTCGCGCGCCAAACGCAAGCGCGTAATGAAACTGGCCAAAGGATACTTTGGTCGCAGAAAAAATGTTTGGACAATAGCCAAAAATGCGGTTGAAAAAGGTTTAACCTATGCCTATCGCGACCGCAAGCAAAAGAAAAGGCAGTTCCGCTCACTCTGGATTGCCCGAATCAATGCCGGAGTACGTGCCCACGGTATGTCGTATGCCGAATTTATTGGTCGTTTGAAAAAGGCCGGAATAGAGCTGAATCGTAAAGCACTGGCCGACCTTGCCATGAATGACCCGAAAGCGTTCGAAGCTGTGGTCAGCAAAGTGAAGTAAAAAATTAAAGGCCGCTTAACCAGCGGCTTTTTTATTCATGAAAAGTCCCAAAAAAATATTCCTCTGGCTGGCGTTGATCTATTTGTTGATTGTACTTTGGGTTTGTTATGATTTTGCAAGAAAAACAACCTTTCCGGGTTCCCGGCCGCAACTGAAAGAACGGCTGAAAGAGCGTTTTCTGGAGAAGGATTCCGTAGCGAAAGACAGTATTTTCAAGAGCAGACAGTTGTATTTTTAACTGAAACCTTTAACTTTACACACGATTAAAGCCAACTGTAGACATTGAAACCCCCGCTGTCGCGAACAGTTTAGGGGGTTTCAGTTTTTACATCATGCATCTCACGGGTCTATAATGCTGCTTATCGTGTCTTAATGCCCTGAGGCGATTCGACTATTCCATTATTTACCTTTTCGTTTACTTTTACCACAGGATTAAAGCCAACTATAGACGTGAAAAACCTCCGGGGTCCAGGACTTCGGAGGTTTTTCATTTTTTGTTAACTTTATCTGAAAGCCGTAATTTCAAAAAGACTGTTCAATCTTTTTTTATGCTCAGGACCCCC
>JANWWN010000047.1 GCA_025055435.1 Cyclobacteriaceae bacterium | reverse complement strand
CCGTTGACAACGGTGTGCTGACCATTTCGTGCGAAAAGGAAACTGAAAAAGAAGACAAGGATAAAAACTATACGCGCAGGGAGTACAGCTACACCAATTTTGCCCGCTCGTTTACCTTGCCCGACAGTGTGAAAGGCGATGATATCAGCGCAAAGTATGATAACGGCATCCTGCGCATCACGCTTCCGAAAAAGGAAGAAGCCAAGGTTAAGTCGAAGGCCATAAAGGTAGATTAAAATCCATTACAAAAATGATACACGGCACTTGCGCTCCGGGCGTGGGTGCCGTTTCTATTCTCCTGTCACTGAACGTAGCAAAGCCTTTGAATCAGGGATTGGAGATGTCATCCAGGCTGTTGAACTTCCGGCCTGACCCTGATACGGCAGCCACATTAAAAAAGCCCAAAGCTTTTTTACCGTTCGGATTAATATTGACCAGATTGGTAGTGACGTTCGATAGGGGTGTAGCGAACAATTCGGAAAAGCCGCCTGGCCGGTTGGTTTGAAGCGAAACCAGGGTGAGAAAATCAAACGATGCCTCGCTTAGTGAATGAAGCTCCACATACACCGAATCGCCCGGAACATAAGGCGACAAAAACCGGCCGCGTTCATCCTGCTCAAAAGGATTCACACCGCGACGTATGGGTGCAATAAAAGGAACACCATCTAATCGGCCTCCGCGTGAAAATCCGGCATCATAGGCCAGTATAATTTCCGAAGGCTTGTTCAGCAAAACGCCGTTTTTGTAAGCCCGTATCCAATAGGTGTCTCCAAACCCCACAGGATCAACCGCCCAGAACTCGGCCAGGTATAAATCATCCACAAACTGATTGCCCCGCTCCACCCTGAACGTAATGCTGTCGATTACCGGCACGCGCCCCATGCGGGTTACAGCCGTGTAAATTTCTCCTTCCGCTTCAACAGTAAGGGTGTAGATAACACCATTCATACCTAATCGTTCGCCTGCACCCGGAACCCAGACATAAGCACCTGCCAGCGTATCCGATTCAGAAAAGATGTACTCCGACCCATCGGAACCTTCAATGCGTATGAGTGCTCCCGAAACAGGTGGCGGCAAAGTATTTTCAAAATACGGTTGGGTTTTACTAAGTCTTATCCATTGCGGCTCTTCCTTATTATTCACCCAGGCATCAATCACCAGTTGCGCTTCTGCCTCTGGCAAATCGGGATAAATGACCGACTCACAGGAAGTAGAAACCAATCCGAATAACGGAGCTACAACAACCAGAATTTTATTCATCATCTTCATCTTAAAAATGAAAATTGTATGAAATAGATGGAACCACTGTGCCAATGATGGATAATTGTGTGGCCCGGCTTTGTATCGGTGCACCACTTCCCGCACGCTCATCGCCTTGCGAAAAATAAATGGAGAACGGATTCCTTCGGGCATACAGGTTGTAGAGCCCGAATATCCAGTAATCGGTATTTTTTCGTTCCTTACCGTTTTTCCGCAGGGTTCGGCCTTCGAGGCGGAAGGCAAGATCAAACCGGTGAAAGGCCGGTATGCGAACGTTGTTACGCGAATTATCGGCAATGTGCGGTATCAGGATACCCTGAACAACGTAGCGCGATGTAGGAAACGTGGTGGGTGTTCCGGAAAGAAACGTGAAGTTACCCGAAACCGACCAGCGCTTGTTAAGCTGATAAAAAGCAGTCGCTTTGAAGTTGTGCGTCTGGTCGAACCGCGTTGGATACCACGCACCGTTGTTAATGCCTTCCACCTGAAGTTCCGTGCGTGCCAACGTATAGGCCATCCAGCCTGTAAATCGTCCGGTTTTTTTCTGAAGATAAAGTTCCAGTCCGTAGGCTCTTCCCCGACCGCTTAACAAATCACCCTCCAGGTACTCGTTGATCAGTAAATCTGCACCATCAATGTAATCCACCTGATTATAGGTTCTTCTGTAGTACACCTCCGCTGAAAATTCATAGACAGACTTTCTATTCAGCGTTCGGAAATAACCCACTGCCCACTGATCGCCCAGCTGTGGTTTCAAATTAGGTGAGGATGGCGTCCACACATCCAGCGGATTGGAAGCTGCCGTATTGGATATCAAATGAAGATACTGGGCAGCGCGCATATAACTGAGCTTAACTGAACTTTGCGGATTAACCTGATACTGAAGCGAAATGCGCGGCTCGGGATTGGTGTATCGAACCATTTCCTCTCCGCGTCCGAACGATGTGGCAGCAACAGGCTGTCTGCGTAATCCGGGAACCGTATCATTGTACTGATATACAACACCCGGGCCGAATGCCTGGAACATGGAGTAACGCAGGCCATACTCGGCCGATAGTTTCGGACTTATACGTAACTGATGACTGACAAAAGCTGCGGTTTCCAGATTGTATTTCTCAGCAATGCTCACATCTACTGCCTGACCGTTGGTAGTACCCACCGCATTGGCCGGTTCAAACCGATAGTAGTGGGCTTCAAGGCCGGCTGTAATCTCATTATTGCTGTTGATGAAATAGCTAAGAGAAGGTTTTACCGTAAAATCGGTTATGGATGAATTCCACTTAAAATTATCGCGCTCATCTTCTCCGAACTGAAGGGCATAATCATACTGACTGAAGATCAGTGAAACATTGGAAAACATGCGGTCGTTGATGATGCTGTTCCACCGCAAGGTACCGGTGGCGTTGCCCCAGGAAAAACCCTGTTGACTGTCAAAGAAGAATATATCCCTGCCGGCGTATCCGGAAAGGAAGATGTTGTTGCGGCTGTTAATCCGATAGTTAACCTTGCCGGTTAAGTCATAAAAGTTCAGGCGCGCACCATCGCGCAGCACATCAACAAAAGGACGGGCAAGCACATCAATATACGAGCGCCTTGCCGCAAAGATGAAGGAACTTTTATCGGGCACGATGGGTCCTTCAATAGCCAGCCTGCTGAAGATGGTGCCTACACCGCCATTGGCTTCGAACTCCTTGCTGTTGCCTTCTTTCATCCGCACATCGAGAATAGAGGCCAGTCGCCCGCCATATCGGGCTGGAATACCACCTTTATACAACTGAACATCCTTTACTGCATCGGGATTAAACACAGAAAAGAATCCAAGTAAGTGTGAAGGATTATAAACCGCTGCTTCATCTAAGACAATCAGGTTTTGCCCGACATTACCGCCACGCACGTTGTAGCCCGATGCGCCCTCACCTACCGTGGTTACGCCCGGCAGTTGTTGTATGCTTTTGATGATATCGGCCTCGCCCAGAAACGCCGGCATACGGGCGATGGTGCCGATATTCAACCGGTTAACGGACATTTGAATACCACGAACTTCCACTCCTTCCTCATCTGCCGCCACAACCACTTCTTCCAGTTGCTTTGATTCGGGTTGCAGTTCAATATCCAGTCGTTGATTTTGATTGAGGTCGATATTCCGGCGGGTATCGGTATATCCTACAAACGAAAAACGAACCTCGTAGAAGCCTTTAGGTAAGGTAATGGAATAAAATCCGTAAGCATTGGTTACCGTTCCGGCTCCCGTGGCGGGTATAAAAACCGTTGCTCCGATAAGGGCTTCACCGTCAGCCGCATCGCGAACGTAACCGGAAAGTGTTGCACGATCCGGCTGACTCAACCCGGTAATCATAATGAAGCAAAAACAAACGGAACAGATATAACGCATATTGGTTTGGTCCGGTTATTTAACCATTTTACATGAAGATTTGTTGAAAACGCGTTTAAGTAATTACAACACTGGCTTTGGTTTTTGAAAATACAGAGCTGGCTTCGGCTTTTGAAATTTTTAAGCTGGCTTCGACTTCGCTCAGCCAGCTTAAATCAATAAGGTAGTTGAGCTTGGCTTTTATATGGTGGTTGAGCGCATTATCCCCTCGTGAAACCGGATGCCCAGACAGGTATATTTTATAGAAAACATTGATTACATCATCCGCCAACAAGCTTGCCTCATTTCGTCAACACTAAAACAAAATGTTTAAATGGTTTCATCAGATCTTATTGTACACATGCCTGGTCTTCTTTCAACATTTCAATAAACCGTTTTATTTCGCCATCAAATCCTCCTTTACCTAACAATTCGATAAAGGCACTTCCTACTATAGCGCCATTAACATAGCGGCAGACACGCTGATAACTTTCTGCATTCGAGATACCAAAGCCGGCCAAAACAGGATTTTTCAGCTTAAGCCTTGAAAGGCGATCAAGAAATTTTTCCTGCTCTTCACTAAACTGCTTACGTGCCCCGGTAACACCACTGAGTGAAACGGCATATAGGAACCCGGTTGAAGTCTCATCAATTTCCCTGATTCTTTCATCCGATGTAGTTGGCGCCACCAAAAATATTACACGTAAACCAGCCTGTTGGGCAAGACCCTTGTACTTATCCGCGTATTCATGCACCGGTAAATCGGGAAGTATCACACCATCAGCTCCGGCAGCGGCTGTATCGAAAAAAAATTTTTCCAGACCATACTGTAACACCGGATTGAGGTAACCCATAAGCACCACCGGTATGGCAACCTCCTGACGTATTGCACGAACCTGATCGAGTAATGTTTTCACATTCATGCCGTTGGAAATTGCGCGTACATTGCTGTGCTGAATTACCGGGCCGTCAGCTATCGGATCTGAAAAAGGAATGCCCAACTCAATCATATCAACACCTGCCGCTTGCAGATGCCGCGCAATTGCAATCGTATCATTTAAATCAGGATAGCCTGCCGTATAAAATACAGACAATATGTTGTTTTTCTTTTGCCAAAAAAGCTCATCTATGCGGTTCATATCCATTTACTGTATGTTTCCAGATCTTTATCTCCCCTCCCCGACAAATTCATTACCACCACATCATCCTTTTCAAATTCAAGTTTATTCAGCACGGCAAAGGCGTGGGCCGTCTCGAGCGCGGGGATGATTCCTTCCATACGACTTACTTCCAAACCGGCCCGCAGAGCCTCTTCGTCTGTTGCCGACATAAAGGTTACCCGTCCGGTTTTGAAAAGATGAGCATGTAGTGGTCCCACACCCGGGTAATCCAGCCCTGCGGAAACAGAATAAGGTTCGGTTACCTGACCGTCATCGGTTTGCATGAGCATGGTCTTGCAACCATGTAAAATACCCGGTTTTCCCAGCGCAAGTGTTGCCGCCGAATGACCGCTATCCAATCCCTTGCCGGCTGCCTCCACACCGATGAGCTGTACGTGCTCATCTTCCAGAAAATGATAGAATGCTCCCGCTGCATTGCTGCCGCCACCCACGCAGGCAATTACATAGTCCGGATACGGATTTCCCTCCTTCCTCACTAATTGCTCTCTGATTTCCTCGCTGATTACGGATTGAAAACGCGCCACCATATCCGGAAAAGGATGCGGCCCGACTACCGAGCCGATAATGTAATGCGTATCATCGGGATGGGTAATCCAGTGACGCATCGCCTCATTGGTTGCATCTTTCAGTGTGGCGTTACCCGAAGTAACGGGAATCACCTCTGCGCCAAGCAAACGCATGCGCGCCACGTTGGGCTTCTGCCGCTCCACATCGGTTTTTCCCATATACACGATGCAGGGCATGCCCATCAGCGCGCACACGGTAGCCGTGGCTACACCGTGCTGACCGGCTCCCGTTTCGGCAATAATTCGGGTTTTACCCAGTCGTCTGGCCAGCAAAATCTGTCCGATGGTATTGTTGATTTTATGAGCACCGGTATGACACAAATCCTCCCGCTTTAAATAAATGCGCGCTCCGTACTTTTCGCTAAGCCGCGCTGCATAATACAAAGGCGTAGGTCTTCCAGCGAAATCAGCGAGCAGTTTGCGAAACTCATTCTGAAAGCTCGCATCATTCATTATATCCAGATAGTGGGTTCGTAACTCCTCAATATTCGGATGGAGCATTTCGGGTATGTAGGCACCGCCAAACTCACCGTAAAAGCCCTGTTCGTTGACCTGATACATCATGATGATATTGATTTAACTGTTTGTAAAAAATCCATGACCTTGTTTACGTTTTTTATACCGGGACTGTCTTCCACCCCGCTGTTTACATCCAACGCAAAAAACTGCGGGTGTTGCGGCAGTGCATGCGTTCTTACTATTTCTGATGAAAGACCTCCGCTAAGAAAAAAAGGCACTTCCAGTTTATAGTTACTAAGCAAAGCCCAGCTAAAAACTTTCCCTGAGCCCCCATGGTTTTGCGAAGGAGAATCAAAAAGAAAGAAATCAACTGCTTCGGAATAGCTACGCAGATTGTTAAAATCAAAATCAGGATGTATGGCAAACGCTTTGATTACGGAGTATCCGAGATTACGCAGCATTTTACACTCCGCTACCGACTCAGTGCCGTGTAGTTGAATATGGGTAAGCTGATGTTGACGGGCCAGTTGAATAATGGCTTCAGTCTGTTCGTTAACGAAAACACCAACCCGGCCGGCCTGCCGGGGCAGGCCGGCCGGAATATGAAAATCCATTCCCACAAAACGCGGAGAAGACGGAAAGAAAATAAATCCCATGTAGTCGGGCATCAGCGCACCAACTGCCTCAATGTTATCGGCATACTTCATTCCGCAAACTTTTACTTTAAGCGACATGCTGCTGATTTTTCATTGCTTTGATAAAATTACCACAGGCGAATGCCGGATCGGGTTGTTCCATAAAAAACTCTCCTATCAAAAATCCGCAATAACCACGGCCAAACAAGTCAACTGCAGTCGCCACATCGCGGATGCCGCTCTCGGAAATACGCACCACTTCATTAGGAAAATGTGCAGCTAACTCAATCGATATCCGAACATCCGTTTTCAGGGTTTTCAAATCCCGGTTATTCACTCCGACTACATCGGCTTCTGAATCACCATACCGTTCCCACTCTTCACGGCTATGAACTTCCAGCACTGTCTCAAGACCGAGTTGATGAGCTAGCTTAACCAGTGCCTTCAGTCTATCCGGAGAAAGCGCTGCAGCAATGAGCAGCACGGCATCGGCACCGAAAGCCCGGGCTTCGTACAGCTGATATTCATCAACAATAAAATCCTTGCGCAACACCGGAACCTGAACTGCTTCACGAACCAACAGCAGGTCATCAGGCTTTCCTCCAAAATATTTTTCATCAGTAAGCACCGAAAGCGCCACGGCACCCGACTGAACATATCCTTTACAAACTGCAAGAATATCTGCATGGAGGTTAATTGTCGGATTGGATGGCGATCTGCGCTTAAATTCTGCTATTATTCCCGGCCCTTCAGGGTATGTCAGCACATCTTTTAACGAGCGCGTTTTGCTTTTAAATGCAGGCATATCCTCAAGTCGGCTTAGCGGAAATTTTTTTTTGCGATCGGTTATTTCTGTTTTCTTATTGCGAATAATGTCCAGTAATACATTCATATCAGTTTGCCATAAGTTTTTTAAAGGTTTCGTAAGCCTTACCCGACAGTAACGTTTCACGTGCCAGCTCCGTCATTTCAGGCAAGGAGCGCTCAGGCCGGGCGCAATTCAGTGCAAGGGCAGCATTTGCAATCACCACGTTGTGCTGCATTGGTGTTCCTTTACCCTGCAGTACATTCAGAAATATAGATGCCGATTCTTCAACGGTCCTGCCTCCGTGAATATCATTTTCCGAAACTTCGTCAAACCCAAGTTCTTCCGGTACACCCATCCCTTCACCTTGTGAGGAATAATATTTCCAACATCCTGTAAGCGAAACTTCATCGTAACCATCCAATGCATGAACAACCATAAAGCGCACAGGATTAAGCTGAAGCAGATAGCCATACTTTCGGGCCAGTTCGAGGCTAAACACTCCGGTAAACTGAATTTCGGGAAAGGCCGGATTAACCAGCGGACCGAGCATATTGAAAAATGTTTTGATGCCCAAATCTTTACGAACAGGCGCAACATGCTTCATAGCCGGATGAAACAAGGGCGCATGAAGAAAACAGATATTGGCGCGGTCGAGCTGTCGCTTTAGTTCATCCAAATCATTTGTGAATCGAAAACCGAAGTATTCCAGAATATTGGATGAACCGCAAACCGACGATACACCGTAGTTGCCATGTTTAGCTACGGCCTGACCTGCAGCGGCCACAACAAATGCCGAAAGTGTGGAAATATTAAATGTATTTTTACCATCCCCGCCGGTTCCGCACACATCCATTACCGGCCGGTCAAAACGCACCGGCAGGCAAAGCTCCAGCATGGCTTCGCGAAAGCCCTGTAGCTCCTCAACCGTTACCGGGCGCATCAGATAAACCGTTAACACGGAAGCCACCTGCGACACATTGTGCTTTCCCGATGCAAGTTCAAAAAGCACCGAACGGGCGCGCTCGCGACTTAATGGTTGTTGTGTCAACAGTTCATTCAGAACATCTTTCATGGTCCAATCACGTTTTTTCGTCTGTACTTTTATCGTTTTAGTTCTTTAACCAGTTTTGCATGATTTTATAACCTTCCGGCGTCATTACCGATTCAGGATGAAACTGCAGACCGCGCACATCGTAGCGCACATGACGTATGCCCAGAATGAGTCCACCTTCACCGGATGCAGTAATACGAAGATCATCGGGTAAACTGGGAGGAAAAACAGCCCACGAATGATAGTGACATACCTGAAAGGCCGCAGGCAGGTTACGGAATAAAATTTCCTCCGGGTCATCTACAAAAGCCGTGGAAGTAACACCATGCCTTACTTCCTTCAGGTTATATAGCGAAGCACCAAAAACTTCGGCAATACCCTGATGACCCAGACAAATACCCAAAATACTTTTGGTTGACGCATACGTACGGATTACATCCTTCATAATGCCCGCCTCCTCGGGAATGCCGGGACCCGGTGAAATAAGAATTTTATCATAGCGCCCGACATCTTCTACGGTAATCTTATCATTTCGGAAGACATCAGGTTCATAACCTGCTTCGCGTAACAGGTGAACCAGGTTATAGGTAAACGAATCGTAGTTATCGAGAACAAGTATTTTCATAATCAAATTGTTTCAGCCAGTTCCATTGCTTTCCGCAGTGCCGCCAGCTTATTGTTTACTTCCTGCAGCTCGTTTTCGGGATTGCTCCTGGCTACAATGCCCGCCCCCGCCTGATATATCAGCGTATTATTCATGCTTAAAAAGGAACGGATAAGAATGGCCAGGTTTACCGAACCATCAAAGCCAACATAACCGATGGCCCCTCCGTAAAAACTGCGGTTTTCATTTTCAAGCTCATCAATCAGGGAGATGGCCTTATGCCGGGGTGCACCCGATAATGTTCCTGCAGGAAAGGTAGCACCTGCTACCTGAACCGGATTAAAATCAACAGGTAGTTTGCCGGTAACTTTTGAAACCAGATGAATGACATGGGAATAAAACTGAATCTCTTTAAAAACCTCAACGGTTACTTTCGAAGCAAATCGGCTCAGGTCATTGCGGGCCAGGTCAACCAGCATGTTATGCTCGGCATTTTCCTTGATGTCGGCTGCAAGCTGATGCGCCAGTTCGGCATCGCGGTTATCATCGCCCGTTCTCCTGAAGGTTCCGGCAATCGGGTAAACGCGCACTTCCCTGTTTCTTATCTGCACCTGTGCCTCAGGTGAAGAGCCGAATATCCGGAAATTGCCGTAATCGAAGTAAAACAAATAGGGTGACGGATTAATGGAACGCAGTGCTCGATACACATTAAATTCATCTCCGCGAAAGCCGGTTTCAAAACGTCGGGAAAGCACCAGTTGAAATACATTACCGCGATGACAGTGCCTGATGGCCTCATGGATGCGTTGTAAAAACTCACCATCGGTAAAATTAGAGACCTCACCGTTTATACGTCGGAAAGAATAGTGCGGATAACGGGCATTGAAAACGATACGCTCTACATCGTTTAAGCCAACACTTCCAACTGAATCGTTGCATTGCAGTTCAATCAACTGCATATCATTGTGAAAATGGTCGATTACCACAATGAACCGATACACTCCAAACTGAAGCTCGGGAATCAGTTGTTTACCCTGTTGAAGTTGCACATCCTCAAAAAACCGGACGCTGTCATAACTCAGATACCCGAACATGCCGGCAGCAACCTGCGAAGAGGTTATTAACGTAAACGATTTGCGAAACTGTTCAAGTAACTGCGGTACCTGCGAAGCAACGGTAATGGTAAACGTATGGGAAGTTTTATCCGGCCACTTGATACGGATTTCATTTCGCTGCACGGTAAAGGTAGCTATCGGATCGAAACAAATCAGCGAAAGGCTGTTCTCCTCACCATGATAATCCGAGCTTTCCAGCAAAAGGGTACCGGCAAACAAATCGCGTAAACGCAGATACACAGATACCGGTGTTATCGTATCCGCCAGCAGCTTTTTGGTTTGAACATGAATAGTAAAATTCTTCCTTATCATAAGATGGTTTTAAAAAACGAAGGCCCGCTGTGAACAGCGGGCCTTCGGCCAGTTAAAATTTAAACAATACGGCTGTTCACATATCAGATTCCTGAATGTGCCACCACCAAGCCGTATTGTTCATTATAATCATGAGCATTATTCTGCTTTTTTCCGGGCAACCTTACGAACCTTCGGTGTAGTTTCGGCAACTTCCGCGGGCACTGCAGCTTTCTTAACCGACTGCGTACGCTTCAAACGTGCCTTAATAGCTTTGCGGCTGCGGGAAACGCCATAACTGCCTTTCCACAATTTTCCGCGCCTGGACTTCTTATCGCCTTTTCCCATAACAACGAATTTCCGGCAAGTATACCAACTAAACTTAAATTTCAAAATATATCGCCACCATACTTTTAAAAATCTTATAACTTAATACCCATAAAATTGTTAAGACCAGTGTATGGCTAAAGCTTGTCCGGATGTAATAGAAGCCCTGCGCGCCACAGCAAGAGCACTGGAAAAGGCAACTGACTACCAGTGGGGGCACATGGGCGCCTGCAACTGCGGTTTCCTGGCCCGCCAGGTAACTGCCCAGTCACGCGAAGAAATCCATAACCACGCCATGCTGCGATATGGCGACTGGTCGGAGCAACTGAACGATTACTGTCCGGAAAGCGGTATGCCCATGGATGCACTGATTGACCAACTTATTGCATTTGGATTTTCAATAACCGACCTGAAGCACCTGGAGCGTCTGTCGGATAAAACAATTCTGGAATCCATGCCCGTTGAGCACCGCCATCTGAAACACAATGTAAAAGAAGATGTGATCCGTTATCTCAGGGCATGGGCTGGACTGTTGGAAATACAATGGCTGGAAAACACCAAGGTTCCGGCTATTGACGAACCGATTCGTGTACCAGCCTGAAAATAAAGCAATCTTTCGCACGGCTGCCCTGGTTATTAAATACGAAATAAGATGGCCTGATGCCTTCATTAATCCAGCCACACTTTTGAAGTACACGCAACGATGCAGTATTTTCCGCATCAACCAATGTCCATACGCGGGTTAATCCATCCATTCTTCGAAGTATTTGACTTAGCGTTGTGCAGGCTTCTGTTGCAAAGCCGTTGCCCCATAAAGCCGGGCTGATGATATACCCTACCTGCGCCTCGGTATTCTTAACCACCACGCCAATACTTCCAGCCAGGCGTGCAGTACCCTTCAGCCTGATTGCATAGGCATACTCCGTACCCGCTCGCCAGGCTTTTATTGCATGCTTTAGGTATTCGCGCGTATCAGCTAGGCGTTGATGGGTGGGCCACGAAACATAGCGGGTAGCCTCAGGCTTGCTTGCATAAGCAAAAAAAATTTCTTCGGCATCTTCGTACCTTAGCCGGCGCAGATGTAATCTGGCAGATTCAATCTCCTCAGGAAACGGTAACTTCATTGGTGGCATGTCGAAGCATCCGAATATTGTGCATCAGTATTTTCGAAAAAAATTTCCGGATGGGGTAGTGATTTACGTAAAAGTAAATCCTTTTCACCTGACCGGCATCGAACTGACTCGATTTCCGGATGGATCGCAGGAAGTACGAGAACTGGAATTTGATGACGAAATATTTGACGACCTGGAGGCCGATGCTTTCGAGCCCTGTAATGCATTGGAATTCAACCTGTACTACACTGGATTAGCCTGATTTTATTCACCCTTACACCAAAAGTGCTACCTTTGCAGTCCGGCAGACCGGCACGACCAGCTCCTGCTGAACTCCCCCAGGACCGGAAGGTAGCAAGGGTAGGCGGTTGTAGCGGTGCGATGTTCGGTCTGCTTTTTTATTTTCCCTCCTTCCTGCCAATCCGTATTTTTGTACCTGCAACCACCTTCTTATGAAATTTTTTATCGACACAGCTAACTTGAATGAAATCCGCGAAGCCTACGACCTGGGCGTATTGGATGGAGTAACCACCAACCCTTCGCTCATGGCAAAAGAAGGCATCAAAGGCGAAGAAAATATCCGTGCACATTACAAAGCCATCTGCAACATTGTGGACGACAATGTGAGTGCCGAAGTAATAGCCACCGATTTGGATGGCATACTAAAAGAAGGACGCGAGCTGGCCAAAATAGATGATAAAATCGTGGTAAAGGTGCCGATGATTAAAGACGGAGTCAAGGCACTGAAAATATTTGCATCCGAAGGCATTCGCACCAACTGCACGCTGGTGTTTACTGCCGGACAGGCCATACTGGCCGCCAAGGCAGGTGCTGATTTCGTTTCGCCCTTTATCGGAAGATTAGATGACGTAGCAACCGATGGCCTGGAACTGATTGCACAAATCCGCCACATCTACGACAACTACGGATACGAAACCGAAATTCTGGCAGCCTCCATACGCCACGTTATGCACCTGATTAAATGCGCGGAGATCGGTGCTGATGTGGCAACATGCCCGTTATCGGTGATTACCGGCTTGCTGAAACACCCGCTGACAGATATTGGACTTGAAAAGTTTTTGTCTGACCACCGTAAACTGAACAAATAAAATGAAACTGAAAGAAGAGGAAATTAATTTTCTCCGTCAGTTTTTTGCAAGGCAACCCGTAAAAAAAGCATATATCTTCGGATCATACGCCCGAAGCGAAAGCAACTTAGATAGTGATTTAGATATTTTGGTTGAATTGGATTACTCTAAACACATTGGGCTAAGGTTTCTGGAGATGAAGGAAGAAATTGAAGAGGCATTAAAGAAAAAAATTGATCTGGTTTCAACTCATGGAGTTTCCCCTCTCCTACTTCCTTTTATTGACGCTGATAAGAAACTTATATATGAAAGGTGAGTTAGTCTGGCAAATTATTCAAACGGATATTCCGAAGCTTAAAAAGGAACTTTCCGAAAATACATAATCCATGTTCACCACCGACCCGGTTATCCGCGCCAAGGATGCTAACATTTTCCAGGACAACAATACTGTACTGGCCAATCTGAATTTCGAAATAGAAAAAGGCGAGTTTGTTTTTTTAGTTGGCCGGACGGGTTCAGGGAAATCATCCTTACTAAAAACCATCTATGCCGACTTACCCCTGCGACTGGGCGATATGGAAGTAGCCGGATTTAATATCCGTGGTATCCGCTCATCACAAGTGCCCATGCTGCGGCGCAAACTGGGCATCATCTTTCAGGATTTCCAGCTTTTTCAGGACCGCACAGTTGCCGATAACCTTGAGTTTGTTATGAGAGCTACCGGCTGGCGAGATAAAACAAAAATAAAAGCCCGCATAGCCGAAGTTCTTATGCAGGTCGGCTTAGGGTCGGTTGAAAAGAAAATGCCCCATCAGCTTTCGGGTGGTGAGCAGCAACGCGTAGTAATTGCACGCGCCATGATCAATGAGCCGGTTATATTGCTGGCCGATGAACCTACCGGTAACCTTGACCCGGAAGTTTCAGCAGGTATATTGAAACTCTTCCAGCAAATCAATAAAAGCGGAACGGCCATCCTCATGGCCACACACGACTACAACCTAATCCGAAAGTTCCCTGCCCGTATTTTAAAATGTGAAAACGGTGTATTGCAGGATTCAAAAAATCAAACCATAACGCTTGACAACGCTGTGTAAAAGCTAGAGGCCGGCAACTGGTTCAAGGCCTCTTTCGCGGGCTCGTTCAAGCAAAAAAGCAAGCGCCTCCTCCCGGTCATTACGAATACGCCCTTCCAGAATCGCTTCTTTGATTTGTTCTTTTAATTCACCTATAACCGGTCCAGGCTTCAGGTTAAACATCCGGATGATTTCATCACCGCTAACCGGAGGCTGGAAGTTACGAATGCGGTCCTTCTCCTCCACCTCAGCCATTTTGCGCTCAACCGCCTCAAAGTTTTTAAGAAAGCGCGTAACCTTCTCTTTATTTTTAGATGTAATGTCAGCCCGGCACAACATCATGAGTGCATCAATATCATCACCGGCTTCAAACAGTAAACGCCGGATAGCCGAATCCGTAACTTCCTTAACCAGGGCTATCGGACGCAGGTGCAAACGCACCAATTTTTGCACAAATTTCATCTCTTCGCCCATGGGGAGTTTAAGCCTTCGGAAAATACCCGGCACCATGCGGGCACCTCGCTCCTCATGTCCATGGAAGGTCCAGCCCTGCTTTTTATCATACCGCTTGGTTTGCGGCTTAGCAATGTCATGAAGTATGGCTGCCCACCGCAACCACAGGTTATCCGACATTCTCGAAACGTTATCCAGCACCTGCAACGTGTGGAAGAAATTGTCTTTATGAGCATTGCCATCTACATATTCCACGCCGTGCAGCAACACCATTTCCGGGAAAAACTGTTTCAAAAGACCACTGTGAAAAAGCAGTTTAAAACCATAGGAAGGCACCGGACTAAGAATAATTTTATTTAATTCTTCCGTTATGCGTTCCTGAGATACAATCTTTAGCCGGTCGGCCATATCCACAATTGCCGCAAACGTATCGGCCTCAATATCAAACGATAACTGAGAGGCAAAACGCACGGCACGCAACATGCGTAGCGGGTCATCCGAAAATGTAACTTTTGGATCAGCGGGTGTACGAATGATTTTTTTTCGGATGTCTTCAAGCCCGTTAAAAGGATCAATCAGCTTACCGAACCCTTTTTCATTCAGGCGTATGGCCATGGCATTGATGGTAAAATCCCTGCGCCACTGGTCGTCTTCCAGTGTACCGTCCTCAACAATGGGTTTGCGCGAATCGGCACGGTACGATTCCTTGCGGGCACCTACAAATTCAAACTGATAATCCTGCCAGGCAATGTGCGCGGTTCCAAAGTTTTTAAAGACGGTTACATGAACATCCGGCCCCAGAACTGATGCCACTGCTTTGGCAAGCGCTATTCCGCTGCCCACACAAACAAAATCAATGTCTTTACAGGGACGCCCCATAACCAGGTCGCGAACCCATCCGCCTACCACAAAAGCTTCAATATTGAGGCGTTCGGCCTGCTGTCCTGTGATTTTAAAAATAGGGAGGTTAAGATGTTCAGCAAAATTCATGAACCCTGAAAAAGGGCTCAAAGTTACGCAATCGCCTTCACTTGATTAGTTCCAGAATCCTTCCTTGCTGTTGAACGTAGGACAAGGTATGAGCCGGTATTTCTTCTTAACCGAGCGTTGTACCGGCTTGGCGCTGAACTCGTACACCAAAGAAATTTCGTGCGAGCCACCCGAGGTAGTCTGCATTTCGTTTACGGTAAAATCATAACTATAGCCGATGGTAAAATTTTTCATATACAGACCAAGCTGAACAATTGCAGCATCCTGTGCCACGCTGTTGATAACGGTCCGCTCCCAGGGCTTTCCGCGATACCATATCCCCACTGATACGGGATCAATATGGTAATTAATGCCCATGTCCATCTGCGTAAAGGTTTTACCCTGCCACCGGAACATCACTGATGGAGTAAGATAGGAAATCCGGTAAGTGGAAGGATTCAGGCCTCCTTCTGATAGATTGATGCGCATGCCAAGATGCACATTACCTTTCATGGGCAGGCGACTCACATCTCCAAGAACCGAAAGGTTAGGTTGATTCATGTGCGATAAAGCAAATCCCAGCCACATTTTCCGGGTGTAAAGCAACATACCGCTGCCTACATCGAAGTAGGATTGCCTGCCGATTCGGTCCTGATCAGGATCAATGGAATAATATTGTCCATCTCTTTCATACTCAAGCCCATCGCCTAACCGGATGCGCGTACGATCGATTCCATTGGTTCCATAACCAAAATAGAGACCGGGTGAAAAAACCAGATTCTCGGTCAATTTAACCTTGTAAGAATAAAGGAAATTGGCAGTTGTTGTCCGCCACCCTGCTGAACCCATTTTGTCGGTTGTAAGCAACATACCAAAACCACTGCGCAGCTCTTCAACAAAAATATCGTAGGAAGCCGCATAGGTAACGAATGCCTGAGGCAGGTTAGGCCACTGAACACGGTGATTAAATACGGCGCGCTGCTGAGGAGTAATACCGGTAAAACCCGGATTGAGATATAAAGGTGCCTGATAGTATTGCGAAAATTGTATATCCTGCGCAGCCACTTCGCACGCCATGAACCCAAGCAACAGGAGTAAGACTTTATTTAAGTGGCCCATTTGCATTTTGCTAAGCTATCGAATTAAGGTTACATCTCCAATCTTTGTTATCTGTTGTCCATCGGACAAACGCAACACCAACCGGTACACATACACGCCTGCCGGCAACAGTCGGTTGTTTCGGTCATAACCATCCCATCCGCGTATCGGCACCGGAGCGCCAGGCTCGTTTCGGCTTTCAAAAATCAGGTTGCCCCAACGATCGAATATCTGCATCAGGAATGTGCCCGGCTCGTTAACATTTATTCCGCGTACCAACGGTAGGAACACATCGTTTACGGCGCCTCCGGAAGACGGCACCCCGCCATTCGGACCGGTCGGGTCAGGTGTAAAGGCGTTCGGTATTTTCACCAGCCCACCCTCACGGGCAATAACTTGTTGTGTTACCGTGTCGGTACAAACCACATTGCCGCGCACCTCACGCATCACCATAGTTATGGTGTAGATACCTTCAACTGCATAGCGATACGTAGGATCGGGACTGCCGTGATTTTGTTTAATGATGTCATTGGTATCACCAAAGTTCCACCAATAATTTACCGAGTCGGCAGGCGGAGCAGTAGGTGTACTGAAGTTAAAGGTTACCAGTTCGGTATCTGGCACAAACAACGTGGTAGGCCTTGCCTGGAAGGAAGCCAGCGGAAGATTATACACGTTAATCGGAGCTACACCGGGCATGGCGTTCGGGCCGGTACCTGAGTTATCAGCAAATGCTACCTGACCGGTCTGCGAATTGCGCGTAGTAAGGAAAATGGTGTATACGCCGGGGTTTACGATGTCAAATACCGGTAAAGGTATTGTGGAGGTACCCACGGTGCGCCCGGTTTGGTCTACCACACGCCATTCAAACTCATCCCCTGTTGCCGTGTTGGTAAGTATCCGGATTCGGGTAGGGAAACATGCGTTGGCCGGTTCAAAAGTAAATCCTGCTACCAGCGGTGGCAGCAAAATATTGATGGTTTCTTCATACACACTTACGCAGGTTACATTATTGGATTGAGCCACCAGGTTGGTTGCTGTTAAACGTACGGTCTTTAATCCCGGTGAGGAATAATTTACCGTGAAAGGACCTACTCCGGAAGCCGTGTTGGGTGACGATGCCAAACCAAATTCCCAGTTATAGCTGAAGTTGGTCGGATCAATCGGTATGGAGGTGTTGGTGTAGGTAACGGTAGCGTTTCCTCCAATAAACGGAGGAACGGTTCCCTCATCGAAGGAAGCAACAATTCTTCGATAAACCGTAACCGGAATGGTTTGAGAAGCAGAGCAGTTCGCATTGCTAACCGTGTACACAATATTGAAGATTTCCGGGTTGTTCGGACCGGTGTTGGCAATGGTGAAGCTTTGATTGGTAGCAGCCACAAGATTTCGTGTTTCAACCACTGTATTGTCGGATGTACGGATAACCTGCCACACGTGCGATGAACCACCCATAGTCGGGTTAACTATGTTGACCGCATCATCACTGCACATCTGGTTTTTATTCGGAAATACATTGATAAGAATGTTCGGATAAATGGTAATGGTTTGATTCGATTGCTTCGGACCGCAACCTGCCACCGTATTTACCGCCTGGAGTATAACAGGGAAGTTGGTATTGGTAGAGGTGTTGAAGCTAACGAAGTTATGCGTTATCGTGTTCAAACCGGATGGAAGCGTATTGGGGGCAATTACATCCTGCGTTCCGTCGCTCCAAATCCAGGTGTATTGCACATCCGCATCCACCGTCCATTGGAAAGTAAAGTTGCTGCCGCTGCATTGAGCCGAAGGACTAAGCACAGTGAAGTTTGGATTAATTTTAATTACCGGCACCGTAACGGGAGGCGGCAAAACGGTGGCTACACATCCGTTAAAGTCACGCACCTCGGTTAATGTGTATGTCTTGGTATCTGTGTAGTTAATAATCGGAACAGGTGTATTATCCGCACCTATCCGGTCATTGACAAACGTAGTACCATCGTTATAGTCGAAGAAATAAGGCGCCTGACCATTACTAAACGTAAAGTTCAATATGAAAAAGTCTCCTTCACACACCGGTGTATGAGAAGGCGTGAGCGTAGCGGTAGGAATGCTCTTTACGGTAACCGAAACCACATTGGAAATACCTGAAGCACAACCCGAACTAATTAATCGTCGGTAGTAAGTTTTCACAGCAAGCGAACCGGGCGGATCAAACGTAGCTGATGTGGCACCTGATACATTTGTAAATGTTACCCCATCGGTTGATTGCTGCCATTGATAGGTGTAATTACCTATACCTCCAAACGCAGGGGCCAGCTCAACAAAAGGATTCGGATCGTTTTGATTAAAGCAGATATTCTGGTCAAAACCAAGGATACCTTCGAACAACGGCAGCGGATCGACCAGCACAACTGGCAGTGATTTTTTCACACAGCCGTTAACATCCGTTACATCTATATCATAGACACCGGAAACAAGGCCGGTGAATACACCTGAAATTTGTCCGGTGGTATTACCGGTTGGCGTGCTGTTAATGAACAACTGATAACTGTAACCGCCAGCCCCTCCTGTTGTAGATGTAACGCTGATCTGGCCATCATTCGCACCAAAGCAACTTACGTGATAACCGTTGTAGTTGGAAGTTATGGCTATGTTGATTGCCAGGTCATTAGGTTGGGTAACAACTATAGGAGTAGTAGTAAACAAGCAGCCATTCGCATCACTGATCCGAACACGATAGCTACCTGCCCGAAGACCCGTGTAAACACCGGAAAGCTGGCCGGTGGTATTCCCCGGATTTTCAAGCAATGTAAAAGTAAGTGCTCCTGTTCCACCGGAAGGCGTAACCGTGATTACTCCGTTTGCGGAGTTGAAGCACTGCACATTAAATCCGTTAAAGTTGCTTGTCGCTGCTCCCGTAGCCGTTAAAGCTGCAGGCTCGGTTACGTTAATCGGAGCAGTAACCACCGAGCATCCGTTGGCGTCTGTGGCAGTGAAGGTGTATCCAACACCGGGATGAACACTGGTAAATACTCCGGAGAAGCGACCGGTTTGGTTGGTCAGGGCAAATTGATCAAAAACATAAATTTTCGACCCTGTTCCACCCGAAGATGTTACGGTTATAATTGCATCATTGGCTCCGTTACAACTGATTTGCGCCCCGTTATAGTTGCTGGTTACAACAGCGCTGGCTGTTACCGGCGTGGGTTGAGTAACGGTAATGGGAGCTGTTGTTGCCTGGCATAAATTAATATCGCGTACAATAAATGTATAGGTTCCTGCCGGAATACCTGTAAAGATACCGCTTGTCTGACCGCTTGTATTCCCCGGAATTTCTACAAACTGATAGGTATAGGCAGGGGTTCCACCCGTTTGTGTTACACGGATTACGCCATCGCTCGCGCCATTACAGCTCACATGCTCACCATTGTAGTTGCTGGTAATAGATACTGAAGGGGCAAGTGGTGCCGGCTGATTCAAAGTAATGGTTGAAGTGGTGCGCGTACAACCATTGGCATCAGTTACTACGGCAGAATAGTTTCCGGCCGGTAAACCGGTGAAATTAACAGAAGGATTACCGGTAGCCACAGGGCCACTGCTTAATGTGAAGTTGTAACCGGCAACGCCACCACCGGCAGTGACAGTGATAATACCATCACTTGCACCATTACAGGTTATCGGCACACCATTATAGTTACTGGTTACGGCAATAGTTGCGGTTAAAGCGGGCGGAGGTGTTATGGTGATCGGTGCTGTTACGAAGAAACAGTTGTTAACATCGCGGATGGTTACCGTGTAGGTTCCGGCAGCAAGACCGGTGTAGATTCCGCTGGCATCACCGCTTGTGTTACTCGGAACCTGGTTCAGTTTAAAGGTATAAGATCCGGTGCCTCCTCCGGGCGTAATTTGAATAATACCATCACTTGCTCCCACACAGGTTATCTGCTGACCATTGTAATTACTGGTAACCGCGCCGGTTCCACTAACCGGAGTGGGTTGGGTAACATTGATCGGAGCAGTTACCACCGTACAGTTTTTGGTATCGCGTACGGTAAAGGTATAGCCTGTACCTGCAGGAACCCCCGTGAACACACCGGTAAACTGACCCGTAGTGTTGGTAAATTCAAATTGATCAAATTTATACTGCAGACTTCCGGTTCCACCCGATGCCGTTACGGTTATTGCTCCATCGCTTGCGCCGTTACAACTTATTTGTGCGCCGTTATAGTTGCTGGTTACAGCGGCTGAGGCCACCAGCTGAGGTGGTTGGTTGATGGTGATGTTGATGTTAGCCGAACATAAATTCAGATCACGCACCTGGAAGGTATAGGAACCA
>JANWWN010000046.1 GCA_025055435.1 Cyclobacteriaceae bacterium | reverse complement strand
AAGTCCTGATAGGCTGACTTCTTCATCGGGCAGGTCGATTTCGTCCACATCCACCATGGGGTACAGATACATCTTTTTTCGATGGTGGTTGAGGGCCGTGTTCACCATCACCCGCGTCATCCACGTTTCGAGTTTTGACTGGTGCCTAAAACCTCCTAAACCCAAAAACACCCGAACAAAGCCCTCCTGAAGCATATCTTCCGCCTCCGCCACCGACCTGGCGTAGCGCAGGCAAACCACCATCATTTTTTTGCAAAAACGGTCGTACAACGCCTTTTGAAATGACCTGTCTCCCCGAAGACAGCCTTCAACCAGCTCCTTGTCGCTGAGCATGTGGTATAGTTGCCGACCTTTTTGCATTTGTTTAGACACTATCCGGATTGCGGTGGTTGGAGAGCCGCAGGAAAAAGTTAATCAAAAGCCTTCATTTACCGAATGATAAACTATTTTTATCCCATGCGAAGCCTGTGGATAATGCTGTGGGTAATTTCCTGCGTACCCGTTCAATACACCGATACACATACCAACGAAAACACACCGGGGCCGGAGTTATCCGATCGCACGTACTCCAGTCAGGTTAAATCCGTTCAGCTTTATTCCCTTCAGGGCCCCATGCCTGTATCCTCCCTTAATCCGCCGGTAGTGCGCCTTGGGCAGGAGCGACTGATGCTGGAGTTTGATGTGCTGGGTAGTGGGAATGAGTCGCTCTCTTTTCGCTTAATTCATTGCAACCACAACTGGGTAAAATCTGCCTTATCGGATCTTGATTTTTTAAGCGAATTCAACTCGTTTCCGGTTAATGATTTTGCGTACTCCATTGACACACCCGTTCCTTACGTTCACTACCGCGCCACCATGCCCTTGGTTAAACTTCCGGGCAACTATGTTGTAGTGGTTTACCGAAACCACAATCCGGATAATTTTTTACTTACCCGTCGTTTCATGGTGTTTGAAAACCGGCTCCATTTTGCACGGCAAAGCAACCTGGTAGGACCGGGACTGGCCGCTGAACTAAACCAGCAGCTGAATTTCACCCTGAACTACGCACGTACCGACATCATCAACCCGCAGGAAACGGTTAACGTAAGCATCCGCCAAAATCAGCGATGGGATAATATGGTTCAGCATATTAAGCCCACATTTGTGCGCGAAAGCCAGCGCGAACTGGAATATCGTTTTTTTACTTCCGAAAATCTTTTTCCGGCAGGTAACGAATTCCGCTTTTTCGACTTCCGTTCGCTCATAAACCCCGGTATTAACATTGACCGGGTTGACCGAAGCCGCCAGCCCCCGCTGGTGTATCTTGCCATAGATCGCAGTCGGGCCGATGACCGCTACGCACGTTATCTTGACCTGAACGGCCAGTTTGTAATTGGCAACCTGGACAACACGCAACCCAACTCGGCACAATATGCCACAGTGCGATTCACGCTGAAGTCGGCACCATTAAGCGGTGATGTTTTCCTATCCGGAGCATTCACTAACTGGCAACTGGATGAACCCTATCGGATGACCTACCATCCGGAAAGCGGAACCTATCAGGCAGAGGTTCTATTGAAACAAGGATGGTACAACTACCAGTACGTGGTTCAAGGAGGAGGTCTGAGGGCTAATGCATTAGAAGGGAATCATTTCGAAACCGAAAACTTCTACGAAATATTTGTGTATTACCGGCCCTTCCAGCCACCAGCGGATTTGTTAGTCGGATATTATGTATTGTTTGAAAACAACCCTGACCGTTAAGCATAAGCTGCATCCTGCATCGGGTTGCGATGTGCGGGATTGTTATTCACCATGTCGAGCATTCCAAAACCTTTATGACAGAAATATCCCAAACCGTTTTCGTAAATGAACTGCTGTACCTGCCGGGCAGCATATAAAGTAAAAGGGAATGTATAACCGCGCACTTCAAACTTCACATCATTATCGTACAAGGGATAGATGCGGGCATATTTTTTATTGGCTTGTTGCATGCGTTGTAAATAATCGTGATCGGGTACAACCTGGAAGCGGTAAAATCCCGATAGCTCGTCAGCCGTAAACTGTCCGGAGGCTTCCATGCGCTGGATGGTGGATTCATAGAGCAAATCCGAAAACTCATCACTTTCCGGATGGATGAAACGTTTACCCCGGTCGTCATTAAAGCCAGCCTGAATGGGTACGATAGGTGATATACAAAGCAGTTTTGATTCCTCACCCATTACGATGGCAGGTTCATCTTCAACTGAGTCAGGAACAAGGTGTAAACTTCCAATGAGTATATCTTTTTGACCGAAAATCTGCGAGAGCAAATAATTTCGGAATGCAGGCTCGGTGCATGAAAATACAAGGGTAACCTTGGAGGAATAAAAATGCAGTCCTTTCCGGCTCACCTTGGTCTGTCCTTTCAGGCCGGAAAAGTTAAAGCGGGTATAATCACGGAAAGCCGGCTCCGGGCCAAAGAGCAACAATCCTTTAATAAACTGAGCCAGCAAATACTGGTGATGGAAAGGGACATAGGCCCCGCGGTTCTTCAGCGAAAAAATGATGCGCGTTCTCAAAACGTGAAATTACAGGTTAAAAAATACTTAATCCGTAAGCCGGTTTATACCTGACTGTGAACGGATTATAAAATTACCAAAAAAGTGATTTTTAAAAACAGGATGTAAGATTTTTATACATTAAAGCGGAAATGCATCACATCGCCATCTTCCACTACATAGTCTTTGCCTTCGATGGCCATCTTACCTGCTTCTTTACATCCCTGTTCGGTCTTATATAATTGATAATCAGATAGTTTTATTACTTCAGCTCGTATAAAACCACGCTCAAAATCGGAGTGGATAACACCCGCAGCCTGAGGGGCCTTCCACCCTCTTTTAATAGTCCAGGCCCGAACCTCTTTTTCACCTGCAGTAAAGTAGGTTATCTGGTCCAGCAATCGGTAGGAAGCCCGGATAAGGCGGTTGAGGCCCGATTCTTCCAAACCGTACGATCGCAGAAACTCCTGACGCTCGACCTCACTTTCCAGTTCGGCAATTTGGGCTTCAATGGCTGCGCATATCATCACCAGTTCCGCTCCTTCGGGTGCAATATGTTGGCGTAAACGATCAACATGCCGGTTACCCGTTATCACGGATGATTCATCCACATTGGCCACGTAAATAACCGGCTTGGCGGTAAGCAGTTGCAATTCGTTCATTAACAGCTGTTCATCTGCATCCAGGGTCAGCAGGCGAATATTTTTCCCCTCCTCAAGGGTGCTTTTCCACCGGTTCAATACTTCCACCTCTTTGCGCGCTTTTGCCTCACCGCTTTTTGCAGCTTTTTCCGTACGGTTCAGTCTTTTTTCAACAGTTTCAAGGTCTTTCAACTGCAATTCCGTATCAATGATTTCCTTATCGGCTACGGGGTCAACGCGGCCATCAACATGAACAATGTTATCGTCATCAAAGCACCGTACTACATGAACAATCACGTTCACTTCGCGGATATTAGCCAGGAACTGGTTACCCAATCCTTCTCCTTTGCTGGCACCCCGCACCAATCCGGCAATATCCACAAACTCAATGGTGGCGGGCACTACGCGTTGCGGCTTTACCAGTTCTTCCAAAATCTTAAGCCGGTTATCGGGTACAGGTACAATAGCTACGTTGGGTTCAATTGTACAAAACGGGAAATTGGCCGCCTCGGCTTTGTTGTTGGATAACGCATTAAAAAGTGTTGACTTACCCACGTTGGGCAGTCCGACAATGCCGCATTGAAGTCCCATAAAATTTTAGCGGTTTAGGAAAGGGCGCAAAGATAAAAGCCGGAAAAGAAAAATCCCGCCAGAGGCGGGATAGATGAAGACTCAGGCAAACGTGAGCGGGTTTCTTAATCCCATTTCAGTTCGGTGCCGGCCGGGTTGTTCAACGACTCTTCCGTGTTGCGTGAATCTTCCTGCAGGTTGTCAAACTGGCTGAAATCCACACCGGGCATCAGGTTGGTTTTCACATGATTGAGGGTGTAGTTCAGCGCTTCCACGAACTTGTTAAAATCTTCCTTGTAGAGGAAAATTTTGTGCTTTTCGTATGTAAATCCGTCATCCTTAAAGCGCTTTTTGCTTTCGGTGATGGTCAGATAATAATCATTTGACCGGGTGGATTTTACATCGAAAAAGTACGTGCGTTTGCCGGCTTTTACTTTGGTCGAGAAAACTTCATCGCGACCATTTCCGCTGGGTTTAAACTCTTCCACAATCCTTCTGGTTTAGGGTTAGGTTAAGGTATTTTAACCGTGTAAGATAGTATTTTGCCGTATTATTGCAAACTGTCAACCCAATTTTGATGGCTATGGCCGGCAATCCGCTCCCCTACTTTCAGTCTGATCTTCTTACCGGCAACCTCGAACTGTTGGCCCGGCAACTGGTGGAAGGCTTTATTACCGGCCTGCATAAGTCACCTTACCACGGGTTTTCAGTGGAGTTTGCCGAACATCGCCTGTATAATGAGGGCGAGAGCACCCGGCACATCGACTGGCGGGTCTATGCCCGAACCGACCGGCTCTACACAAAACAATATGAAGAAGAAACCAACCTGAGGGCATTGCTTATACTCGATGTATCGCCCTCCATGTTTTATCCGGAGGGGTCAAAAGCTAAAATAAGGTTTAGTGTGGTTGCCGCGGCTGCACTTATCCACCTGCTTTACCGGCAACGCGATGCAGCCGGATTGTGTCTGTTCTCCGATGTCATACATACGCTTACACCGGTTAAATCAACTGCAGCGCACCGGCAAAAAATGATGAATGAATTGCAGGAGCTACTTAACAAGCCAGTTAACCCACACCCTACACACGTGGCCGCTGTGTTGCACGAGGTAGCTGAAAAAATTCACAGACGCTCACTGATTATGCTGTTTAGCGACATGTTCGACAGCGAAAATCCGGATGAGCTGTTTAAAGCGCTGCAACACCTCAAACACAACCGCCACGAGGTAATTGTCTTTCATGTGTCGGATTATGAAACCGAACTGGAGTTCGCTTTTGCCGACCGGCCTACTGAATTTATTGACCTGGAGCGGAATGAGAAAATAAGGCTGAACCCGGCTGAAATTCGGGATAGTTTCAGAAAAGAAGCATCGTCATTCTATCAGCAGATCAAAATGCACTGCAATCAGTACAAAATTGATTTTGTTCCCTGCGATGTGCGGCAGGATGTGAGAACTACACTCCAGACTTTCCTCATTAAACGGTCAAGAATGCATTAGCCTTGTGCCACTGCCTCCTGGTGCAACCAGATTTTCCTGGCCATCAAAACCTCTTTCGACTCAACATGGTCCGGATCGGGAACACAGCAATCTACCGGACATACAGCGGCGCATTGCGGCTCTTCATGAAACCCGGTGCACTCGGTGCACTTTCCCGATACGATATAATAATACTCGTCCGAAAGCGGCTTTTGCGGGGCATGAGCATCTATTATCTGCCCGTCAATCTCTACTTTTTCGAGTTTAGTGCCGCCTGCCCATGTCCATTCGCGACCACCTTCATAAATTGCTGTATTGGGACATTCCGGCTCACATGCTCCGCAGTTTATGCACTCGTCCGTAATCTTTATTGCCATAGTTTAGATGTAATTTGCGTTCCGAATTGTGCAAAATTAACAACCAGCTTTTTAACAAATACCGGTACATTAAAGTTTTATCATGACACTTGAACAACGCATTTCGGTGCTTGCCAGGCTCGGCACTTATTTAAATAAACTGCAGCCGGAAGAATTTATAAACCTGGCCGAAAAAGCAGCAATCGAAAACCCCTGGTTTACACCCGATAATGTAGAGCGGGCAATAAAAGGAGTAAGTCAATATCTGGATTACAATAAACTTCTGGACTGGACCCGTCCGTATCGCTTTAATAATCGCTCCCCACGAACTATTGCCCTTGTTATGGCCGGCAACATACCGCTTGTCGGTTTTCATGATCTGCTTTGCGTACTTATCAGCGGCAACCGGGCATTAGCCAAATACAGCAGCAAGGACAGTCAGCTAATCAAGTTTATCGTTAACAAGTTAATCGAACTCGAGCCCGGCTTTTCTGAAATGGTTGTGCTGACGGATGGTCAGTTAAAAAGTTTCGATGCAGTTATTGCCACCGGAAGCGATAATTCAGCGCGTTACTTTCTCCAATACTTTGGAAAATACCCACACATCATCCGAAAGAACAGGGTTTCAGTTTCAGTACTTGATGGCCAAGAAACCGATGCCGATCTGACTTTGCTTGGTGAAGATATATTCAGCTACTTCGGATTGGGTTGCCGCAATGTGGCCAAAATTTTTGTTCCAGCTGATTTTGATTTGGAACGCCTGCACCGCGCGTGGAAAAAATTCGAACCGATTATTCACCATCATAAGTACGCCAACAACTACGATTATCAAAAGTCAATCTTACTGGTTAACCGACACCCTTTCACCGACTTTGGATTCGTTTTATTAAAAGAGTCGGAATTACTCGCCTCGCCTGTTTCCGTTGTTTATTTTCAGCGTTATAAAAATCTCCGGGATGTACACGCTGAACTCGAACGGTCAGCATCAAAAATTCAATGCATTGTGAGTAGGGTTGTACCGAACGCCGTACCTTTTGGTCAGGCGCAGTATCCCGAGCTATGGGACTATGCCGATGGAATTGATACGCTACGGTTTATTGAGAGTTTGGGCACCTAAGGCTTACGACCGCGAACAATTTCAACCCAACCGGTATATACCTGACCGGCAGCCTGCAGGCGGTAGTAATAAACGCCATCTGATTCGTTTCCGCCATCCCATAAACCTGCATCGCTGGCATTCACAGGATAATTAGCCGACTGAAATACCTGATTACCCCAACGGTTGGTAATGATGAGTCGGGAACCCTCTGGCAGATTACGGATGAAGAACACATCGTTCACTCCGTCTCCGTTAGGGGTAAACATGTTGGGTATGAAGATGTCAGTATCTACCGGCACTTCCACTTCGGTTGTACGTACACAACCCAACGCATCGCGAACGGTAAGCGTGTACACTCCGGCATACAGGCTAATAAACTGCTCCTGAATGCGCAGCGTAGCCGGGTTACGATTCACAACCTGAAAGTCGCGCAGATAGGCCTGTCCGCCTAAAATCGGTTCCGTAAGCTCTACACGTAGCTCATAAGGTTCTTCACCGCTTTCAGCAATTACCACGATCATCGAGCCGGTAGGCTGGTCGGGATAGGACTCAGAAATATTTTCAACACCGGTGAAGCCTAACGCGGATGCAGGACCAGTGATGGTAAACGACTGATAGGGAGTTACGGCAACGCAACCGTTCAGGGAAGTCTGATCTTGCGTCAGCCGAATTTGATAATTACCGGGCGCGAGACCTGAGATGGTGTACGGACCCAGCGACTCCAGGAAAGTTATGGTTCCGGATGTCGGTACACCTCCCAAAACAAGTTCGTATTGGTAATTCAGGTTAGGTGCACCAGTGATACCGGTAAGCGTAACCGAGCCTCCATCACCAAAGCATATTTCATCCGAAGGAGTAAACGAATAACTCAGGGCATAAACTCCGGTTACATTAACGGGACCCAGTCTGGTGGCGCATTGTGCACCCGCCGACTTCAGCCAGACATAGTAGGTTCCGTTAACCAAATTCGGTATCAGCACAAACGTACCGCCCAGTGCAATATAGTCGGAGGCTACCGGAACATACAGCGGATTGGTGGTAACGAAGAATGAAAATGTACCGATATCGAGTATGTTGAATGAAATGCTGCCGTTTGTGCCTCCGGATGTACAATCCGGCGGTGAAACAGTTACCGGAGAGGTGTTTACAAATCCCGGGAAAGTTATTGTAACATTAAAGTTTCGCTGACATCCTGAATTATCCTGAACAGTCAATACATACGTGCCGGCACTCAAATTGGCAAACTCCCCTCCGGATGGTACTGTCGGAACGCCGTTGAGCAAATAACTGTATGGCGCACCGGTACCTCCCGAAGGCGGACCTGTTAGTATAATCTTGCCATCATTATTTGAGCAGGTAGCCTGCTGTACCGCAAAAGGTTGCTGAATCTGCGGATTCAGGTTATTAATGGTAACCGGTACCTGGGCAGGACACAGGTCGGAGGCGTCATCGCGCACCAATATGGAATAAGTTCCGTTAGGCGGAAGATTGGTTATGGTATGGGGCGAGGTAAATGAAATCCAATTAGCTCCCGCATCGATTGAATATTCGTAAGGAGAAGCTCCACCGGAAATTACCGTTAAAGTAGCCTGACCGGTAGGTTGACCAAAGCAGGCGGCATCAACAAAGCCGGTAGCCGTTGCCTGTACATTGGTTTGAACCGGAAGACTGTATGGCAACGCACACACATTGGGCGAAGGGAATGAAGCATCTTGGATGATATAATAATAATTAGCCGGAGAAAGGTTGGTGAATGAGAAAACAGGACCCGCTCCCGGCTTGGAAACGGTGAAGCCGGCACTATCGGTAAGGGTAACAATATAGTTAGGCGTTCCACCTGAAATGGTGAATGTAATGGAGCCATCATCCTGTACAGCACAGGAAGGACGCACTTCGGTTGTGGTAACCGTAAATGCCAGACAACCCAAACCACCGCAACCGGAAGCAACGTTGTTAACCGTAAACGATGCCGAGGCCACGCAACCTAACAATACATCCTGAACCGATAGGTTATAAACGCCAGGTCTTAATCCGGAGATGTCTTCTGTGGCAGCGCTGAATCCGCCGGGACCGCTCCAACTTATGTTGTACGGACCGGGTGTTCCGCTGATCGTTATATCCAAAGCTCCGTTAAATGGCGCAAGACAGTTGGAGTTGGGTGTATTGCTAACCAACGTGATATTCACTACAGGAGCATTTTCAGGTACTGTAATAGTAAATGTTCCCTGGCAACCTAAACCGGTATCTTGCACAATCACCGTATAGTCACCGGCCTGAAGATTACTGATGTCTTCATTTGACGATGCATAACCTCCCGGACCTGTCCAGGAGTACGAATAAGGACCGGGTGTTCCGCCGGCAGTAATGTTGATGGAGCCGTTGAAAGGCGGTATGCAGGTTGTATTTCCGCTGACTGATGACGTCAGGGTAACGGTCGGAGCTGTGCTCGGAACATTTATTGTGAAAACCCCTTCGCATCCCAAAATCTGATCACGCACAGTGACGGTATAATCACCCGAATTCAGACCGGAAATATTCTGACTGGAAGATGTAAATCCGCCAGGCCCGGTCCATGAATAGGTAAACGGACCGGGAGTTCCTGAACCACTTAATGAGATTGAACCTGTGAAAGGAGCAACACAATTTGAGTTGGGATTAACTGAAAGACCGGTGATGCCCACAACCGGACGGCCATCACCCACCGTGAATGTAACGGTGGCCTGACATCCGAGACCGGTATCCTGTACGGTAACCTGGTAATCTCCCTGTTCCAAACCTGATATATCTTCATTGGTGGAAGTATAGCCCCCCGGACCTGACCAGCTATACGTAAACGGACCCGGTGTACCGCTGACCGTGATACTTAATGCCCCGGTAAATGGCGCAAGGCAGTTGGTGTTCGGCGACATCGCATCGAGGGTAACTGTTATGGGCGGTGTTGCATCGCCAACGGTTAAGGTGTAAACATCTTGACATCCGATGGTTAGGTCGGTAATGGTAACCGTGTAGTTACCCGATTGTAAACCGCTTATGGAAGACCCCGTTCCGGTATATCCTCCGGGGCCGGTCCATGTATAGGTATATGGACCGGGTGTCCCTCCCGCTGCTATTGTTATTGAACCATTAAACGGGGCAACACAGTTACTGTTATCAATGATGGTCTGGCTGATTATTGAAATGGTTGGTGTCAGATCACCTACCGTAAAGGTTGAAGTAGCACTGCAGCCAAGCGAAGTGTTTGTTGCAGTCAAGGTATAATCACCTTCCCGAAGACCGGAAATATCCTCTGAAGATGACGTATATCCTCCGGGCCCCGTCCACGAATAAGTGTAGCTGCCGGCAGGCGAAACAGTTACCAGGATAAAGCCATTAAAAGGAGCCGAACAGGAAGAATTCGGTCCGATAGCGTTTAATGTAATCGAGACCGTAGGTGCTATATTATTAACTGTGAAACTCTGATTCGTACTACAACCTGTTGTGGGATTGGTTACTGTAACCGTATAGAGTCCCGGTGCGAGCGCAGTAATATCTTCCAAAGAGGAAGTATAACCACCTGGGCCGGTCCAGCTAAACGTATAAAAAGCAGAAGGAGAAACGGTTAGTAAAATAGCCCCGTTAAAAGGCGCATTGCAACGGTCGTTGTCAACTACAGTTGATGTGAGTGTTGGAACCACTGAGATGTCATTCACCGTAAAACTGGCTGTTACAACACATGAGCTGGGATTATCCGTTACGGTTACATCGTAAATACCGGGTTGGAGATTGGATATATCTTCACTTGCTGAAGTAAATCCACCGGGTCCCGTCCATGCATACGTAAACGGCCCCGTTGAACCGCTAACTGTCAGGTTTATCGCTCCGTTGAAGGGCGCAACGCAACGGCTGTTTGGCGTTACCGTGCTGGTCAGTGTTAACGCGGGCGCAGTGCTGTTCACCGTAATGTTGGCCGTAGCCGTACATCCGCTCGATACATCGGTTACCACCACTGTGTAGCTACCGTCCTGAATGTTGCTCAAATCTTCCGTGCTGTACGGTCCGCCCGGTCCCGTCCATGCGTACGTAAACGGCCCCGTTGAACCGCTAACTGTTAAGTTTATCGCTCCGTTGAAAGGCGCAACGCACCGGCTGTTTGGCGTTACCGTGCTGGTCAATGTCAACGTGGGGCGTCCATCCGGTACATTAACGGTGGTTGTAGCCTGACAGCCTGTGGTATTATCGGTTACAACTACGGTATAACTGCCGTGCTGGACGTTACTTAAATCTTCTGTACTATAAGGCCCTCCGGGACCTGACCAGTTGTAACTTAAACTTCCAATTGCTCCACTGACGGTTATGTTAACTGCGCCGTTAAAAGGTGACGTGCATCGGGTGTTGGGTGTAACCGATGAGGAGATTGTTAGATTCTGGATGATTATGGTTACCGAGCCGTTCATCAGAACAGGCGTACACAATCCATCGACTGCGCGAACGGTTAACACATCACCACTGGCAAAATTCCCTGAAGGAACTGTAAGTGTAAAAGGCCCGGGAGCTGCGGGATTGGTTTGAGGTGTACCAAACGGATTACCATTGATCAAGACCTGATACGTAACCGGAGAAGGCTGGGTAGCCGCCAGCGTTATGGTAGCGTCATTACCCGCGCACACATACTGAGGTGATGGTGTTGTTACGTTCTGAATGGCCGGTGATGGATCGGTAATGGTGATCGGCCCCAACGTGCGGGTACAGTTTGTTCCATTGTCTCTGATTAACACAGAATAATTTCCTCCTGCCAAACCAGTAAGATCCTGAGTTCCCGGATCAACAAATCCCGAAGGGCCCGTCCATTGATATGAATAACTACCCGTGCCACCGCTCACATTAATATCAATTGCTCCGTTTGGAGCCGCACAATTGGTATTATTGGTAGCCGATGCAACACTGGCTGAAAGGTCCGGTGATATGGAAAAAATAGTTACAAATTGAATGGAGCTTCCATTCGAATCCTGCACCACAACCAGGTAGGTCTTACCTCCTGGCGCACCTTGTAATCCGCTAACTAAAAATGGTGTACCTACCGTCAGATTAAAAGGCCCATCATCGGGCGGCCCGAAAATAAATGCACGAAGTGGCGGCGGAGCAGCAGAACTCACCAGTATTTCAAAAGAGCCATTATTTAACCCATCGCAGGCGTCCTTCTTGTTTTGAATAGTAAAAACAGGCTGTGCAAGGAGTTCTGAAAAACACAGCAGCAGGGCAAGTTTAAAAAGTAAAAATCGAACCATGCGTTACTTAACTTCAAGTTCCAGATATTCAGGGCAATAGTTTTGCCTTTCGTGTTTTCCGGTTATTACAATGGCATACTTACCGCGCTTTAACTTCGAAAACTCCGATGAAGAGGCAGCCAGCAATTCCTTACCCTGTTTTGTGATCATATAAATATTGAACTCATCCCTGCCGGGTTCAAACCGGAACAAAATCCGCCCATTTGGCTGGTTATCGGACGAGTTAATTACCTGATATGTAAAATTGATTTTATTACACCCCCATCCACTATGAAAGTTGATCTCTGCAATCGGGTTTTGCAGAATCAAGAAGCTGATAATAAATAACTTAGATAAAAACATCTAATTAAAAAGTTCAAAAAGTTATGCAATTATAAATAACATTCAAAAAATTATAGTAACCGAAACACATACCTATAGATTATTCCCTGTCAATAAGTTCCGATGTTCATTCGGTTAATAAAGACACAATTTAGGCGTTTTCGATTCTCAGATAGCCGGGAAGTAAGATTTTAAACGTATTTGTATGATTTCTGAAATCAGAAATACTTCCGGTTTAGAATTTCGCTAAGGACAAAAGCTTTCTTCAAGCCTTCAGGATGATGTAAATCACTGGTATATTCTTCCAGCAGGTTCCTCGATTGCTTTTGTTCAAAAACATCAAACCGGTCAAAGGACACCTGAACATCCTCCAGCCTTGCAGTCTCCTCCAGGGACGGACGCTGAAAAGCTATGCGCTTGGCCTTTTCGTAATCTTCGTAATAAAGAGGTCGCTCGCTTTTTAACTCAGCTTCTTCCAAATGCCCGGCTTCTTCCTCAATTTCTTCGTCATAATCCACCACGGGAGCTTCAGCAACCTCGTTTTGCTTAGCCTGCCTGGCCTGGGTAATTTCCCGTAATAACTCTTCAAATGTTACCTGTTTTGGTGGCGGACCTTTTTGTAGAACGGGCGGCTCCTCATCAGATACCGGTTGCGGATGGCGTTTGCGTGTAAGCCAACTATACAATGCATAACCGATACCGATGAGAATGTAGTATAGGATGTCTTCCATATGATTTGGTAAAAATACATATAATAAGTTGATCCGGCAGTTTGCCTGAACTTTTCATTATGAATACCCCCCGCTTCGGTTTATCTTTGCCGGAATTTTGGTTTAAACCGAAATCATTTTTAGTTTTTATCAACAACCACACTTCGATTCATGCAGTTAGCCAGGCTGGAGATTAAAGGCTTTAAGAGTTTTGCCGATAAAGTTGTTATCAACTTCGATGAAGGAATAACAGGAATTGTTGGTCCGAACGGATGCGGAAAATCAAACATCGTTGACGCCATTCGATGGGTGCTGGGCGAGCAAAAAACCAGCGCCTTGCGTTCGGAAAAGATGGAAAATGTAATTTTTAACGGCACAAGTGGCCGCGCACCACTCCAAATGGCCGAAGTTTCATTAACCATCAACAACACCAAAAACATTCTCCCTACCGAATATGCACAGGTAACCATTACACGCAGGCTGTATCGCAGCGGCGAAAGTGAATATCTTCTGAATGGCGTACTCTGCAGGCTGAAAGACATCACGAACCTGTTTATGGACACCGGAGTGGCCTCGAACTCCTATGCCATTATCGAGCTGGGCATGGTGGATGACCTGCTGAATGATAAAGATAATTCGCGGAGAATGTTGTTCGAGGAAGCGGCCGGAATTTCCAAATTTAAAAAGCGCAAAAAAGAAACCTTGCGGAAGCTGGAAGACACTGATGCCGACCTGGAGCGGGTGGAAGACCTGTTGTTTGAGATTGAAAAGAACATGAAGAGCCTGGAGAAGCAGGCCCGTCAAACCGAACAGTATTATAAAATTAAGGACGAATACAAAAACAAAAGCATTGAACTGGCACGTTTGGTGCTGAAACGGCAGAATACGCAGGCAACTGAGATCCAGAAAAGAATTCAGGAGGAAACCGACCGAAAAGCTGCACAGGCCGCTACCGTTGCCGAACTGGAAGCCAAAATAGAATCCGCTAAGGCCGAACTGATATTAAAGGAAAAAAATCTTGCCGCTCGCCAGCGCGAGATTAACGATTTCGTCAACCAGATCCGGCAATACGAAAACGATAAACAAATTAAAAACGAACGGCTGCGCTATCTGAACGACCGCGTGCAAAATCTGCGCGAACAAATTGAGCAGGACCGACAAAGTAATGAGCGCGCACGCTTCGCTATTCAAAGTCTGGAAAACGACTGCGCACAAGTCAGGATACAACTCAGTGAAAGTGAGCAACGACTGAACCAGCTTCGACACGAATACGAAGAATTGCGCCGTCAATCCGGAACGCTACAGGGACAGGCCGATATTGAGCGGCAAACACTGAAGCAAAAACAAGATGAGAGTTATCAACTAAACAAGGCAGTCGAAATACGCGAAATACAAATCGCTTCGTTCCGTCAGGAGCTGGAACGCACTGCTTCCGACAGCACCCAGCAAAGTGCAAGCCTGGCTGAATTTGAAAAAAAACTCCTCCTGCTGCGGGAAGAGATTGAAAGGCGCAACACCGAGCTTGACCGCCTGCGCCAGGAAGAAAACGCAGTGCAGGAGCAAATCGGCTCACTGGAAAAAACCATCGAAGTTGTACGCGAGGAGATGACGGCCATCAGCCGTAAACTCGACAGCAAGCAAAACGAATACAACCTTACCAAGTCGCTGGTTGACAACCTGGAGGGATTTCCGGAAGCCATTAAATTCCTTAAAAAGAAAATCACCAAGAACGCTCCGCTCCTCTCTGATGTACTAACCTGCCCCGAAGACTACCGTGTAGCCATTGAAAACTATTTGGAGCCCTATCTGAATTACTACATCGTTGAGCACGAAGCCGAAGCTTTTGAGGCAATTAACATCCTGAGCGATGCATCGAAAGGCAAAGCTCACTTCTTCATACTTAGTGCGTTTGAAAAGTTTGAGCCCACCCCCATCCGCATCTACGACAACGCCTATCCGGCCACACAGGTTATTGAATTTGACCCGAAGTATCGGAAACTCATGTCGTTCATCCTCGACAAGGTGTACATCTATGAGGGCGACATCAAAAACATTCCTACCGATGACGAGAACACCTTTATAACCAAAAGTGGTAAGCTTACCAAACGCAGGTTCAGCCTGTCGGGTGGTTCGGTAGGATTGTTCGAAGGTAAGCGGATTGGCCGTGCGAAAAACCTGGAGAAACTGGACAGAGAGATTAAAGAACTCTCGGCCAAGCTGGAGAGCGTGCGTCAGACCCTCCTGCAGCGTCAGGCAGATTTGGAAAAGCTGCGCAACAACACGTTGCGTCAACAGGTTGAAGATGCACAGGCCGCCCTTCGCCAGGTAAACGAAGAGTATGTTTCCATTCGCACCAAGCGCGAACAGTTTGCTGAAATGCTGAGCCATGCCGACCTGCGCAGGGAGGACATCATGGAAAAAATTGACGGCCTGTTGCGCGAGCTTGATGAACTGAAACCCAAAGCCCAGCAACTGCTGAACGAAGTAGCCGAACAGGAAAACAAGCTTGCACAGGTACTAACCGAGCTGAGCCAGCAGAATGAATTCCTGGCACAGAAATCAACCGCGCTGAATGAACAGAACATCCTGTTCCATCAGTTGGATAACCGGGTGAAGAGCCTGGAACAGGAAATACGTTTCAAAGAAGAAGCCATCGCACAAAGTTCGCAGCGCATTGAAGCCAACCAGGCTGAATTAAAGCAAAACGAGGAAGAAATCAGGCAAATTACCCTAAGCGCTCAAACGCAGGATGACGACCTGATTAACATGTATGCCCGCAAAGATGAACTTGAAAAAATACTGAACGAAACCGAGCAGGACTATTATCAAAGCCGTGGCCATGTTGATCAATTGGAAAAAGAGCTTCGCGAAACCGAACACAGCCGTCACCATGCCGATAACCTGCTGCTGGAGCTTCAAAACCAGTTGAACGAAAGTAAACTTCAGCTCAACTCGGTTAAGGAAAGGCTGTCGGTTGAATTCGGAATAGACCTCGATACGCTCGTTACCGAAGAAAGCGCAACAGAACTTACCGAAGCAGATGAAGACAAGTTGCGCGAAGAAGTAAACCGCATCCGTCAGAAGCTTGATAACATGGGTCCGATAAACCCGATGGCCATGGAAGCCTATAATGAAATCAAGCAGCGGAATGATTTTATTCTGGCTCAGAAAGAAGATTTGGTTAAAGCCAAGGAATCATTAATGAACACCATCGGAGAAATTGAGACGGTAGCCAGCCAGACGTTCATGGATGCCTTTAATAAAGTTCGCGAGCATTTTAAACGCGTATTCCGGTCGTTGTTCAATGAAGAAGATGACTGCGACATCAGGCTGGTTAACCCGGAAAATCCGTTGGAATCGGAAATTGACATTATCGCCAAACCCAAAGGCAAGCGACCGCTAACCATCAACCAACTCTCGGGTGGAGAGAAGACACTTACCGCAACCGCCCTGTTGTTTTCCATGTACCTGCTTAAGCCGGCTCCCTTCTGTATTTTCGATGAAGTAGATGCCCCGCTGGATGATGCCAACATTGATAAGTTCAATAATATTATACGCACGTTCAGCAAAGACAGTCAGTTTGTGATTGTTACCCACAACAAGCGCACCATGACAGCCGTAGATGTGATTTACGGAATTACCATGGTAGAGAAAGGTGTGTCGAAAGTAGTGCCGGTTGATTTGCGCGAGTTGGCCTGACAAGCTAAGCGTGAAATAACTTCAGAATATCAGTTTCAATCCTCCGTGGCTTTCCGGTGGCCGCATCCAACAGGCACCAGGTGGTTGAAGCAGTTATCATTTTTCTGCCATCCGACTGACGGTAAATCTCAACTTTTCGCACGGAGCGCGCACCAGCCGACTCGGCTACCCACGTTCTGGCCCGCAAAACATCATATAAAAATGCTGGTGATAGGTATTCAATTTCATGCCTCACTACTACCCATGCATACCGTTTCTTTATTTCATCCGGAGCAAGACTATTCCAATGTGCTTCGGCTATGTTCTGTACCCATTGCACGTAAACGACATTATTCACATGCTGGAGCCCGTCAATATGCTGAGGCTCCACGCGAATGAGCTGCTCAAACACTTTCATCAGGAGTTTAACGAGAAAGTGCTTGCAGATTTACTTTTTCTTTAACGGATACAACTCTACTTTCCGGAATTCGATCGGGTGACTTTCCGACTGCAGGGCGATGTACCCTTCTTTTAACGGAGTACCTTCCGGAACGGGATACCCTTGTGGTAAGTAATCGCCTCCGATTACCGGCCGGGTGTAGGTCATCACCGTGTCGCCTTCAATCACATGATGAATCAGGCTGTCGCCATACACAATCAACTCGGCCCTCACCCACTGACCGGGCAGGTAGGTTGGTGTTTGCGCGCTGATACAGTGTTGGGTAACAAGGGTATCGGCTATGTACACATGCGTTCCCGGTGTGCACAAGTTGCCTGTTGACCGCGGGCGGTCGGCTGTACCTCCGAGAAACTGGGCTTCGAGCGAAACGGGAAAACTTTGATTCAGCCCCATGCTTTCCGGTGATTGCGCATGAAACATTACTCCGCTGTTCATAAATGCCCAGGCTTGCCCTCCCGGTGGCTGATTACCCACAAAGCGGTACTCCACCACCAACCGGTAATGCGAAAAAGGCTCTTTGTAAAAAAGATGACCAAATTGAGTTGTAAATGAATCATACTCGGCATATGAAACCTTCAGTATGCCGTCTTCCACCCGAAACGTGTTTTTATGATTTTCTCCGGCCGGATATCCGGCAATTTTCGGAATCCAACCGTCCAGGTTTTTGCCGTTGAACAACACCACAGGTTGTTCACCTTTTTCCTGAGTTGAACAGCCGGCCAGCATCAATCCGATACAGCAAGCCATGAATGCAATTTTGATTTTCATCGGGAATGGTTTTACCGGTCAAAAATAGAAAATGTACAGACCTACGGAAACAGATCGAGGGACGACACCAGCGAGCTGTATACAAACAAAAACGGGAATACAACAACTTTACTTGCGTATTCCCGTTCTGTTAAAAAGCAACCGTGGCTGCCTTTTAACCCTAAGTCAACTTAATCGGCTAAAACCGGTCGGAATACCTCCGGCTTCGTGTTGAACTCTGCAAAGCAGAACCCGAACTCAACCCAACTGACTGAGACCCTTTGTTCATCTTTTCCGTAGAAAAGATGTTTTTGTCTTTCTCGTCAGTGGGCCAACCGATCATTGGCTGGCTTAGTGATGTGAAGGTATCAGCAGGATTCGTGCTAACCAAAAAATTACTAAAAAAGTAATGAACAACTTTTCCACCGACTTATGCACTTTTGAAAAAATTTATTCGCTGAAGTAGTTAAACGGGAAGGTTAAACCATCACTTGAAATATATCTCATCAAAAAAGTGCCTTTGCAATTTTATAAATCGGGTCTGCTTTTCCCATGGAATAAAAATGAAGCGTAGGAACACCTGCTTTTATCAGTTCTTTCGATTGGTGAATTGCCCATTCAATACCCACCTGCCGGGCCGCTTCATTGTCTTTGCACCTTTCAACTTCATCGGCCAGCGCTTCGGGTATGTCAATATGAAACGTAGTGGGCAAGATATTGATTTGTGATTTTGCAGTAATGGGTTTAATACCCGGAATGATGGGTACATGAATTCCGGCATCGCGGCATCGCTTAACAAAATCGAAGTATTTTTTATTATCGAAAAACATCTGAGTTACAATATAATCTGCGCCCAGATCCACCTTCAATTTCAGATATTTTAAATCAGTTTTCATGTTGGGTGCCGCGAAGTGCTTCTCCGGATAGCCGGCCACTCCGATACAAAAGTTTGTAGGCGTTGGGTTTAACAGTTCATCATCCAGATAAATACCATTGTTCATGTCCACCACCTGTTGCAACAACTCCGAAGCATAGCGGTGCCCGTCCGGCTCGGGAACAAACCGGCCCTCATTTTTTATGGCATCACCCTGCAACACCAGGACATTGTCGATGCCCAGAAAATGTAAATCAATAAGCGCATTCTCCGTTTCTTCTTTACTGAACCCCCCACAAATTATATGGGGCACGGTATCTACTTTATAATGATTTTGAATGGCTGCACAAATACCTACCGTTCCCGGACGTTTGCGCACCGAGCGTTTTTCAAGCAGGCCGTTGTCTTTCTTTTTATACACGTACTCCTCGCGATGATAAGTAACGTCAATAAATGGAGGCTTGAATTCCATGAGCGGGTCAAGGTGATCGAACAAGGAGCGGATATTTTGTCCCTTTAAAGGCGGCAAAACTTCAATGGTAAATAGTGTTTTGCCATTCGCGTTTTTCAGGTGCTCGGTTACTTTCATATCTGTTAAATGCTGTAATTCAAATTAGGCGCAAGCCATTTTTCCACATCTTCTGTTTTCATTCCTTTTCGGACGGCATATTCTTCAACCTGGTCTTTGCCGATTTTCCCCAGTCCAAAGTAGCGCGATTGCGGGTGAGCAAAATAATAACCGCTTACCGAAGCCGCGGGGTACATGGCGAAGGATTCCGTTAAGTGGATACCTGCGCGCTTTTCGGCTTCGAGAATCTCAAAGATGATTCGCTTTTCGGTATGGTCGGGACAGGCCGGATAACCGGGTGCCGGACGTATGCCCTGGTATTTTTCGTCAATCAGTTCATCGTTGCTGAGGTTTTCATCAGGAACATACGCCCACCACGTTTTTCGTACCAACTCGTGCAGGTATTCGGCAAACGCTTCTGCCAGGCGGTCGGCCAGGGCCTTGACCATTATTTCCGAATAATCATCATGCACCTGCTTAAACCGCTCTACCAGCTTTTCCAGTCCGATACCCGCGGTTACCGCAAACAGACCGATGTAATCACGCTTAGCAGAGTTTTCGGGCGCAATGAAATCAGCCAGGCAAAAATTTGGAAGACCCTGCGCTTTTTTATTCTGCTGCCGCAGGAAGTGAAGCCGGGCAAAGGGCAGATCATCCTGCTCCGAACGGTAAAGTTTCACATCATCCGTATCGGTGCTGTTGGCCGGGTAGAATGCTGCCACCGCATTAGCCTGAAGAGCGCGGTTAGCAATAATTTCATCGAGCATGGCATTTGCATCACTAAACAGCTTTTGTGCCTCTGCACCCACCACCTTATCTTCTAAAATAGCCGGGTATTTGCCGCTAAGCATCCACGTTTGAAAGAAAGGTGTCCAATCGATATAGTTGCGCAGAATGTCTAACGGAAAATCCTTCAACTCACGGACACCTGCAAAAGTAGGTTTAACCGGCTTAAAGGATTGCCAGTCTATTTTCGCTTTATTTTTGCGCGCCTCCTCAAGTGTGATGTAGTCCTTCAACTGGGCACGGCTTTCGTGGTCCTGACGTAAACGGCTGTATTCCTGCTTAACCTGCTGAACAAACTTTTCCCGCGCTACCGGACTAATCAGTTCGCTAACAACCGGCACACTTCGCGATGCATCGAGTACATGCACGACCGGCCCTTCATAGACCGGGTCAATTTTAACGGCAGTATGGAGGCGCGAAGTGGTCGCTCCACCTATCAATAACGGGATGTTGAGATTTTCGCGTTGCATTTCGCGCGCCACATGCACCATTTCGTCCAATGAAGGTGTGATTAGTCCGCTCAGGCCGATTATATCCACTTGTTTCTCACGCGCCTCCTGCAAAATTTTTTCGGCCGGTACCATCACGCCCAGGTCAATCACCTCAAAATTGTTACAGGCCAGTACCACGCCAACAATATTTTTTCCGATGTCGTGAACATCGCCTTTTACGGTTGCCATCAGTACACGTGCAGCCGGTCGGGCGGCATCACCATTGGCTTTCTGTTGGGCTAATAAATAAGGCTCGAGATAAGCCACTGCCTTCTTCATCACGCGTGCGCTCTTCACCACCTGCGGCAGGAACATTTTGCCTGCACCAAATAAATCACCAACCACATTCATACCCTGCATCAGCGGGCCTTCAATCACGGCAAGCGGTGAACCGTATTTCCGGAGGGCTTCGTGCGCATCGGCTTCAATGTATTCAACAATGCCTTTAACTAATGCATGGGTGATGCGCTCCTCAACCGAAGCATTTCGCCAGGCATCATCTGTTTCTTTTTTCTTTACCGTGCCTTTTACTTTTTCGGCATACTCAACCAGTCGTTCGGTTGCATCGGGTCTGCGGTCAAGCAGCACATCCTCAACGCGTTCCAGTAACTCCGGTTCAACCTCATCATACACTTCGAGCAGTGTAGGATTAACTATACCCATGTCCATGCCGTGCTGTATGGCATGATAGAGAAAGGCTGCGTGCATGGCCTCGCGCACCTTTTGGTTACCGCGGAAGCTGAACGACACATTGCTTACTCCTCCGCTTACATGCGCATGAGGTAGGTTTTCGCGAATCCATTTGGCCGCACGAAAAAAATCCAGCGCATAGGTGCGATGCTCCTCAATGCCGGTGGCCACCGGAAAAATATTCGGATCGAAAATGATGTCTTCCGGTGGAAACTTTACTTTGTTTACCAGGATATCATACGCCCGCTTACAAATGGCAATACGGCGTT